>JAISJC010000070.1 GCA_031261745.1 Oscillospiraceae bacterium
AACTATATCGCGGGCGTTCCGACGCTCTTTGAGGCGTTGCTGCGCCTGCCGAAAACGGAAAAACTCGACCTCTCGCCGCTGCGCGGCGTGTTCTCCGGCGGGGACTCGATGCTGCCGGAACTGAAAGCGCGGTTCGACGCGTTCCTCGCCGCCCACGGCGCGGAAATCGCGGTGCGGGAGGGTTACGGCCTGACGGAGTGCGTCACGGCCTGCTGCCTCACGCCGAAAACGCTGGCGAAGGACGGCAGCATCGGCGTACCGTTCCGCGACACGCTGTTCAAGATTGTCGGGGGTGAAATCTGCATCTCCGGCCCGACCGTTATGCTCGGCTATGACGACGACGAGGAGGAGACGAAAACCGCCCTGCGGCTCCACGACGACGGAAAAATCTGGCTCCACACGGGCGACCTCGGTGAGATGGACGCGGACGGCTTTGTGTACTTCAAGGGGCGCATCAAGCGAATGATTGTGTCCTCAGGGTACAGCGTATACCCGTACCACGTCGAAAACATACTGCAAAAGCACGCGCTCGTGCGCGAGTGCTGTGTCGTCGGCGTCCCCGACGACTACCGTATGCAGCGGGTCAAGGCGTTTATTGTCCTCGAAAGCGGCGCGGACGCCGCCGCCGCGCCGGAGGAACTGCGCCGTTACAGCCGCGAGGCCCTCGCGCCGTACAACCGCCCGCGCGAGTTTGAGTTCGTCGCGGAGCTGCCGAAAACGCTCGTCGGCAAAATCGCGTACTCGAAATTACAGCCGAAAGCCGAAGCCTAAAAAACCTCCGCGATTTTCGCGTCCCCCGCGCCCGTGTCAACGCCGAGCGAAGCCAAAAACGCCGCTTCGTCGGCCGCGCCGCGCCCGTGCGGCACATTATACGCGCCGGAATCCGAGCCGTTTCCGATCAGTACGCCGCGTTTCGCGGCGTATTTCAGCGTCTCCGCGTGTTTTTCGAGAATCCCGCGCATCGTCGCGGCGGGGAACCGCGAGCCGTCGAGGTTATTCGCGACCGTGACGCACGTCGGCACCCAGACCGCGCCCGTTTCTTTCATCAGCGCGACGCCGTCAGCGTCCGTATAAAACCCGTGTTCAATGCTCGAAACGCCCGCAAGCAGGGCGTTTTTTACGTTCTCCGCGCCGTTGCAGTGCGCCATCACGGCGAAGCCCTCGCCGTTCGCGAGCTTCACAAGCTCCGCGATTTCACCCTGCGGCAGCGCGGGACCCGTAACGCCGCCGTCGCCGTCGAAGTCGAGCATACCCGACACGGCGATTTTGATGAAGTCCGCGCCGCCGCGCCGCGCCTCGGCGATTAGCGCGCGCGCGCCGGTCATATCGCGGTACCCGAAGCCGTACATTGAGCCGTAAAACCCCTCGCGGTGCAGAATGAAAACCGGCGTGCGGTAAATTATCCCGTATTCGGGCGCGAGCGTTTTTGCGAGCTGCGACACGCCGAATTTGTCGCCGCCGTCGCGGAAAAAGGTCACGCCGCAGTCCCGCACCTGCGCGAGCGCGGCGCGTACCGCCGCTTCGTCCGGCGCGTCTCTGTGCAGCGCGGCGGCCTGCGCGTAGGATACGCCGTTCGCCATAATATGCCCGTGAGCCTCAATCAGACTCATACGATAAACCCGTTGTCGCGCAGCCACTTCGCGGCGGGCGCGGATTCGATGGATTCGAGCGTAATCGTGAAGTCGGGAGCCTCATTTAAGAGCCGCGTCAGCGCGGGAACCATATCAATCGTCCCGTCGCCGGGCGGGTTGTGGTGGTCCCAGTCGCGGTAATTGTTGTGCAGGTGCAGGTGACCGAGGTACGGCGCGACGGCCGTAATCCACTCGTCAATCGGCACGTCGGACGCGATTGTGTTCGCGTGGCCGATGTCGAAGCAGAGCCGCAGGCGCGGGTCGTTGACCTCCGCGACGATTTGCGCGTCGAGCCGCGGCTCGTCCTCCAACACGTTTTCGAGCAGCAGCGTCATATCGTCGGGAATGTCCGCGAGGAGTTCCGTCCAGAATATTACGCTCTTCTCGTGGAAATATCCTTTGAAGTAGACGAGCGGCACGTAGCCCGAATGGACGACCATCCGCCGCGCGCCGTAGGCATACGCGAGCTTCGCCGCCTGGCGGTACCGCTCCCGCGCTATTTGCAGGACTTTCGGGTCAATCGCGGCGGGGCAAAGCTCGTTGAACGGCGCGTGAAAAGCGACGCGCGAAACCCCGTCAATCTCGCCGCGCACCTTCGCGTCCCACGCGGCAAAATCGTCGTCCATATTCATCGCCGTGCAGAATTCCGCGATTTCCAGTCCGAGGCCGTGTTCCGTCGCGGTCTCCCGCGCGTCACCCGCGACGGTGGACACAAAAAGTCGGTTAATGTCTATTTGCATTTTATATATCCTTGTTGTATAATGTTGAGATAAACTATTTTAACGCAAAAATCACACTTAGTCAACAGGAGCTTAATAATGGACATAAAGCAGAAAAACGCCGGAATTGCCGCGCGGGAAAAATGGGATGCGATTGCCAAGCCGCTCGGCTCCCTTGGGCTTTTGGAGGAATCAATCGTGCGGATTGCCGCGTTAACGGGCAACGCGGATGTGCGCTTGGACAAGCGGTGCGTCCTCGTGCTGTGCGCGGACAACGGCGTCGTCGCGGAGGGCGTGACGCAGACGGATTCGAGCGTCACGATGTCCGTCGCGCGGAACCTCGTGCGGCGGCAGACCTCCGTATGCCGAATGGCGGCGGCGGCGCGCGCCGACGTCTACCCCGTGGATATGGGGATGAACACGCGCCCCGACTTCGCGGGTCTTATCGACAAGCGCGTCGCGAACGGCACGGAAAACTTCCTCGAAAAGCCCGCTATGACGCGCGAACAGGCGGAAATCGCAGTCAAAAACGGCGTCGCGCTCGCGCACGATATGAAGTCGCGCGGGTACAACATCATCGCCACGGGCGAAATGGGTATCGGCAACACGACGACCTCCTCCGCGCTCTGCGCCGCGCTGCTCGGTCTGCCGGTTGAGGAGGTCACGGGGCGCGGCTCCGGACTGTCCGACGCGGGCTTGCAGCGCAAAATCGACGTTATCCGCCGCGGTATCGCGCGGCACATAACGGAGGAAACCGACACCCTCGGCGCGCTCGCCGCCCTCGGCGGGTTCGACATCGCGGGAATGGCGGGGATTTTCATCGGCGGCGCGCTGACGCGGATTCCCGTGCTGATTGACGGATTCATCAGCGCGGTCGCCGCGCTCGTGGCAGTGCGGCTCCGACCCGCGTGCGCGCCCGCGTTGCTCGCGAGCCACATCTCCGGCGAGCCTGCGGGGATTGCCGTGCTGAACGCCCTCGGCTTAAAGCCGCTGATTAACGCGGAAATGCGCCTCGGCGAGGGGACGGGAGCCGTCGCGGCCCTGCCGCTCTTCGACCTCGCGCTCGCGGTTTACCACGGCTCATCGTCGTTCGCGGACATCGGCGTCGCGCAGTACACGCCGCAGTAGGGCGCGCAATGACGATTCTGGTTATCGGCGGCTCCGCGAGCGGAAAGAGCGAATTTGCGGAGCAGCTCGCCGTTTCAATGGGCGAAAAACGCTTTTACGTAGCGACGATGGAACCGTTCGGCGCGGAGGGCGCGGCGCGCATTGCGCGCCACCGCGAAATGCGTGCGGAGCGCGGGTTTGAGACCGTGGAACGCTATACGGATATAGCCTCCCTCTTTGAGGGAGGTGACGCGCGCAGCGCGTCGGAGGGAGTAGTCCCGACTGTCGCGCTGTTGGAGGATATCGGGAACCTCGTCGCGAACGAGATTTTCACCGTCGGCGGCGAAAACGTCGCGGAGCGGGTCACGGAAGGCGTGCTCTCCCTTGCGGCGCA
This sequence comes from Oscillospiraceae bacterium, assembly GCA_031261745.1. GTDB lineage: Bacteria > Bacillota > Clostridia > Oscillospirales > Oscillospiraceae > JAIRRO01. The sequence goes on from JAISJC010000070.1 coordinate 3,852, forward strand.
GTGCGGAACCCTCGTCGTCGTGTCGAACGACATTTCCCGCGACGCGGAGCGGTACGACGCTGAAACGTCGGACTACCTCGCCGCCGTCGGCGACGTGAACCGCCGCCTCGCGGCCGTGTTCGACGAGGTTTACGAGGTCACAAACGGCGTCGCGGCGAAAATCAAGGGGGCTTTATGAAAAACCTGTTTAACTCAATCCTCACGGCGTTCGCGATGTTCTCAAAAATCCCCGTGCGCACGAAATCGCTCAACTGGGAGCCGGACGGAATGCGCTATATGCTCGCGGCGTTCCCGCTCATCGGCGTCGTTATCGGCGCGGTGATGTTCGGCTGGATTCTGCTGTGCGATTATTTTGAGGCCGCGGCGGCCCTTCGAGCCTTGGGCGTGACGCTGATTCCGGTTCTGATTACCGGCGGACTGCACCTCGACGGGCTGTGCGACACCTGCGACGCGCTCGGCGCGAATACGACGCCGGAGCGGCGGCGCGAGATTCTCAAGGACCCGCGCGCGGGCGCGTTCGGCGTAATCGGCGTGGTGACGCACCTAATCGCGTACTTCGCGCTCGCCCTCGCGTTCGACTACAACGGCGCGGGCGTGCTTAGACTCTGCTTGGGCTTTGCGGTATCCCGCGCGATGTCCGGAATGGCGGTTTCGGGCTTTCCGAACGTCGGCGACGGCACGGCAAAGACGTTCAAGGACGCGTCGGCGCAAAAGGTCACGTTTTTCCTGTGCTGCGTCAACTGTTTCTTTATGGGGCTTTCCTTTGGCATCGTGAGCGATTTTGCGGGGACGGTCGCGTGGCTCGCCGTGTCGCTCGCGTGTTTCGCGCATTTGAGGTACACGGCGACTCGCAAATTCGGCGGAATGTCCGGCGACCTCGCCGGCTGGTTTCTGCAACGCTGCGAGCTGTGGCAGCTCGCGTCAATCGTACTTGTGGGGTGGGTTCAACATTGGAAGTAGTCTTAATCCGTCACGCGCAGACGCAGGGCAACCTCGAAAAACGCTATATCGGCGTCACGGACGAGCCGCTATGCCGCGCGGGCGTAAAAAACGCGGTGAAATCGGGCGTTTTCCCGATGGTTCCGCTCGTCTACGCGTCGCCGAAAATCCGCGCGGTTCAGACCGCGACAATCAAGTTTCCGAACGCGCGGATTGTCACGTCCACGGGTCTGCGGGAGATGGATTTCGGCCTTTTTGAGGGGCGCAACGCGGACGAGATGAGCGAGGATATCCAATACCGCGCGTGGGTTGCGGGCGGCTGTCTCGGCAACACGCCGCAGGGCGAGGGCCGCACGGGCTTTACGCGGCGCGTCTGCGTCGCCTTTGCGGAGCTTATCGGCGAGGCGATCGCGCGGGGACACCGTTACGTCGTCGTCGTCGCGCACGGCGGCACGCTGATGGCGGTTATGGAGCGGTTCGCGCGCCCGCCGCGCGGATATTATGACTGGCACGCCGAACCCGCCGGAGGCTTCCGCGCGTTCCTCGACGAGGAGACGTGGGGCAACACCCCGATTCTGTACAACGCAAAGGAGATATAGCTATGATTCACGTTTATTTCGGCAACGGCAAAGGAAAAACCACCGCCGCGCTCGGTCTGCTGCTCCGCGCGTCGGGCTGTGGATTGAAGTGCGTCCTCGTGCAGTTTTTGAAGGACTGGAACAGCGGCGAGCTGGTCGCTCTCGCGGAGCTGCCGAACGTCACGGTTTTACGCGGCAAGGCGTCAGGACACAGCTTCACGAAGGATATGACGGAGGAGCAGCTCGCCGCGACGCGCGACATCCACAACGAAAACCTCAAATCCGCGATTGAGGCCGTCTCCGGCGGCGGCCTGCTCGTCCTTGACGAGCTGCTGGACGCGGTCCGGCTGAATCTCCTCAACGAGCAGACCCTGCGCGCCCTGCTGGACGCGGTTCCGGAGAATCTCGAAGTCGTTATCACGGGTCACGGCGAGGTGGACTGGATTACCGACCGCGCGGATTACGTGACGGAGATGGTAAAACGCCGCCACCCCTACGACAAAGGAGTGACGGCGCGCCGCGGCGTCGAATTCTAATCAGGACCCCCGTTTTTTTATCCTGTCAAACGCGTTTTTGAGCGCGTCGGAGACAATATTCTCGCCGATAGGCGTTTCAGGGTCTCCCGCGTCGTCGGGCAGCGGGTTGTTCCCGCCTCCGTTTGAGGACGGCTTTGACGACGGTTTCGACGGTTTGGGATTCAACGGCACCAAAGGATTGACGCCGACCTGCGGCGTCAATGTCGGAATCGCGGGCATCGTCTGTCCGTCAAGCGGGACGAGCTTACCGAAAACGACGTACCGCGCCCCCGTGAACTCATACGAGCAGGTGGACAGCGAAACCACGCGGTCGCCCGCGCCGAGCGTCACGTCGCTCTTGAAAGAACTGCGGTCACGCAGCATCTGAACCCAGACGGCAAACTCTTCGTCGTCGGAAAACTGGAACTGCCAGACCTCGGATTCGTCTGCGTTCGCAACGGTCCCCGCGAATATCTGAATCTCGTACCGCCCCTCAGGGCGAATCAGCCGCATTGTCGGGTGGTCGGCGTAAAAATACCGGCTCTTGTACTGCGTAAGCGTCCAGAACATACTGTGGTTGCGCATATTGTGGCCGTAGATTATCGTGTTGCGGTCTACGAAATTCGCGCGGTTGCGCGCGTCGATGAATATCGCGCCGAGCTTGCTGGCGCGCCCGTCGAACATATGCGTCAGATAATCGCTATTGTCGTGCGAGTGGACGACAGGATAATTAATATTCGTGCCGACGCCGATGAGCCACGCCTCGGTGTCGGCGTTTTTCTTCAAAAGTCCGTCGAAATCCACGTCCGGCCACGCGTCGGGCGCGTAATCCTCAACGTAGCTCGTTTTCGGCTCGTCGGATTCCGCCGGCGGAACGTCGTCGTTTTCAACCTCGGACGGCGTGGGCGTCGCCTCGCTGACGGCGGTCTCCGTCGGCGTTGCCGAAGGCGTGTTGAGGAACTCGTTGGCAACGTCGTCATACGCGTTGTTCCCGCGAATATCCTCCACCTTGGAGGATATGACATTATATCCCGAAAAAATCATTACAGAGAAACAAATGAGCAGCAAAAGACGGCGAAAATACCCCATTCGCTTGTAGACATAACGTTTTTTTCTGCGCTTGCCGTTCATACTTTTCCCTCTTTTAAGGCTGATATAATCACTTCGCCGAGTGCCGCCAGATCCTCCGCGTCCCACGCGGAGACGATGTTGTCGGAGAACAGGAACTGCGAGGTCGCGGGGAATTCGTCGTCGCCCTCGCGCAATATCACGCGTACCGTAATCCCGCCGGGCAGCGGCAAATCCGCAGCCGCGTCGCCGGCCTTTACGGGTGTGCCGCCGAGATTTTCGGCGGCGGCGCGAAAGCCGTCAAGGTTTTTGCCGTAAGTCCGCGCGAGGCGGATGCGGCACCGGCCGTTGAAATTCGCGTCGTAGACCTCGCCCCACGGCAGCTCGCGGTAAGACAGGAATTTCCCTTGCCACGCCGTCGCCGCGCCGCGAATCAGGTACCGCAGAACCAGAATCTGCGCCGCGTGTCCCGTCAGTGCCGCGGACGGCGGCTCGCACATCAGCTCAAATTCCGGAAACGCCGCCGTGAACCTGTGACCGAGAAAGTCAAACGCAAATGCGGGGCCTTGCAATTCAATCCCCGTCCGTTTCGCAACGTCCGACGGGTCGAGCGCGGCATAAAGCTCACGATAGTGCGCCTGCGGCAAATTTTCCTTGTTGTTTGGCAGTTCCGCCATCATTCAATCTCCGGAAACATCGACGCGTCCGTGTGCGGCAGGAAGCACGCGGCGACGAATTCGTCCATATAGCCCGTCTGCGTGGACAGCTCAACATAGGTAATCGACTTCGCGAGCGACGAGAGTTTGCCCGTCGCCTCGCGGCTCATCAGCGTCGCGTACGCGCCCGACAGCGACGAGTTCCCTATGTACTGGAACCGCTCCTCCGGCAATCCGGGGAACATACCGATCGTAATCGCGTTTTTGATGTTGATTCCGCTTCCTATTCCGCCCGCGACGAAAACGCGCTCAATGTCCTCCGGCGAGAAGCCGAGCGGCTGCGTCAGCGTCATAATCGCGGAGAAAATCGCGCCCTTCGTGCGTATAAAGTTGTCGATGTCCGTCTCGTCGATGAACACCTCGCGGCCCGTCGCGCTCTCGTCCTCGCGCGCGAGGATATAGCGCGCGCCGCCGTACTCGGTGTCGTAGACAATCCGCTCGCCCTCGCGGACAAATTTCCCTTTGCCGTTGATGATTTTCGCGCGGAACAGCTCCGCAATCAAGTCGATAATCCCGCTCCCGCACAGTCCGACGGGCTTTTCCCCGCCGATTACGTTCAGTGACGGCTCCATCGTCTCGCGGCTGATTTCGCAGTCCTCAATCGCGCCGTCAGTCGCGCGCATTCCGCACTTGATGTCCCCGCCCTCAAACGCGGGACCCGCGGAGCAGGCGCACGCCATCAGAAATTCGTTGTTGCCGAACACGAGTTCGCCGTTCGTTCCGAGGTCCACGAGCAGCGACAGCTCCGGCGAGTTCCAAATCATACTTGCGAGCGCGCCCGCGGTCACGTCGCCGCCGACGTAGGAGCCGATGTTGGGCGCGATCGCCATTTTTGCGCCGGGGGAGAGGTCTATGCCCAGCTCGCGCGAGAACAGCGGTTCGATTTCAAAAAACGCGGGGATATACGGCTCCATTCGCAGGTGATTGGCGTTCACGCCGAGCAGCAGGTGGTTCATCGTCGTGTTCGCCGCGACGGTCGCGCTGTATATCCGCTCCGGCTTCATTCCGGAGTCATCGCACAGGCGGTGGATAATCGGCAGCAGGGACTCGTGGATAACGGCGTAACGCAGACGCTCCACCCCGCCCGGCTTCTGCTGCTCGATAATGCGGTTAATCACGTCCGCGCCGTAGCGAATCTGCCCGTTGCCGCTGCTGCCCTTTGCGATAATCCGACCTGTTTCGAGGTCGACGAGCAGCGCGGAAACCGTCGTCGTGCCGATGTCAATCGCGAGGCCGCACATCGGTTCGTCGTCGGTAATCGGGAACACGTCGAGGATACGCATTGAGCTTCCGCGGTCCTCCATAACCATTACGCGGACCTTGAAGTCGTTCTCGCGCAGTATATCCGGCAAATTCCGCAGCAGCGAATAGCGAATGGACACGTCGAAAAAGCCCGTCGCGTCGCGCACGGCGCGCACGAGCCGCTCGTTGTCCGGCATTGTGCTGTCAAGCGTCGGAATTTCAAGCTCCAACGGCGCGGAGTAATAGCCGGAGTGCATTTTCAGCCCCGCGTCGCGCAATCCGTCCTGCAAGTCGTTGAAAATTTTGATTTCCAGCGGCGAGGACATATCCGTCACGCGCATACGGCTCTTGTACGCGGACGCGATATCCGGCACAAAAATCTTTGAGGGACCGTTGACCTTGGACACGCACGCCAGCCGCCAGCCGTTGTAGTAGTCGTTGTCGTTGATATGGCGGTTGATCTGCGTGTAAACCTCGCCTTCGAGCAGGCGGACGCGGCACTTCCCGCAGTTTCCGTTGCCGGAGCAGGGAGCGTCAATCGCGACATTCGCCTTTTTTGCTACGTCGAGGAGGTTCTCCCCCTGGGAGGCGAAGACGGTTACGTCCTCGCCCCCCTCCGGACGGAATGTTATCTCATAGTTTCCGACAGTGGGCATATTAAGGTTTCTCCAATTACATAATATCGTCTAATCCCAGCGCGGGGTGACCGACCTTTTCCAGATATGCGAGCAACGTCTCGGAATCCGTCGCAATCGTCTCGTCGGCGATTTTGTCCGTGAAGTTCTCGACGCCGTACATCTCCTTGACGGACTTGTCAAGCCGCTCGCGAACGTCGTCTTTGAGTTCCTTCGGCATCCAGACGATGCGGACGGGGCCGCCCTCCGCGGCGGCAAATTTCTTCGACGCGATGAAGTGCCGCCCGTGACCCATAAAGCCCGGCGTCTGCACGCCGCCGCCGGTCATACTCGCCAGCTCGCCGAACGTCATTCCGCTCGGCGTCAGGCCCACGTACTCGCGGTTGACGACGAGAACGCCCTTCGCCTCCGGAATAATGCCGCAGATGCACTCAAAGCAGCCGCAGGAGGTCATCGGGTCTTCAAGAATCGAGTAGAGCGTGACGCTTGTCGTCGCGCCGTGCGACGCCGCGTTCACGGCGTCGTTCACGGCTGTGAACGCACCCTTTTTCTCGTCGATTAAGCCCTCTTTTTTAATCGGCTGGCACGGACCCGCCGGCGTGAGTTCCCGCGTCGCTTTCGCGTCGAGCCACGAGACGGCTCCGCAGAGGCCGAGCCGCTCCGGTGTGATGACGCACGCGTGCGACGGCGCAAAGGACTGACAGAGCGTGCAGGTGTAGAACGTATCGACGCTCTCGTCCGTCATCGCGGCGAGGCGGTCGTCGCGCGCCTTGTAGCGCGGCATCGCCTCCTCGTCGAGGATTTTCTGAACAGCCGCGGTTTCGGTGTACAGCGTGACCTGGCATCTGTCCACAACGGAGTCGAATTCGTCCATAATCTCGTGGTAAATCACGGTGCCGAGGTCCTTTAACCGCAGTCCCGCCGCGTACGCCTCCTTGGAAACGCGCAGACGGAACAGGTTGCGCTGACCCGTGTGCATAATGCCGTCCACGTAGTTGAACCAGTGGTGAATCTTGCGCTCGATAACCGGCTCAAAGTCGGCCTGCATCTTCGCGCCGGCGACCTCGACGAACGTCGCGAGCGGCAGCTCCACGAAGTCCGCGCCGTCGATGTCGGGACCGATAACCGTGATTTTGCCGTCCTCAATCTCTTTTATGTCGCGCTGAACGACAAGCTCCGCCGTGAGGTTTTTGCCGGAGTAAAACTCAACCTGTGTGTCGGCTTTCTTGATGATCTCGCCCTCGAACGCGGACGCGAAGCCGACGGGAATGTCGATGTTCTTCGCCTTGACCTTGATGTTCCGCAGTTCCAGCGAGGTTTTTGAGGTCTCCGCGTAGTCCGTCACGCTCACGAGCGCGCCCGGAACCTGAATATCTCCGAGGTCGGAGTCCACGATTACGGGGAAGCCGAGCGCGATTGCGCCCGCGCCCGCCGCGACGATGACCTCGTTGAGCGCGCCGAACGCGTTCACGAACGCGGGAACGCGCTCCTTTGTGTATGCGAGCAGACCCGCGAGGTCGCCCGGCTGAATCGCGCCGAAGATGAGCGCGGCGCGGATCGCGACGGTGACGACGTGCGTGACCGCCGTAACGTCGTGGCCGAGCGGGACGACGCGGTAGTCGAGGCCCATTTTCACGCCCTCGGCGGCGGCCTGGTCAATCACGTTGCCGATCAGGAACGTGAGCAGTCCCTTGGTCTGATAGTCCTTGATGATTTCGGCGACGTTTTTCGCGTCGGCGGCTTCACCGAGGACGACCGCGACGCCGGGGATATCCCCCGTGACAAGCGGCACGCCGAGCGAGCGGATAACCTTGTCGGGTACGAATCCGATGCCGCCCTCATTCTCGTAAGGGTTGCCGCCGGGGAGGTATTTGAGTGCTTCAAGAATCTCCGCGCCGACGGCGGTCGCAAGACCGGCATTGAGCGCGTCGCCGAGGTCGTCCTTGTTCGTAATCAAGGACTTCAACACGCCGACGCAGGCGGTAAGGTCGCCGACGGTCTTGACTTTTACGCCCGTTGCGGCATAAATCGTCGGCAGGAAATACGCGGTGTCCGGGAATGCGAGCGGCGCGTCCGCGCCGCATTTGATAACGGCATTGTCGACGGCTCCCTCAGTCAGCCCCGCGACGGCGTTCGCGCCGCCATAGATTAAATCGGTAAGTGCTCCCATAATATGTTCTCCCTTCATAAAAGAATTTTTTGGTTACAAGCCCAGTTTTTCGGCAATCGCCCGCAGGGCGATTTTTATGCCGCTGTCCTCCGGGACGTCGGCTGACGGTTTTCCCGCCGTGTCGAATTTATACACATTCTCGTCCTGCGGCAGAACGCCGAGCAGGTCGAGCTGCTGTGCCGCAATCTCTTCGAGGATGCCGGCGTCGAGTTCGCCCGCCGGCGCGCGGTTGACGATCAGCCCCTGCGTCTTGGGTTTGAGTTTCAGGTCCTCGACCATACGCGACACGCGCCCGACGGCCTGAATCCCGCGCCGCGAGCAGTCGGAGACGAGCAGCAGAATGTCGATGTGCGGCAGCGTCCCGCGTGAGATATGTTCGAGTCCCGCCTCGTTGTCCACGACAATGTAGTCATACGCGCCGGAATAGCGCGTAATCTGCGTTTTCAGCACACCGTTGACGTAGCAGTAGCAACCCTCGCCCTGGGTTCGTCCCATAACGAGCAGGTCAAAGCTGTCCTCTTCGGTGAGCGCGTCGCCCATCATAAATTCGGCGTATTCGGCCTTCGTCATTCCGCCGGGTATCGGGTCGCCGCTCAGCTCCCGCTGTGCCATAGTCTCGCGGATATCGCCGAGCGAGGTCGGCAGCTCGATGCCGAGAACCTCGTTCAGGTTCGAGTTCGGGTCCGCGTCCACCGCAAGGAGCTTCGCGCCCTTTTGCGTCAGATAGCGGATCAGCATACCGCAAAACGTGGTTTTGCCCGTGCCGCCCTTTCCGGCGACGGCGATAACAAGAGGTTCGGCCATTTATTCGTCCTCCGTATCAATGATAACCATTCCGTTTACGAGGTCAACGAGCTTTAACCGGCCGTAAACGCGGATTTCCTCGTCCATCAGATCCGTGAGGATAATCTCGTCGCCGTCAAACGTGATGGACGTTATGTTTTTCGCCATAATGGTTTCGGGTGATTTTACGCGGGCATATGCTGTTGATAAACACATAGGCCTATACCTCCTTTAACGCGCGTTCGATGTGTTCCGTGGCGCACTTGCTGTCGTCGAGGGAGTACCAAACCTCCTCGGCGGCTTTGTCCAGGCCCAGGTGTTCCAGCGTGTGGGCGAGGTCGTGCAGTTCCTCCTCGTGCGAACGGTTGTGTTGCAGCGTGAAGCGCAGGAGCGCGATTGCCTCCTCCTTTGTCCCCGCCGCGCCGTGCGAATGTTCGTGACCGTGGTCGTGTCCGTCGTGCATTGGTATTACCTCCTACTCGAATCGCTTTACGGCAATTTTCAAATTGTCGATGATTTTAATCTTCTGCGGGCAGACGTTTTCGCACTGGCCGCACTCGATGCAGTCGCTCGCCTTGCCGCCGCTGTTCGTCGCCCAGCCGTAGCCGAATTTCGCGCCGGGCACGTCGTTGAAAATCAGCTCCTTATTCAGCGTGTCAAAAATGTCGGGGATATTTATCTTCTGCGGACAGTCGGGTACGCAGTATTTGCAGCTCGTGCAGGGGACGCCCGGCAGAGCCGCGAGGGCCTCCTGCGCCTTTGTGATGACCGCCCGCTCGTCATCGGACAGCGGCTTGAAGTTCTGCATATACCCCGTGTTGTCGTCGAGCTGCGCGAGCGTACTCATTCCCGAAAGCACCGTAATCACGCCTTCGAGGCTCGCCGCGTAGCGGATTGCCCACGACGCGTAGGATGCCTTGGAACCCGTGTCGTCAAAGACCTTTTTCACGGAGTCCGCCGGATTCGCGAGCGCGCCGCCCTTAATCGGCTCCATAATGACGACCGGCTTGTTGTGCCTGCGCGCAACCTCGTAGTTGCGGCGCGACTGAACGCCGCCGGATTCCCAGTCCGCCCAGTTGATTTGCAGCTGAACGAATTCCGCCTCCGGGTGCTTCGTCAAAACCTCGTCTAAAAGCTCCGCGTTGTCGTGGAACGAAAAACCCGCGTGCTTTATAAGCCCCTTGGCTTTCAGCTCCTGCACATAGTCCCAGATTCCGTACTCGTCGAACTTCGCCGTACGGTTCGCGCCGATATTGTGCAGCAGGTAGAAGTCGAAGTAACCCGCGCCCGTGCGTTCCAGCGAGGTGTAGAACATCTGCTTCGCCTCTTCGGCGTTGTTCGCGCCCGCCCACGCGGGCAGCTTGGTCGCGAGCTGAAAACTCTCGCGCGGGTAGCGGTCCACGAGCGCGGTTTTGATGGATTTTTCGGATTCGCCGTTGATGTAACCGTACGCGGTGTCGAAGTACGTAAACCCGCGCGCAAGGAACAGATCAACCATTTGCTTCGTCTGCTCAATGTCCACAACACCCTGCGGTTCCTGCGGCAGACGCATAAGCCCGAATCCGAGCTTGGGTATATTCTCTCCAAGATATGCCATTGATATTACCTCCGTAAAACTATATTTTCAGATGCTTACATCATATACTATTTTTTCCGTTTCGTCAAGTGAAAGCGAGTAATAGCCGATTTGGAACTTTTACATAAAAACAAACGTCTAATTGACAAACAAATGGATAAGGTATACAATAACAATATAAAGCCAAACAGGAGGAACACATTATGTCACAGACAGAGTATAAGGACCTGCCGGAGAACCGCAGACACCGTTACCGCCGACTCGACGGAGGGCTGACCGTCGCGCTTTACGCCGGAGTTACAATCGTCGTGCTTTCGCTTGTTTTTGCGGCGTGGTTCGGATATTTTGCGTCGGTCGTCGGGACGGTTCACGGCGCAAACGACCGCATTCCGCAGATATTACTCGCCGTAATTTTCGTTGTTTTTGCGGCGTACGCCGGTATTTGGACCGCCAATATCAGCAGCAAGAACGTTAAATTCCTGCGGAATTTTGAACTCTCGGCCATTATCGCCGTTCCGTTCGCGCTGCTGACATTCGTGCTGATTAATGTTCTGTACACCGGCAACCTGGTTCCGCACTTAATCGGACTGCTCTGCGGCATCGTCGTTATCTGCGCGTACTTCATTATCGGCACGACGTATTTCCGCAAGTCCGTGCGCGTCCGCACGTACTTCAATTCCGGCGAGTATATGAAAAAGAGCGTTTTCTTCAAGAAATTGCCGGCTCCGCTGCCCGCCGCGAAAGACCTTGAACCTGAGGTCAAGCTCGAAAGGGCGTTCGTCAGCAGCGACTACAAGCCCGTGACCATTATGAACAGCGAGAAGCCGAAAGTCTGCCCCGCCTGCGGCGGACAGAACTACGCGGACGACAAGTACTGCTCCTGCGGAGAACCGCTGGAAGTGCCGGATCCGCCGACCGCACCGGCGACATAACGACGACAAGGCGGCTCATTACGAGCCGCCTTTTTTCCTGAACACAAGCACCTTGCTTATCACATAATTCAGCACAAATACAATCACCTGCGTTGACGCCTTGGACAGCAGCTCGTTGTGCAGCAGCGCAAAGACGGCGATATAGCCCCAGTACTCGACCGCCATAGTGACGAGCCGCCCGCCGACGAATTTTCCGAATTCCGCCGCCAGCCCCGCCGCGCGGCGCACATCGCTGCGGAAAACGAAGAGCTTGTTTACAACATACGCGAACACAATCGCCGCGGAGATGGAGATGATGTTCGCCACGCGGTCGTTCACGCCGAAAACGCGGTTGAGCAGCGCGAAAAGCACGAAGTTGACCGCCGTCGTCGCGGCTCCGGCGATGATATACCGCAGGGTTTCTTTTTTAATCCGCATTTTCGTCAGTTACCGTCTCCTCCGTTATAACGCTGCCCGTATAATCGCCCGTTTCGGCGGACAGTCCTTTCGCGGTGAGCCGCGCCGCGGCGAAATGCTTGACGGCGTTGTAGATTACGGCGAAAATCGGCACGCCGAGCAGGAACCCGACGAACCCGAACAATCCGCCGAACAGCAATATCGCGAAGAGAATCCAGAAGCCGGACAGTCCGAGGCTCGTCCCCTGAATCCGCGGATAGATTATGTTGCCGTCAACCTGTTGCAGCACGACAATCATAATCACGAAAATCAGGCACTTTGTCGGACTTTCGAGCAAAAGCAGCAGCGCGGACGGCACCGCGCCGATGAGCGGGCCGAAGAACGGGACGAGGTTCGTTATCGCGATTGTTACGGAGATAAGCACCGCGTACGGAATGTTCGCAATCGTCATCGCGAGATAGCACACGACGCCGACAATCAGCGAGTCAATCAGGATGCTCGTGATGAAGCTGCCGCACGCGAAGTCGAGGAATTTCAGTCCGCGCAGCGTACCCTCCGCCGCCTTGGGGCGGAGAACCGCGAAAATGAGCTTCTTCATCTGCGCCGCAAAGGTCTCGCGGTGCGACAGCACATAGACCGCGACGACGAAACCGATAAGCACGTTGACAATCTCGCCCACGACGCCGATTACGCCGTTCGTGAGATTCGTGACAATCGTGTTTGCCTGCGCGAGCAGGGTCGTTTTCAGCCATTCGGTGATGTTGTCCTCAATCGAGCCGACGATGCCGAGTACGATGTTTTCAAGGTCAGGGTTGTCCGAGAGCGTCTTTTGCAGCCATTTCATAGCGACGTTGAAGTACGCCGGCAGGCGGTTAACGAGCCGCTCCACGCTCGTGATTATCTGCGGAATCAGCAGGGAAATCGCCCCGCTGAGAAGCGTGATAGTGATGACCATAATGGTGAAAAGCGAGAGCATCCGCCGCTTGGATGCGGCCTTTTCGGGCGTCTTGCCCTTTACCTTTTTGAAAATCCGCCGCTCAAAGAAATTCATCGGCTTGTTCAGCAGATACGCGAGGACAAGCCCGTAAATGACGGGCGAGAGAATATTGACGAGGGCTTTCACCAAATCCGCGACAGCGCGCCAGTGCGACGCGCCGAGGTAGATGACGATTCCGACCGCGATTACCGCGAGCGCGGTAATGCCCCACAATATGTACGGCGAATTCCACGTGAATTTCTTTTTCATATCTTACTTCCTCGGCGGGCAATGCCCGCCTGCGTCATATTTGAATCTCCTTGTACATCGCGGGGGCGTCGGCGGGGCGCGTCTTTTCGTCGGCGGAAAGCACCTGAACCGTAATCCGGCGTTCGCCGAAGCGGATTTCGAGCTTGTCGCCGACCTTGACGTCCGTGGACGGCTTCGCGTCCTTGCCGTTTACGGTGACGCGGCCGCCGGCCGCGGCCTCCGCCGCGACGGTGCGCCGCTTTATCAGGCGGGAAACTTTTAGATATTTATCCAGTCGCATATCATTATCCTTTACGTCAAAAAGTCCTTTAATTTCTTGCTGCGGCTTGGGTGTTTCAGCTTGCGCAGTGCCTTCGCCTCAATCTGGCGGATTCGCTCACGCGTGACGTTGAACTCGCGCCCGACCTCTTCGAGAGTGCGCGTGCGCCCGTCCTCAATCCCGAAACGCAGACGGAGAACCTTCTCCTCGCGCGGGGTCAGCGTGCGCAGCACCTCCGCGAGCTGCTCGCGCAGCAGCGTGAACGTCGCGGCCTCGGCCGGCTCCGACGCGTCCTCGTCGGGAATGAAGTCGCCGAGGTGCGAATCCTCCTCCTCGCCGATGGGCGTTTCGAGCGAAACCGGCTCCTGCGCGAGTTTCAGGATCTCGCGGATTTTCTCGACGGGCATATTCATATCCTCCGCGATTTCCTCCGGCGTGGGGTCGTGACCCAGCTCCTGCAAGAGCTGGCGCGAGATACGCATCACCTTGTTAATCGTCTCTACCATATGCACGGGAATACGGATTGTCCGCGCCTGGTCGGCAATCGCGCGCGTAATCGCCTGGCGAATCCACCAGGTCGCGTAGGTGGAAAACTTGTAGCCCTTTTCGTAGTCGAATTTGTCAACGGCCTTAATCAGTCCGAGGTTTCCCTCCTGAATCAGATCCAGAAACAGCATTCCGCGCCCGACGTAACGCTTCGCGATGGAGACGACGAGGCGCAGGTTCGCCTCCGCCATTCGCTGCTTCGCGCTCTCCACGCGCCGCATAACGGCTTCGTAGCGTTTTTGACCCGCCTCGTCGCCCTCTTCAAACGGCTCCGGAAGCTCGCCCATTTTCTTGGCGAGTTCGATTTCCTCGTCCGCGGTCAGCAGGTTCACCTTGCCGATTTCTTTGAGGTACATCCGCACGGGGTCGTCCACGTTGAACGTGTCGGCGAGGGTCTCCGGCTCGACCAGTTCCTCCTCCGTCAGCTCCTCAATCTCCTGCAAATCCTCAATATCCGGCACAACGGCGTCGTCCGCGAGGAACGGTGCGTCGTCCGGCTCCGTCGTGTTGATGTTCAAATCTTCGAGCGTGTCGTAGAATTTATCCACCTGCTCGGTTTCGAGGTTCATCTCTTCGAGGACCTCGAAAAGCTCCGTCGAGGACAGCGTGCCCTTCTTCTTGCCCTCTTCAATCAGCGCGCCGATTTTCTCCTCGACGATGCGCGCGTCGTCCGCCGTGTTTGTTTCGCCCGTTGTCTCTTCCTCGGCGAAGTCCTTCTCGCGGTCAAAATCAAGTTCTTTGTCCATTATCTTTGTCCCTTTCCTTTTTCTGCTTGCTTTTTTGCATCGCGAGGAGCGCGGCGGCCGTGTCGCCGCTTTGCTTCGCCGCATTTATCGCGGCCTCCTCGCGTATTTTGTTTATGTAGTCGCGTATTGCGCGGTCCGCGTCCGCCGCGGAAACCGGCTGCGAAAGCAGATACGTTATGTGCGACGCCTCGGCGGGTTCAAGCTGCGCCGCAAGCGCGGCCTCGCTGAGCCGTCCGCCCGATTCGTCGCGCTCCGCGAGCAGCGCGTAGACCTTGCCCAATAGCGGCGAGGAGAATTCCTCCGCCGTCAGGCGCGCCTCCCGCGCGACCGCAAAGGTCGCCTCGTCGGCGGCAAGACAGCGTATAACGCCCTCCTCCGCGACTGCGGAATTTTCGTTGCCGTACCGCAGATTCCGGTCGGTCGGCTGAACGGCCTGCTTCGGGCGGGTCTCCTCACGCGTCTGCTTTGACTTGTCCTTTTTCGCCCGCGCGGCGCGGATGCGTTTGACCTCGCTCTCGACGGCTTCGTAGCTCACGCCCGCGTTCGCGGCGACGGTCCGGCCGAACACCTCGCGCTCCGGCGCGGACGCGATATCCGCGAGCGTCTCGGCGGCCTTTTGCAGGTACTCGACCCTGTGTTCGTCCGTGTCCGGCGCGGTCGCCGCCGCAATCCCGCGCAGGCGGAATTCGACGTGGTTCTCGCTCTTGGCAAGCAGGTCGCGGAACGCGTCAACCCCGAACGCCTGAATGAACTCGTCGGGGTCTTTCGCCCCCTCGACGCGCAGAACGCGGACCTCCATATCCGTCTTTTCAAGGATTCCGATGGCGCGCTCCGTCGCTTTCGCGCCCGCCGCGTCGTTGTCGTAGCAGATGACGGCTTTCTTCGTGTACCGCGACATCAGCCGCGCCTGTTCCCCCGTTAGCGAGGTGCCGAGCGACGCGACGGCGCAGTCAACCCCCGCCGCGTGGAGCGATATTACGTCGATATTCCCCTCCGTGAGTATCAGCATTCCCGCCTTGGAGCTTTTCGCGAAGTTCAGCGCGAAAAGGTTGCGGCTCTTGCTGAAAACCGGCGTGTCCGGCGAGTTGAGGTACTTCGGTTCGCCGTCGCCGAGAATCCTCCCGGAGAAGCCGATGACGTTCCGGCTGATATCTATGACGGGAAACATCAGTCTGTCGCGGAAAGTATCGTAAACCCCGCTGCCCGCGCCGTCGCGCGTGCTGCGCTTGGCGAGGCCGGCCTCAATCATCTCCGCGTCCGTGTAGCCGAGCGCGCGCATCGCGTCGGTCAGCGTGTTCCACGCGTCGGGCGCGACGCCGAGGCCGAAGGAGCGCGCGATTTTCGGCGGGATTTTGCGCTTTTCCATATACCGCACCGCGCTCGCGCCCTGCGGTTTTGACAACAGCTCGTGATAGAACCGCGCCGCGTCGCGGTTGAGTTCAAGAAGCCGCGTCCGGTGCGACGCGTCCTCGCGGCTGCCCGTGTCTGGCATCTGCATTCCCGCGCGCTTCGCGAGGAACGCAACGGCGTCGATAAACGGCAAATTCTCAATCTCGCGTATAAAATTGACGGCTCCGCCGCCGTGGCCGCAGCCGAAGCAGTAGTAAATCTGCTTGTCGCGGTTCACCGAAAACGACGGCGTTTTCTCGCTGTGGAACGGACACAGACCGAATTCGTGCGCGCCCGTGCGCTTCGTCAGCTTGACATAGCCGGAGACCAGCTCGACGATGTCCGTCCGCGCCGTCAGCTCGTCAATAAAGCTGTCGGGAATTCTCGGCAAGAAACATCACCTCATCTCACTTGCCACGCGCCGGGGATAAACAGCCGCTCAAAGACAGAGATTGCGTAGGAATCCGTCATTCCGCTCACGTAGTCGCAGACCGCGCGGCGCAGACCGTCCGTTTCGGCTATCGCGCGGTAATCCTCCGGGAGTTTGTCCGAATTCGTGACGAACCGGTCGAATATCGCTTCAAGCACGCCGAGGACCTTGGATTCCTCGCTCTTCGCGAGGGGATTGCGGTACACGGCGTCGAACATAAACTCGTAAAACCCGTCGAACACGAGCGACAGCTCCGGCGAAATCGCGATGTCGCCCGCCGCCGCGCTCTGCGTTATTATATCGCGTACAATCGTATCTATCCGTTTTGAGGTCTTGTCGCCGAACGCGCAGGTAATCTCCTCCGGAATATCCGCCTCGCGCAGGATATTCGCGCGCAGCGCGTCGTCGAGGTCGTGATTCAGGTACGCGACGCGGTCGGCGAGCCGCACGACGCGCCCTTCGAGCGAATCCGGCGGCTTCGCGCCCGTGTGGCAGAGTATCCCGTCGCGCGTCTCAATCGTCAGGTTCAGTCCGCGCCCGTCTTTCTCAATGCGGTCGGCGACGCGCAAACTCTGCTCGTTGTGGCGGAAGCCGCCGTCGGTGAACATCAGCTCGTTCATCGCGCGCTCACCCGCGTGGCCGAACGGCGTGTGGCCGAGGTCGTGACCGATTGCTATCGCCTCCGTCAAATCCTCGTTCAGGCCGAGGGCGCGCGCGATTGTCCGCGCGATACGCGACACTTCAAGCGTGTGCGTAAGGCGCGTTCGGTAGTGGTCACCCTCAGGATTGAGGAAAACCTGCGTCTTATGTATGAGCCGGCGAAAGGACTTTGAGTGCGTAATCCTGTCAACGTCGCGCTGAAACGGATTGCGCACGTCGCTTTCCGTTTCGGGTCGGACGCGCCCGACTGTTTGGGTTACCGCGGATAATTTAATGTTCATATTAGTCTTATTCGCACGGGAACGCGGATTCCCTTTATTTTTGCTGAAAAACTTTTTACATATTCCGGTATCGCGACGGTCGCGGCCGCATTTTCACGCCGGAGACAAGCCCCATCATAATGAACGACGTGACGATGGACGAGCCGCCGTAGCTGAAAAACGGCAGCGTCAGCCCGATGACGGGCGTGAGGCCGAGGCACATTCCGACGTTGACGAGCGTCTGGAATATCAGCGTCGCGGCGACGCCGGAGCAGACGAGCAGTCCGAGGGAGCTGTTAGACTTGACCCCGACGTACAGGCACCGCCCGACGAGCGCGAGCAGCAGCGCGATAATCGCGAGGCACCCGACGAAGCCCAGTTCCTCGCCCGCCGCGGAGAAAATGAAGTCCGTGTGCTGCTGCGGAATCAGATCCGTCTGCGTCATTCGCCCCTTGTACAGCCCCTGGCCGAGGAATTTACCGGAGGAAATCGCGAGCTTGGACTGGTTCGCCTGCCACATCGTATTCAGACCCGTCGGGTCAACGGTCGGGTCGAACAGCACGGCGATGCGCATCTTCTGCCTGTCCGAGAGGAAGAAACGCCACATCAGCGGGGCGATTGCCGCGATTGCCGCCGCGCCGAGCGCGAACCAGCGCAGATAGACGCCACACATAAAGAACATTACAATCAAAATAAAAGCGTACACAAGCGCGGAGCCGAGGTCGCGCGACAGCGCGATAATAATCACGAAGTACGCCGCGAAGATTCCGAGCATACCGAAAACCGACAGCGGCGCGTTGAGCGCGCGGCGGTCGCGCTTGTCGGATATCATCCGCGCGATGATAATGATGAAGAGGATTTTCACGACCTCCGCCGGCTGAATGCCGATTCCGGCGAAGCGCAGCCAGGCCTTGTTGCCCGTGTCGTCCTCCCTGCCCCAGATGACCAGCGAGGCGATGAACAGCAGTCCGATGACAAACAGGAGCTTGTACTTGTCGGCGATCAGGTCGATATCCACGAGCGAGGTCAGAATGTACAGCACGAGTCCCAGTATGACGGCGAGGATTTGTATCGTCAGAAAGTTACCGTTGTAGACCCGCGCCGCGCTTGAAATCAGGATAATCCCGTATATCGAGCAGACGAGGCACGTCACCAAAAGGAACATATCGGATTCGCGGATATAGCGCGCCGAGGCGTCAAAAATCTTTCGCATTTTCCCTCCACAGAATTAAACAACCGACACAGCGTTTTGCCGTATCGGTTATTTTAGCACATATTTGCGGGATAGTAAACAGGATTTTACGACTTGCCGCGAATCTTCGACACGGCGGTGCCGAGAATCGGGACGAGGATAATCGCCGCGACCGTGTTAAACAGCATATAGAAGCCGTTGTATACGACGGAATATATCCACGGCGCGGCGGTGTTTACGCCGAGGTATGTAGCCTCCGCGTAGTCGATGTAAATCGTAACGCCGGAGATGTAGTGGATGATAAACCGCGCCGCGCAGCCGACAATCGCGCCGAAGAGGTAGCCCTTCACGCCGAACTTTCCGCGGAAAATTCCGGCGAGGCCGACCGCGCCGTAAGCGAGCGAGTAGTCGAGCAGCATTGACTGCCAGTTGACGGCAACGCCGCCGCCGATAAAGAACTTCAACGTGCCGAAAAGGAGTCCGACGCCGACGCCCCAGCCGAGTCCGCCGCTGTGAACCGCGAAAACGAGCAGCGGTATCATCGCGAAGCTCAGTGAGCCGCCCTGCGACCCGATGCGAATTTCGGCAAAGTCGCTGCCGAGAATGAGTGCGAGCGCGATACAAATCGCGCCCTCTGCGAGGGTGAGTGTGCGTTGCTTTGATGTGTTCATTATTCTTCCTCCGCGGGCATTATCCCGATCAGGTATTAAGGGTTCAGAACCGCTGTCGGTTCAATCTCAGCCTTCATAACTCCGGCTCCCCTGTTTTGTGAACATATTTTAGCGCACTTTTCGCGGCGCGTCAAGAGGGAAATTAGCAGTAACGTCGAAATAAGATTATATTGAGCAATTTCAACAGGATATTTCTCCTGCGTTTCACAATTATCGGTTTATATTGCCCGCACCATTCACAAAGCTCAACGTCGCGGGAAACAACCCACTCTCTTTCGGAAAAATGCCCGCCGTGTTTCCGCACGTCATTTTTCATACAGTCAACACAAATTTCGGCCATAATATTACCCGCCTTCAAATCTTTTTGTCTGTGATACATTCTATATTATAGGTGTAATATAGAATAATCAAGATTATAACATATTCATCTCGCGGTTGCAATGGGGTAAACTATGACGGGGTGATAATTATGCCGGAACAGGAAAACAAAAACGACCTGCGCTATATAAAGATTGGACTGAAAATTGCGTACTACCGAAAAATGAATAAGCTCACGCAGGAACAGCTTGCGGAAAAAATAGGCATTAGCCCCGGATATTTATCACAGGTGGAAACGTCGTCCTTTGTGCAGCCGATTTCACTGAAAACGCTCTTTGCGTTGGCTGATACTTTTCAAATTTCACCTCACAAATTTTTAGAGTTTGACGAATAAATATTTATAAACACCACATCTTGCGTCAACAGCGCAAAACAGGCACTACGGAAAACAGATGATTTTTCGAGTCCGCTCTACCGGAAATAAATTACAAAACGGTGAATTGCGGCGAAACGGAGCGGATATTTATCCGCGCCGTCGATATTTGTCGAAAGTTTTTGCTTGCCCGCTCCGCGAAACGGTGCGAAAATATTCCGCAAATATATAAAACGGGGGAAGGAAAATTTGCGGAAATCATTCAAGTATCAGATTACGTCGCGCGAGGTCGCGGGCGTGAACGGCGGGACGCGGCGCGTTTACGGCGTGAAAATCACGACGGAATATCTGTCCCGCAGGACCGACACGGAAATCCCCGGCGTAACGGACTGTCTGCGCTGCGCCGCGCAGCTGCGCGACACGCTCGAACGCCACCGCGTAACGCCGGCGCACGCGTACGACGTGGTGCGCGACTTGCTGTATTTGCCGCCCGTTTCACAATTCGCCGAAGAATAGCGAAAATATGTTGCAGTACAGAGAAACTCAGTGTATAATACAGACAAAAAATCAAACGGGAGGAGAAAGGCGTGACATTTTCCTCGCTCGCGTTTATCTGCGTCTTTCTGCCCTGCTGTCTGGCGGTCTATTTCGCGTTGCCGAGGCTGCGCAACGCCGCGCTCATCGGCTTCTCTCTGGCGTTTTACGCCTATGGGGAGCCTGTTTACGTTCTGCTCCTGCTGCTCTCCGCGGCGGCGAATTGGCTGCTCGGAATAATAATCGGCGACCGCGCCGGAACGCCGCGCGCGCGGCCCGCGCTGGTTCTCGCGGTAATTCTCAACCTCGCTCCGCTCGCGCTGTTCAAATACACCGCGCTGTCGCCGCACCTGCCGCTCGGCATCTCCTTTTACACGTTCCGCGCGCTGTCCTATGTGATTGACGTGTACCGCGGCGAGGTTAAGGGTCAACGCTCTTTTTGGGGCTTTCTGCTGTATTTTTCGATGTTCCCGCAGCTGATTGCGGGGCCGATTGTGCGCTATGCGGACATTGAAGCGCAGCTGCAAACGCGCAAGCTCACGCTCCGCGCCGTCTCCTCCGGTATTACGCGGTTCTCCGTCGGACTCGGCAAAAAGGTCCTGCTCGCGAACGCGGCGGGGCGCGCCGTGACGCTCCTACTCGGCGCGGGCGTTAAAATGACCGTCCTCGGCAACTGGCTCGGTGTCGTTTTTTTTGCGTTTCAGCTGTATTTCGACTTCTCCGGCTACTCGGATATGGCAATCGGACTGGGGCGCATACTCGGCTTTGAGTTTAAGGAGAACTTCGTCTATCCGTACATCTCGCGCTCCATAACGGAGTTCTGGCGCAGGTGGCACATCTCGCTCGGCTCGTTTTTCCGCGACTATGTGTACATTCCGCTCGGCGGGAACCGCAGACACCAAATCCTGAATTTGCTGATTGTCTGGCTTTTGACGGGAATGTGGCACGGCGCGGGTTGGAATTTCCTGCTCTGGGGCGCGTATTACGGCGCGCTGCTGATTCTCGAAAAATTCGTGCTGAAAAACGCGCTCGAACGGCTGCCGTCCGCGCTGCGCCGCGTATATTCCTGCGCGCTGATTCTGCTCGGCTGGGCGATATTCTACTTCACGGATATTGCGGGCCTCGCGGCGTTCCTGCGCGGCGCGGTCGGAATCGGCGCGGAGCTGTACGATTTCCGCGTCGGGTACGCGTTTTTGTCCAACGCGTTTCTGCTCGTGATTTTGGTTCTCGCGTCCACGCCGCTGCCCGCAAAATTCGCGGCGAAAATTCGCGAAAAGCGCGTCCTCGGCGCGGCGACGGAGCCGCTGTTCAACGCGATTATCCTCGCGGCGAGCTTCACGGCAATCGTCGGCTCGACGTTCAATCCGTTCCTGTATTTCCGGTTTTAGGCGGTGAGCATATGCGTTATAAGCTGAATATCGCGGCGTTCGCCGTCGTCTGCGCGGCGTTCGCGCTGCTCGTCATCGCCTTTCCGCGCGATTTGCGGACGATAGAACGTGAAAACCGCAACTTCAATCTGCTTGAAATCACGGTTGAAAACGTATTCGGCGGCGGCTTTGACAGGGACGTGGAGGCGTATGTGTCCGACCGCGTGGGGTACCGCGCGGACTTCGTAACCCTCGCCGCGCGTCTGCGGGAGCTGAGCGGTCTGCCCGCCGCGGACCACGCGAAAATCGTCGGCTCCGTGCTGTCCGCTGACGACGGCCTCGCGGAGATTTTCGCCTTTGACGGCGCGGCCGCCGCCGATTACGCCGCCGCGCTGAACGCCTACCGCGCGGAGCTGGGAGAAAACGTCCGCGTTTTTTCGCTGATTGCGCCGACGCGCATTGAGTTTATGGAGCCGAAGTACAGCCGCATCTCGGATTCGGAGCTGGACGCAATCCGCGCCGTGAACGCGGGCTTATCGGACGGGATTACGCCCGTGGACGCGTATTCCGCTCTGGCGGAGCATTCGGACGAATATATATATTTCCGCACCGACCACCACTGGACGGCGCGTGGCGCGTACTACGCGTACCGCGCGTTCGCGGACGCGGCGGGCTTCGTGCCGCTCGGTCTGGACGATTACAGCGTCGGGCGGCTCGACGGCTTTCTCGGCTATCTGTACAACTTCGCGCCGTCCGCCGCCGTAGCTTCAAGCCCCGATTACATCGAATATTTCACCTGCAACGGCGCGCTCACGACGTCGCCGGAGCTGCTGAAACTCCCCGCGGCGGGCGAAAAGACGGAATATCGCGTGTTCCTCGGCGGCGACTACGACGAGCTGACGATTGAGACCTCCGTAAAGAACGGCAAAACGGCCGTCGTCATCAAGGATTCGTACGCAAATTGCCTTGTGCCGTGGCTCGCGCCGCACTATGAGCGTCTCGTCCTGCTCGACCCGCGCAGCTTTGAGGGTTCCGCGCTCGAAAAAATCCGTGAGTACGGGGACGCGGACATCGATTTGCTGTTCGTGAACTATGTTTTTTCGACCTCTTTCGCGGATTTCGCGCAGCTGATTGACGAAATGCGGTGACGCGTCACCGGTACCAGCGGTTCTCCGGCGCGTAGCCGTTAATGTCGTCCGCGTCCGCGAACGGAGCCGCGCTTTCGAGCGTTTTTACGAAGTCCCGCATAATTTCGCGGTCGTCGCCGCGCCGCCGCGCCGCTACGAGGTGTACGCGCTCGCCGCTCACCTCCGCGGAGACGGGGACGGCCGTGACGCGCGGACTTGCGTCGTCCTTTCCGGGCAGGTACCGCCCGCCGACCGTGAAGCCCTCGCCGTCCGCGATTAGATACGCGAGCGTCAGCACGGAATTTACGAATTTTACGCGCCCCGGCGCGAAGCCGTAAGCGCGGCAGATATTCAGCACCGATTCGCGGTTTGCCGAGACCTCTAAAATCAGCGTTTTGCCGTCCAGCCGGCTGAAATCCGGCTCCGCTTCGGTCAGGCCGAACGCGTCCGGAACGAGGAAAAACTGTTCGAGCGCGCACAGGCGCAGGCATTCAAGCTCAGGATTGCTCTCCGCGCCGAAAGAGAACGTGAAAGACACGTCCAGCTCCTCGCAGAGGAGCTTTTCGAGCAACTCGCTGTGGTTGTAGTATTCGGTTTTCACGGCGTAACGCGGGAACCTGCGTTCAAAGTCCCCGGCGGCGGACAGCATAGCGCGCGTCGCGGGCAGGTTGTGGAACGCGCCGATATTCAGTGCGTCTGCGTTCGCCGCGCCGCCGCTTAAAATCTTGTCGGAGGCGAGGCGGAACCGCTTGTAAACGGGGTCCAGCTCCGCGTAAAGGCGTACGCCGCGCTCCGTGAGGACGACGCCGCGGTTGTTGCGCGAGAACAGCGAATAGCCGAGCGTTTTCTCCATCCCGCGAATGATGTCCGACACGGCCGGTTGGCTGATGAACAGCGCGCGCGCCGCGGCGGAGATGCTGTCGGAGCTGGCGACGGCGAGGAAAATTTCAATTTGCTGTATAGAAATCGCGCTCATATAATCACCACGAACGAAATAATATCACCGGACGGCCGTTTTGTCAATTCCCGTTATATAATTTTGCTATATCAATACGCGCCGCATTTATGGTATTATATTTGTCAAACAAAACTTATTGGAGGTTTTTCATATGGCTTATGTACAATTCAAAATGCCCGAAGGGCCGGCGGGCGGCTTCGCTATGCCGCTTCTGGACACGTCCGTCATCACGCGCAAGTGGCTCGACGTGGACTACACGCCGCTAAAACCGCACCCGATGCGCAAGCTCGACATCTACCTGCCGGAAACAGGCGAGGGTCCGTTCCCGACCGTCATCGCAATCCACGGCGGCGCGTTCTGGGGCGGACAAAAGGACGATATGCAGGTCGCGGCGTACTTCGACTTTATTCCGGAGGGCTTCGCGGTCGTCTCGGTCGAGCAGCGTCTGTGCAACCAGCAGGAGGGCGGCGGCTACAATCCGGAGGG
>JAISJC010000092.1 GCA_031261745.1 Oscillospiraceae bacterium
GATTTACGACGGTCATTCCGCCCGTGGACCAGCCGGAAACGGACTCAAACAGCGCGTGAACGAAGTCGAGCCGCCCCGAAATCACGAACGGCAGCGAGCTGCCCAAAATCGACGCGCACCAGGTAAAAAGCACGGGGAGAGAGCCTTTTTGAAGCGGGGATTGCCACTCATACGGCGGCGTCTCCGGCTTTTCTTTCGCCAGAATCGCTGTGATTATGGCGATAACCGCGATTATCACGGCGGGAATCAGGAACGCGTGAGCCTCGCCGGCCTCCTGCGGGTAAAACGGCAGGACGAGGAGCGGCGCGGCGACAAACAGCGCGATAAACATCAAAACCTTTGAGTAATACCCGCCGCGTTTTAAGTGCGTCAGCAGTGTTTTCATTGCGCTACTTCCCCAAAAGCGCGCGGTGCGCCGCGGTCTCGTGTTCATCGGAGGAGATGAGAACCAGCACGTCGCCGGCTCGGATTACGGAATCTCCGCGCGGAATCATTCCCGTGTCGCCGCGCATAATGCAGCCGATAAGCACGTTTTTCGGCAGGCTGATGTCCATAAGCCGTTCGTCAACGACGGGCGCGTCCTGCGGAATCGGCACCTGTGAGATTTTTATGCGCCCGTCGCCGATGGGAACGAGCGTCGAAATTTCGTCGAGGAACGCCTGCTGCTCGATTATGCCGGTGATTGTCGTAATCTCGCACACGACGGAATCAATGCCCATTTTGTAGAAAAATTCCGTTTTCGCGGGGTCGCCGATGAGCGTCACGGTTTTCTTGACGCCGAATTTCTTTTTGCACAGCTCGCACGCGACGAGATTGTCCGCGTCGCTTTTCGTCATCGCGATTGCGATCTCCGCGTTTTGAATTGAGGCGTCTTCGAGGATAAACGGCTCCGTTCCGTCGCCGTTGTAGACGGCGAGATGCGGAATCTCCGCGAGGATTTCGCAGTGCTCGCGGTTCTCGTTGATTACGGTGACGGCGTAACCCTGTTCGAGCAGAGAAACGGCGAGCGACTTCGCCTTGTGAAAGCCGCCGATGATAACCACGCGTTTTTTCATACCGGCACCTCATCAATATTCAGCGCGGATTCAATCTCTTTCGTTGACAGCAGGACGGGGGAGATGGTGCCGATGCCGAGTTTTTCGTTGATAATGCTGCGTTCGGGATTGTAAAGACGCGCTATGACGCGCGGCACATTGTACAGGGCTTTCGCCATCTGCGCAACCATAATATTAATGTTGTCGTCGCCGGTGACGGCAATCAGCGCGGAGGCGGAGCCGATGCCGGCCTCGTCAAGCGTCGCCGTGTCCGTCGCGTCGCCGCAGAGCAAAATACCGTCAAAGGTCGCGCCGAGCTTGCGGAACGAATCACGCGTTTCGTCGATAACAAGCACGCCGCCGCCGCTGCCGAGAAGCGTCTGCGCGATGTGCGCGCCGAGTCTCCCGCAGCCGACGACGACGGTGAAAGTGTCTTTTTTCGCCATTGACTAAGCCCCCCCGAAATATCTGCGGACATCGCCGCAGTCTTTCAAAATGCGCTCGCGCAGCTCGTCGGTGTTCCGGAACTTCATCTCCGAGCGCGTTTTCCCGAAAAATTCCAACCGAACGGATTTGCCGTACAGATTGCCCTGAAAGTCGAGGATATGCGTCTCCGCAGTGACGGCCTCGGAGCCGCCGGAGACGGTCGGGCGCGTGCCGATATTCGTGACGCCGATATGCTCCTCGCCGCCGTCAAGGTAGACACGCGTGGCGTAAACGCCGTGCGAGGGGACGAGAACGCCGTCTCCGAACGCCATATTTATCGTCGGAGTGCCGAGCGTCCGCCCAAGGCGGTACCCGTACCGCACATAGTCCGTCAGGACGTGCGGATGGCCGAGGTATTCGTTCGCCGAGGTGATGTCGCCGTCGGTTAGGAAGCCGCGAATCAGCGTCGAGCTGGACACGACGCCCTTGTACAGCACAGGCGGGATGATGTCGCAGCCTATACTGAGTTCGGCGCATTTTTCGCGCAGCTTTTCGGCGTTGCCCTCGCCGCGTCGGCCGAAACGGTGGTCGTGACCGGCGACGAGATGCTCCGCGCCGAATTCCGTGACAAGGCTTTGCACGAACGCGTCCCACGGCATATCCGCCGTCTCGCGGTCAAAATGGAGAATAATCACGTCGTCAATCCCGAAAATGCGCCCAATCAGCCCCGCGCGGTCCTCCGCCGAATTAATCAGCGGAACGCTCCTGCCGGAAATCAGCGAGAGCGGGTGCGTGTCATATGTAATCACCGACGCGATGAGGTTTTTCTGCTCAGCGACGTTGAGCGCGCGTTCAAGCAACGCCGAGTGACCGATATGTACGCCGTCGAAGAAGCCGAGGGCGATAACTCTTTTTTTTGCTGCCATTTACTGTGCCACCTTATAATATACGTGGGTTGATGAATTTCTCTTCGAGGGTTCCGGCGTCGGCAAACTCAATTACCTGTTCGAGCGTCAGCGCGTTTTCTATGCGGAAACCGCCGACGCGCGTGCGCCGCAGACTGCTCATCGCGCCGCCGCAGCCGAGCGCGTCACCGATATCGTTGCACAGAGAGCGCACATACGTTCCCTTGGAAACCGCGAAACGAATAACCCAGTCCGCGCCGCCGCCGCTTATAATCTCGGCCGCCGAAACCGTGACGGGGCGGGGTTCACGCTCGACCTCCGCGCCGCGCCGCGCGATTTTGTACAGACGCTGACCGTCAATTTTCACGGCGGAGTACATAGGCGGCTTTTGCATAATATCGCCGCGAAAGCCCTGCAAGGCGGCGTCCAACTGCTCCCGCGTGACCGACGCGGCGGCTTCGCGTAAAACATTTCCCGTCGTGTCGTAGGTGTCGGTGGAAAGACCGAGCCGCAGTCCCGCGACGTATTCCTTGTCCGCGCCCTCGTAGGTTGAAATGAGCTTCGTCGCCGCGCGGGTGACGAACACGGGCAGAACGCCCGTCGCCATCGGGTCGAGCGTGCCGCAGTGACCGATTTTGCGCTCCCGAAGAACGCCGCGCAGCTTTGCGATAACGTCAAAACTCGTCCAGTCGGACGGTTTGTCGATGATTATAATGCCGGAATACATTACGATAAAAGCTCCGCGAGGATTGGTAACAGCCGCTCTTTTATCACGTCCGCCGGTTCCGACGAGGTGAAGCCCGCCGCGCGGGCGTGGCCGCCGCCGCCGAAGTACGCGCAGATCCCGTTTGCGGAAATTCCCTCGACAGAGCGCACGGAAACCTTGCATTCGGGGCTGTTTTTCAGCTCGCGAATCGTAATGCCGACCTCTACGCCCTCAATCGACACGGGGAGCGCGGCGATATTGTCCATATCGTCCTCGTCCGCGCCGGTCTGCTCCGACATAGCGTTCGAGATGATAACAATCGCCGCGTGGTCGTTGAAGTGAAACTCAATGTTCGTAAAAAGCAGTCCCTCAACGGCGATTCGCCCGCGCGACTTCGCGCGGAACAGTGTGCGGTTCAATTCTGAAATCGGTGCGCCGAACGACGCGAGCTTTGACGCGACTGCAAACGTATCCGCCGTGGTGTTATCGAACGAAAAACATCCGGTGTCGGTGGAAACCGCGACGTAGAGCGCGGTCGCGATGTTCGTATCAACCTCCGCAAACTCGGAAATCAGATCCAGAACCAGTTCGCCGCAGGCGGCGCGTCCCGCGTCAAGCAGCGAGAAATCCGCAAATCCCGTATTCGACGGGTGGTGGTCGATGGAGAGATTCACGGCGTTTACGTAGATTTGCGCGTTGTCGGGGAAAAGGTCCTCGGACGCAGTATCAACGGAAACCACGCAGGCGGGGGAGAAGTCCGGCGGCGCGTCGAGTCCGTCCGTGAACGGCGCGTAACGCGG
This sequence comes from Oscillospiraceae bacterium, assembly GCA_031261745.1. Classification (GTDB taxonomy): domain Bacteria; phylum Bacillota; class Clostridia; order Oscillospirales; family Oscillospiraceae; genus JAIRRO01. Next base: position 3,872 of record JAISJC010000092.1, read on the forward strand.
CGTGGTCTCCGGATTGGCGAGCAAAAACGCGGTTTTACCGACGCTTTTCAGCGCGCGGCAAAGCGACGCCGCCGAACCGAGAGTATCTCCGTCCGGACGGCGGTGTGTTAAGATTAAAAAGTTATCGCGCGCGAGCAGATACAGACCGGTTTCCTTAATCGTCAGATGTTTCGTCATTTGCATTATCCTCTTCGGGCGTAATTTCAAGACCCGCGATAAGGGAATTTATGTGTGCGCCGTACTCAATCGAGCGGTCGAGGCGGAACACAAGCTCCGGCACCGCGCGCAGATTCAGCGACTGCCCCAGCTCGTGCCGCAGGTACCCCGACGCGGATTTTAGCCCCTGCATAAACTTTTTTTCGTCCGTGAGTCCAAGCACGGAGAGGTACACGCGGCAGAATTTGAGGTCGCCCGTCGTGTCAGCCGCCGTCACGGAAATCATCCCCTGATTCACGCGCGGGTCTTTGATTCCGCGCAGCAGGCTCGACAAAACGCGCTCAATGTCGGCGTTTGTGCGGCCGAGTTTGTTGTTGTTTGTTGATGGCATTTGTTAATCCTTAATCTCTTCCAGCGCGAAGGCTTCGAGAATGTCGCCCTCGTGCAGGTCGCTGTATTTTTCGAGCGTTATACCGCATTCGTAATTCGTCGCGACCTCTTTCACGTCGTCCTTGAAGCGGCGCAGAGAGCCCATCGCGCCCGTGTAAATCACCACGTTGTCACGGATAACACGCAGCTGGCAGCCGCGAATCATCTTGCCGTCCTGCACATACGAACCCGCTACCGCGCCGACGTTAGAGACCTTGATGACCTGGCGAACCTCCGCGTGACCGTAGACGACTTCCTTGAATTTCGGAGCTTTGAGTCCGCGAACGGCGACCTCAACCTCCTGAATAGCGTCATAGATGATGCTGTGCTGGCGGATATCAACGCCGGCACGCGTCGCGGAATCCCGCGCGGAATTATCGGGACGTACATTGAAGCCGATAACAATTGCGCCGGAGGTCGCGGCGAGCATAACGTCGGATTCGTTGATTGCGCCGACGGCGGAGTGGATAACGACGACGCGAACCTCCTCGCCGGAGAGCTTTTCAAGCGCGGATTTGATAGCCTCGGCGGAGCCTTGAACGTCGGCCTTGACGATGACATTGAGGTCCTTGACCTCGCCCTCGGCGATGCGGTCAAACAGGTCGTCGAGCGAAACCTTGACCTCGGCGACGCCGGTGTTTTTGCGCTCACTGCGGCGTTCGTCGGCAAGCTCACGCGCCATACGCTCGTCAACGACGGCGTTGAACGGCTCGCCCGCCTCCGGAACCTCACCCATACCCGCAATCTCCACAGGGACGGACGGAGCGGCCTCTTCAACGCGCTCGCCCTTGTCATTAGTCATTACGCGGACGCGCCCGACGGCGGTTCCCGCGATGATGATGTCGCCCTGTTTCAGCGTGCCGTTCTGCACGAGAACGGTCATAATCGGGCCGCGGCCCTTGTCGAGGCGCGCCTCAATGACGGTGCCGCGCGCCAGACGGTTCGGGTTCGCGCGCAATTCGCCCATTTCGGCGGTCAGCACGACCATTTCGAGCAGTTTATCGACGCCCTCGCCGGTTTTCGCGGAAATCGGGCAGATAATCGTGTCGCCGCCCCAGTCCTCGGAGACGAGTCCGTATTCCGTGAGCTGCTGCGTAATCTTGTCAATATTCGCGCCCGGCTTGTCAATCTTGTTGATTGCGACGATAATCGGAATATTCGCCGCTTTCGCGTGGTTAATCGACTCGACCGTCTGCGGCATAATGCCGTCGTCGGCGGCGACAATCAAAATCGCGATGTCCGTAACCATTGCGCCGCGGGCGCGCATTGCGGTGAACGCCTCGTGTCCCGGTGTGTCGAGGAACGTAATCGGACTGCCGTTAATTGATACGCTGTACGCGCCGATGTGCTGCGTAATGCCGCCGGCTTCGCCGGAAGCGACATTCGCCGCGCGGATGCGGTCAAGCAGCGACGTCTTGCCGTGGTCAACGTGACCCATAACGACGACGACGGGTGCGCGGGATTCAAGCTCCGTGTCCGCGTCCTCGTGAATGTCGATGAGCTTATCCTCAATCGTCACGAGAACCTCGTGTTCGACCTTGCAATTGAATTCAATCGCGACGAGCGCGGCCGTGTCGTAGTCTATTATGTCCGAAACGGAAGCCATAACGCCGAGCTTGATGAGCTTTTTAACGACGTCCGCGCCAGATTTCTTCATACGGCTCGCCAGCTCGCCGACCGAAATCTCGTCGGGGATCGCGACTTTCAGCGTAGCTTTCTTCGCAATCTCAAATTGGAGCTTCTGCATCTTGTCGCGCTCCTCGGCGCGGCGTTTCGCGCTGCTCGCCATTGTCTGCGGACGCTGCTGCGGCTTCTTTTGGAATTTTTCTTTGCCGCGCTTCATATTCTCCGCGCGGTCGGGGACGAGCGAATCGAGCCGGTCGTCGTACTTGTCCATATTTACCGTCGCGCCGGACGTGTCGATGATGCGCTTTTCGGGGGCTTTGCGCGCGACAAACTCTTTTTCCGCTTTCGGAGCCTGCTTCGGCGCGGGATTGTCCGCGGTTTTTGCCGGCTCGGAGGAGCCTTTCGCGTCGGACTTCGGCTCCGCCTTGGGTTCCGGAGCGGGCTCGACTTTCGCCGGTGCTTTCGGAGAGGTCACGGCATAGATTTCCTCGATACTCGCGATTTGGTTATTCACGGTAAGGTATGAAAAAATAATGTCAAGCTCTTTCGGCGTCAGCACCTGCATATGATTCTTCGGTGTCGTCGCATACTTCGTAAGGATCTCTGTAATAGTCTTGGTCGGAACATTGAAATCCTTCGCGACCTCGTGAACTCTGTACTTAAACATTGTAGCCATATTTCTATACCCTCCGTTTGCCTGTTTTGCCGAGCTGTTTATTCTTCTTATGCGCGAGTGTCTCGCGTCGCCGCTTTAACACGCGTTCAGCCTTGACTTGAAGCGCGGCGGCAAGCTCCGCGTATTTATCCGGCTCCGCCTCGCAGAGCCGCGATACAACGCCGAATGCGAGTCCCGCGTCAGTCACCGCAATCATTCCCGGCGCGCCGCGCCCGATTACGTCGGACAGTTCCGCCTTTGTCGCGGGGAACTCCGCGTACGCGATCCCGAACGTCTCCGCGTGTCCGCGCGCGCGCCGTTTTGACGGCTCCGAAGCGTCGGACGCGGAGAAAATCACGCGCGCCTTTTTCGTCCGCGCCGCAGCGGAAACGGACTCCTCGCCGATTTCGAGGAACCCCGCCTTTTTACTTATTCCGAGTAAACTAAGTGCTTTTGTCATTCATTCTCCAATTGAAGTTGTAGATTTTCGTAAATTTCTTCGGGTATCTGCGTGCTGAACGCGCGGGCGATTGCGCGGGATTTAATCGCTTTTTTCAGGCATTCCGCGTCGCGGCAGACATACGCGCCGCGACCGTTCGCGCGCCCCTTGGTGTCGAGCAGCACCGCGCCCTCCGGTGTGTGAACCACGCGGATCAGCTCTTTCTTGGGCTTCATCGTACGGCAGCCGAGGCATTGCCGCATCGGAATTTTCTTCGGTTCGGGCATTGCTAATCCTCGACGTAGGTGGACTGCGGTTTGATGTCGATTTTATATCCGGTCAGCCGCGCGGCAAGGCGGACATTCTGCCCCTCTTTGCCGATTGCGAGCGACAACTGCGAATCGGGGACGATTACGCGGCAGGATTTGCCGTCTTCGAGCAGCGTGACGTTCACGACGTCGGACGGGGAGAGCGCGGACGCGACGTAATCCTCCGCGTCGTCGCTGTACTTTACGATGTCGATTTTTTCGCCGCCGAGTTCCTCGACAATTGAGTTCACGCGCGCTCCGCGCGAGCCGACGCACGCGCCGATAGGCTCGACCGCGGGGTCATTGGACCAGACCGCGATTTTTGTGCGGGAACCCGCCTCGCGCGCGACGGAGCGAACCTCGACGGTGCCGTCGAAAATCTCCGGCACTTCAAGCTCAAACAACCGCTTTACAAGTCCGGGGTGTGTGCGGGAAATCATCACCTGCGGTCCGCGCGTCGCCTTTTTTACCTCGACGACGTAGACTTTTACGTGGTCGCCCTCGCGTAAGCGTTCGCCGGGAATGCACTCGCCGACGGGGAGAACGGCCTCGGTGAACTCGGAATTAGAGCTGATCTGTATCGAAACCGAGCCGTTTTTCGGCTCAATATGTGCGACGGTACCCGTCAGAATTTCGTGTTCGCGCGAGGTGAACTCGTCGAAAACCATATTGCGCTCGGCCTCGCGGATGCCCTGAATGATGACCTGCTTCGCCGCCTGCGCCGCGATTCGGCCGAATTTCTTCGCGTCCACGACCTCGCGCACAATGTCGCCGACCTTGTATTTCACGTCAATGTCGTGCGCCTCGTCGAGCGTGAGTTCCAGCTCCGGATTTTCCAGCTCGGCGACGACGGTGCGCTCAATATACATATCCACCGTGCTTTTTTTCGTGTTCAGCACGACGTGCGCGGCTTCCGCAGCGTCGGGCAGGTCCTTTTTCAGCGCGGCGAGCAGAGCCTGCTCGATTTTCTCAATCATATAGCTCTGTGGGATGCCCTTTTCGCGCTCAATATCGGCAATAGCCGTAAAAAATTCTGCGTTCATAACCTTGTCCTCCGTATATACGTTAAATCTGAATCCGCAGCCGCACGTTCGCGACTTCGGCTTTTGTAAACTCAAACGTCTCGCCCTTGATATCGAGCGTAACGTCGCCGTCGTTGTATGCTTTCAGCGTTCCGATGTGTTCGCGCTTGCCGTTTTTCGGCTTGTAGGTTTTAAGCTCCACCAAGCTGTCGAGAAACCGCTCAAAGTCACCCGGCCGCGTTAATTTCCGCTCCGCGCCCGCGGAGGAAACCTCAAACGTGTAACCCGCCTCCGGGAAGAGCGCGTCGTACTCGTCGAGCTTCGGGTCAAGTGCGCGGGAAACGGTCTCACAGTCCTCGATGGAAACGCCTTTCGCAGAGTCGATATAGACCCGCAGGTAGTAGTAGCCGGCCTCTTTGACGAATTCCGCGTCCCACAGCTCCAAGCCGAGCGGAGCGAGAATCGGTTTCGCCAAATCGGTAACGGTGTCGATAATTTTGCTCATTGTAACTTTTTACCTCATTGCATTTTGCAACAAAAATGAGTGGGGACACCCACTCTCAAACGTCCTTGCCTGCATAACACCGTGATTATAGCACAAGTTTTACGCAATTGCAAGAGAAATTTTCAATTTTATTTTATGATTTGTATGGAAATCTTAAATTATATGTGGTATGATATATGACAAAGTTAATGACGGAGGGCTTTAATATGTCAACTATCGGAGTTAAGCGCGCGCATCACTTCGGCGTTTTCTGTGCGGACGAGGCGCGCAGCGTGGAGTTTTACCGCGACAGACTCGGCGGGACGGTCGTCCACAAATTTTCCGTCGGCCCCGACAAGAACAACTGGCTCATTGACCTCGGCGGCGACGCGGTTGTGGAGCTTATTCCTTTCGGCAGCGGCAAGGCGGACACGTCGGTGGGCTGGGTGCATATCGCGCTCGAAGTTGAGGATACGCAGAAAGCGTACGACGCCTGCATCGCGGCGGGCTGCGACACGTGGATCGCGCCGACGACGGAGATGGATATCGGCAAGCCCGTATGTCTCGCGTATGTCCACGGACCCGACGGCGAGATTATCGAGCTTTATCAGGAACTGTAATGTCACTGTCCGAAACAAAACGCAATGAAATAATGGATTTCATCGTCTGCGAAATAGCGGAATTGGACGACGGTGAAACGCTTAAAATCAAACCGATTGCGGACTGGTTCGGTATCACTACGCAGTCTGTTTTCCGCTACCTTGTTACGCTCGACGGGCAGGGGCGCATTATCCGCGAGGAAAACGGTCACCGCCACGCGTACAGTCTGCCGACGACGGAAGCGACATTCGACGTCGCGCTCGCCGCGCTCGACGTGAACGCGATCTGGAACCGCAAGGCGAAGAGCGTGGTGGAAATACTCTGTGACGCGACATATTCCGCGTGCAACCTCGCGTTTACGCAGCTTCTGGCGAACGCGGCGGCGCATTCCGGCGGCCGCACCGCGCTCGTGGATATTACGGCGAACGAGGTTGCGGCGACGGTTACGATTCGCGACGACGGTATTGGGATCTTTGGCAAAATCGCCGCCGAACGCGGATATGTTGACGCCCGTGTCGCCGTGCGCACGATTGAGAATGCGCAGAACGGCGGACTTCGTGAGATTCGCAGAATTTCCGACGGCTTTGCCGTGTTTTCCGACGGCGTGCAGTTCGGCGACGCGCGCGGTTCGGACGCGCTGTGGACGCACCGCAAAACGGGGCGCGGGACGAGCGTTCGCGTGACCATAAGCGCGAAAAAGGCGGTTTAGTTATGAACCATAGGAGCCGGAAGAAAATCAGTGATAACGGAGAGAAAGATTGATGAGAAATAAAACGTTTTCCAAACGCTTTTCCGTACGTGTGCAGGCGGCCGTGATTGTTATGGCGGTCGTGCTTGCAAGCTCTGTATTTGCGACGACAATCGGCGTGGTTTTCTCGACGCGTGAGATTGGAAATACCGTTGAAACAAACCTCGCACTCCTCGGCGATATTTCATCGAGTATGACAATCTCCGCCATTGACAAGATAAAACAGGACACGGCGTACGTCGGCGATATGATGCAGCGCGCGTACGAAAGCGGCGGTATGGACAGCCTTGTCGCTATGCTTGAAAGCGAGGTGGGTCAGGGACCGAACTTCCTGTCGCTCGGCGTCGTGTTTCCGGACGGCAGTTTGGTTTCGCGAGAGAAGCCGGACTGCGATTTCGCGGCCCTGTCGGAGGATGAGATTGATATATACCGCGCGTACACTTCCGATGTCGGGCTGAACGTCTCCGACTCTTTTGTCGCGGAAAACGGCAGCCAGCTAATACGCAATTTTATGAAGTTTGACAACGGTCTGATTTTCATCGGCACACTGCGCGGCGTATATTTCTCGGAGATGTTTTATTCAACAAATTACAGCATTTACGGCTCCGGACGCGTTTTCATTATTGACGGAAACGGCGTTGTGATTGCGGATTCCAACACAGACGCGAAAACGAACGCGCTCGGCGCGGTGTTCGCGGACGCGTCCGGCGAATTCGGCGTCATCGTCAACAGGGTTCTTGACGCGGGTGACAACGCGAGCGGGTCGGTGCGGTATGTTGACGAGTTTGAGGGTGCGGGCGAGATAATCTGTACCTACACTCCGATAGTCCACGAACCGGGGCGGTGGGTGCTGTTTGTCACGATTCCCGTTTCAAACACACCGATCCCGAAAATGCGTGATATTTTCGTAATTTCGGGTGTCATTTTCCTCGCGCTCGGCTCAATTTCGGCGTTTTTCCTGTCGGCTATGCAGGCGAAGCCGTATGACGAGCTTGACCGCCAGAATAAGCTGCTTGCCGAGTTGAAAGCGGAAGCGGAGGACGCGGGGCGCGCCAAAGGCGAGTTCCTCTCCAATATGTCGCACGAGATACGAACGCCGCTCAACGCGGTTATCGGTATGACGGCAATCGCAAAAAAGGCGAGGGGAGAACGGCAAAAGGACGATTGTCTCGTCAAAATCGAGGAGGCTTCGTCGCATTTGCTCGGCGTTATAAATGACATACTTGATATGTCGAAAATCGAGGCAAACAAGCTCGAACTCGCACCCGAACCGTTTAATTTCGAGAATATGCTCCGCAAAGTCTCCGAGGTCATCGCGTTCCGCACGGAGGAAAAACGACAGAATTACAGTGTCGATTTCAGCACGGATATTCCGGAATATGTGGAGGCGGACGAACAGCGTTTGGCGCAGGTAATCGCGAATTTCCTGTCCAACGCGGTCAAATTTACGCCGGATAACGGTACGATTAAGCTCGAAGCGAAGCTCAACGGAAAGTCGCGCGGCGGCTTTGAGATTGAGGTTTCCGTAACAGATACGGGTATAGGTTTGACGAAAGAGCAGCAATCCAAGCTGTTCCAGTCTTTCCAGCAGGCGGAAGCGTCCACGTCGCGCAAATTCGGTGGAACGGGTCTCGGCCTCGCGATTTCCAAGCGCATTATTGAGATGATGAACGGGCGAATCTGGGTCGAGTCGGAGCCGGGCAAGGGTTCGCGCTTTGCGTTCGCCGTCGTCGTCGGCGCGGCGACCGCGCCCTCGGAACCGAACGCGTTTTCCGCGCGCGGTCTGCGCCTGTTCGCGGTTGAAAATGACGGGGTGACAAAGGCGAATTTCGTGAGGTCCGCTTCGCGGCTCGGCGCGGAGCTTAAAATCGGCGCGTCGGCGGCAGACGCAACCGGCGACTTTGACGCGTATTTCGCCGATTCTGCCGGCGCGGCAGACGCGATTAAGCGTGCGCGGCCGGACGCTGCGGTAATCCTCACCGTTGAGAAAAACAGCTCCGTCGAAAACGACGACGCAATTACGCTGGCAAAGCCGTTCTTCTCGTCCGATATGCTCGCCGCGCTCGCGGAGTGTCTTGACGCGGACGGCGGAGACGCCGACGGCTCCGGCACGTCGGACGACGAATTCGCCGGGCGGCGAATACTGCTCGCGGAGGACATTGAAATCAACCGCGAGATCGTGATGAGCCTGCTGGAACCGACGGGAATTATCATCGACGAGGCGGAAAACGGGCGGATTGCCGTAGATAAGTTCGCCGCCGCGCCGGATTTGTACGACATTATATTTATGGACGTGCAGATGCCGGAGCTTGACGGCTACGCGGCGACGCGCGAAATCCGCGCGATGGATATTCCGCACGCCGGGACAATTCCGATTATCGCGATGACCGCGAACGTGTTCCGCGAGGACATTGACCGCTGTATTGAGGCGGGAATGAACGCCCACGTCGGCAAGCCGATTGACCTCGCGCAGGTCACAGAAAAGCTGAGAACGTATTTAATCAACCGCGCATAGAAAAACACCCCGAACCAAAAGGTTCGGGGTGTTTTAACGAGCGTTGTGAGCTTTTACTATTTGCCCTTGTACTTTTTGTCGTCAGCGACCCACTCGACGTCGGCTTTCGCCTGGCCGAACCCGCCGGTGTCAAAGTTGAACACGGGGGGAGGCGCGTCCTTGTCGCCGTCGCCGGCGGGCGGGATAATCGGACCCGCGGCCTTGACGTCGTAGCCCTCGCGCTCCGCCATCATTTGCAGAGCCTCGGCCTGACGCTCCGGCGTAGCCTTAATCTTTTCGAGGTCTGCCTCGCCACCCGGATACGCGAGGTAACGGAAACGCTCCATTTCAATCTCGACCATACGCGGACCGGAGGCGTACGGGATAACGAGGAAAATCTCGTCCTCAATACCTTTTTTCAGCCACTGCGCGAGAACCTTCGGGTCCAGTCCGTTCTTGTGAATGGACGCGAGGAACGTCTGCGTCTTGTCGGACACGTTGTAGCCGGTGTTCGACAGCTCGGCGGGACGGTTGAGCGCGGCCTCGTAGATGTGCGAGTTGATGTTCGC
>JAISJC010000044.1 GCA_031261745.1 Oscillospiraceae bacterium
CCGTCGAGCTTGCGGGCGGCAACCCCTGCCCGCCGATTGTCGTCGGCGTCGGCATAGGCGCAAACTTCGACAAGGTGGCTCTGCTCGCGAAGCGCGCGCTCCTGCGCCCGATTGACGAGCGCAATCCCGACCCGTACTACGCGGAGCTTGAAACAGAGCTTTTGGACAAAATAAACGCCCTCGGCATCGGGCCGCAGGGCTTCGGCGGCAAAACAACCGCCCTCGGCGTGAACGTCCTCGCCGCGCCGACGCACATCGCGGGTCTGCCCGCCGCCGTGAATATCAGCTGCCACGTCACGCGGCACGCGTCGGAGGTGCTGTAATGCTTAACATTGCTTTACCGCTCACGACGGACGTCACAAAAACGCTCCGCGCGGGCGACTCCGTAGCCCTCTCCGGCGCAATCTACACGGCGCGCGACGCGGCGCACGCGCGGCTCTGCGAATTGCTCGACAGCGGCGAGCCGCTGCCGTTTGAGCTTGCCGGCGCGACAATCTACTACGCGGGACCGGCTCCCGCGTCGCCGGGACGCGTAATCGGCTCCGTCGGACCGACGACGAGCTACCGAATGGACGCGTTCGCCCCGCGCCTGCTGCGCCTCGGCCAGCTCGGAATGGTCGGCAAGGGCGAACGCTCGGCGGAGGTCGCCGACGCGATACGCGAGGTCGGCGCGGTCTACCTCGCCGCCGCAGGCGGCGCGGGCGCGCTGCTCAGTGAGTGCGTGAAGTCCGCTGAAATTGTCGCGTTCCCTGACCTCGGAGCCGAGGCCGTGCGGCGGCTCATCGTCGAAAACTTCCCCTGCGTCGTCGCAATCGACTGCAACGGCGGCAACATCTACGTTGACGGAAAACGCGACTATCTCCGCTCCCTCGCCGCGTTATCCGATTAAGTATTCCGCGATTTCCTGCCCGAACGCCCTTGCCCGCTCAAATTCGGCGGGTCTGCTTTCCAAATCTTCCTTTTTGTCAACACCCTCAACAGTCAGCTTGAATTGCAGAGGTATGTCCAAGTGTCCCAAAAAATGCTCAAACGTGGAAAGCAAATTTTCATTCTCTTTTTTATTTTGCCCCGCGTGGATAACAATCGCTGCGCCGTGTTTCCCTGCCGGAACCGGTACGCGATTAATATTTGTATTGCAATACGGCGTACATCTGTCGATAAATTGCTTCATCTGCGCCGTCACATCTCCCCAATAAGACGGCGAAGCGAGCATAACAATGTCCGCCTCGTATATATCTCGGATTATTTGGTTCATATCGTCATTCTGAACGCAAATCCCTGTTTCCCCACACACCTTGCACCCAATGCAGAATCCGATTTTCGTTTCTCCCAAGCAAACAATCTTTGTATCAATGCCGCTGTTTTCAATGACGTTTACGGTCGCTTTCAGTATTGCGGCGGTGTTTCCGTTCGTTTTCGGGCTGCCCAAAATACAGATTGCTTTCATAATTTCACTCGCTTTCCTCTTATCTCCGCTCGCTGTCCTGATTTTCAACATTGCGCTTCGCCTGTGCGGCGCGCTTTTTCACGTAGCGCGCGAGGAGGATTTGGTACCGCACGACGATTACCGCGTATGCGAGGAAAATCGCAATAACCGCAATGATTATCAGCTTCGCGACGCGGCTTTGGAAAATCGCTTTGAGTTGCGCCGTAAAATACTTCATCCGCAGCAATCTCACGGTCGTGTCCGCGACGAGCGTCGCACGCCCGATTTCTTCGCCGCGGCGCGTCAGGACGACCTCGCCCAGCTCGGCTCCCGCCTCGACAGGTGCCGTCAGCTTTTCGCCGGATTCCTCGGAAAACACGCGGATTTCCCGCGTAATCTCATCCTCCGGAATGTCGTTTGACAGCAGCAGAACCACGTCCTCCTCCGGACGCAGATTCACGAAGTCCGCGCCGTCGCCGAGCTGCACCGCCGCGCGGGCGATAAGCTCCGACGACGACAGCACCGCAGTCCACGAAAAATTCGCGTGACCCCATTCGAGGAGCCGCCGCGCCTCCGTCAGGTTCTGCATTTCGGTTGAGTTGTCGGATTCGAGGATTACGGCCGCCGCGCCGAGTACGACCGCGACCGCGTTCAGCCCGTCGCGCTCCGCGTATTCCACCGCGCCGTAGCCGTTCTCATACGTCGCGGAAACCTTACCGAAAACGCCGTATTTGTAGTAGTATTTCGCCCTGTTCGGGTTGAGCATATAGTTAGAATTCGTAATGCCGCCGTGACTTCTCGCGCCCGCAACCTCGACGAAAAGCGGCAACTTTGCCCCCGCGCGCGCAATATTGAACAGGTCCCGCGCCGTCGTGTACTGCCGCACATTGGCTTTCCCGTTCGTGTTCACGAAAACCGTGTCCGCGCAGCTCAGCTCCGCCGCGCGGGCGTTCATCAACGCGACAAACGCGTCTACGGAGCCGGAAACCGTCACCGCAACCGCGTCGCAGGCGTCGTCGTCGCTGCCGACATACGCCGAAAAGAGATTCTCCGCGACCTCGCCGCTCGCCAGTTCGCCGCTCGCAACCGCCTCCGCCGCGAGGAGCAGCGTCATCATCTTCGCGAGCGTATCGGGCGCGCGACGCTCGTCCGCGTTAAGCTCGTAAAGCACCGTCCCCGTGGTCGTTTCCGCGAGGAAAACCGCCGCCGCCTTGAACGGCTCAGGCTCCGCCGCGAGGCTCACGGGCGCGAATATACTCATCAGCGCGGCAAATATTAAGAAAATTGCCGTGATTTTTATTTTTTTCATATAAATCTCCGAATTTTTGTGTTACAATCATCTTAGCACACTTCGGAGGTTAAATCAAGGTTGAAGAAATCTGAAATAACAGTATTAATAATCACCGCGCTGTTCGTGACATTCACGCTCGGATATTTCGTCGGGCGTACGGGCGCGGCGGGTACCGTCGCGGTTGCGCGCGAAGTTGACGCGGTCGCGGTCGAGAGCGCGGGCGAAGCCCCGTCCGCCGAGCCGTCGGAGTCTGCGGAAACCCCGCCTCCGCCGCCCGTGCCGGAGCCGATTGCTCTGCCGACGATTGCGGTTGAAACGCCCGAACCCACCGCGACGCCCGAACCCACGCCGGAGCCGCACTATATCGACGGCAAGCTGCGGATTAATTTCGCCACGCAGGCGGAATTTGAGACCCTATCCGGTATCGGTCCGACGCTCGCGGCGCGCATAGTTGCCTACCGCGACGCGCACGGGCCGTTTAAGAAACTAACCACGCTGAAAAGCGTCGAGGGCATCGGCGACGGCCGCTATGACGCGATAAAAGACCAAATTACAGTTGACTGAGGTGTACCGATGAAAATTCTTGTTGTGGACGACGAAAAGCCCCTCGTCAAGGGCATAAAATTCAACCTCGAAAACGAGGGGTATCAGGTTGACACGGGCGAAAACGGCGACGAGGCCGTCGCGGCGGCCAAGACCGTCGAATACGACCTCATCATTCTCGATGTGATGATGCCGAAAACGTCCGGTCTTGAAGCGTGTATGAAAATCCGCGAGTTCTCCACCGTGCCGATAATCCTGCTCACGGCGGCGAGCGAGGACACGGACGTGATTATGGGCTTCGAGTACGGCGCAGACGACTACATCACGAAGCCGTTCAATATTCTCGAACTCAAAGCGCGTATCCGCGCGCTTTTGCGCCGCAGCGCAATTGCGGCTCCCGTGACGGCAGACAGCGTCATCAATATCGGCTCTATCGCGATTATTCCGACGGAACGCCGCGCCGTAAAGGACGGCGAACACGTCGAGCTGACCGCGCGCGAATTCGACCTGATCGAGCTGCTTGCGAAGAATCCCGGCCGCGTTTACAGCCGCGACAATCTGCTGAACATCCTGTGGGGGCGCGATTATCTCGGCGACGAGCGGACCGTTGACGTGCATATCCGCCGCCTGCGCGAAAAACTGGAAAACAACCCCGCCGAACCGGAAATTATTCTGACCAAGTGGGGCGTCGGCTATTACCTGAAACCCGCGAAACTTGGGGGCCAGTGATGAGTACCGGTTCCGGAGTTCGCTTTATAAGCTCGCTGCGCGTCAAGTTCGCGGCGTCATATATCGCGATTATCGCGGCGTTGCTCGTCGTGATGAACACATACTTCCCGGCGGCGAGCCGCGATATGATTTTCGCGTCTAAGCTCACGTTCGTGAAAAGTCAGGCGGCGATACTCGAAACCGCGCTGCGCGACATCGACACACTGACGATTGACGCGTGTACGCTCGTCGTGTCGCGTCTCGACGTTTCCGGTCTGTCGCACATCACGATTACGGGCGAGCGCGGCAATGTGCTGTACGATTCCGCCGGCGGCAGCGACGGCTTCGTCGAAAAATACGCGGCGGACGTGCTGCGCGGCTTCGACGTCTATTATTCGAGCTTCTCCGAAAATGCGTTCCTCGCGCGGGCGTTCGTACCGATTACTAAGGACGGCGCGATTACCGGCACGGTGTTCGTGTCGGAGCGCGACGCGGAGCAGGGCGCGATTTTGAGCGGACTGCAACGCACGCTGATGAATATCTCCGCCGTTATCGCCATCTTTTCTGTCGCGCTCGTCGCGTTTATCCTGCGCACGCTGCTGCGCCGCATAACCGGCATTCTGCGCGCGATTCAGTCCGTGCGCGAGGGCGAGTACACCTACCGCATCGAGATGCGCGGTCGCGACGAGCTGGCAATGCTCGGTCAGGAATTCGACAGTCTGACGGGCAGACTGCGCGAGACGGATGACGTGCGCCGCCGCTTTGTCGCGGACGCCTCGCACGAGTTGAAAACCCCGCTCGCGTCGATTAAACTCCTCTCCGACAGCATTTTACAGAACGAAAACATCGACACGGACACGGTCCGCGAGTTCGTCGCGGACATCGGCGACGAGGCTGAACGCCTCGCGCGGACGACCGAAAAGCTCCTCTCCCTCACGCGGCTCGACGGCGGTGCGGACAAGGCGCGCAGCACCGTTGGAACGCCCGTCGATATGCGCGACGTCGCGGCGGCGACGCTGCGAATGCTGCGGCCGCTCGCGGATTCGGAGGGAATTACGCTCAAAAGCGACCTGGACGGCGGCTGCATTATCCTCGGCACGGAGGATTCGCTGCACCAAATCGTATTCAATCTCGCCGAAAACGCGCTGAAATACAACAGACCCGGCGGAAGCGTCACCGTCCGCCTGACGCGCAGCGAAACACACGCGATTCTGCGCGTTGAGGACACGGGAATCGGCGTTCCGGAGGACGATTTGCCGCACATATTCGACCGGTTTTACCGCGTGGACAAGGCGCGCTCCCGCGCGTTCGGCGGCTCAGGCCTCGGTCTGAGCATCGTGCGCGACACCGTGACCGCACTGCACGGCGAGATCTCTGCGAACGCGCGCTCCGGCGGCGGAATGGTGTTTGAGGTGCGGTTCAGGATTTACAATCAGGAAAACCCCAGACAAAAATAATTGCGAAAAATTAAAATTTTCTCTTGACAACCGTTCCCTCGTGTGCTATTATACTGGAACAGTTGGTGTTGATTACGGTGAGGGTCCACCCGTTCCCATCCCGAACACGGAAGTTAAGCTCACTTGTGCCCACGATACTTGGCTGGCGACGGCCCGGG
>JAISJC010000038.1 GCA_031261745.1 Oscillospiraceae bacterium
CGCGGATACGTCCCGCGATTTCCAGTAACTTGCTCTCGATGTTGTCCATAATTTTTTACCTCCGTTTTGTTGGGGCAAAATAAAAATCGCCCCAAAGAAATAATTTCTTTGAGACGAGATGATTAAAAATCTTTCCCGCGGTACCACTCAAATTGCGTTCTGCGAACGCCGCTTATCGGGTTCTGACAAACCCCTGACCGTAACGTGGTCTGACGGGGACGCTTAGTTACATAACGTGTTCAGCGTTCCGGCTCCGGAGTGACTGGCTCCATCAATGCCTTTGAATATTAACTTGTTTGTGAGCATAACACGGTTTTTTCGGTTTGTCAAGCATAAATTTTTCGTATTGCTTCAATTTTTATGCATTTGCCCGTTTCGGCGTCGATTTCAAACACGCATCCTTCGAGCTTCGCGGGCGGCGGAGCCGCGTCGAACCGCGCCTTCGGACTCCCGATAAACCGCCGCAGACCGAGCGTCGGCTCCACGCCGAGAATGCTGCGCACCGCGCCCGTCATTCCGATATCCGTGATGTAGCCCAAACCGCCCGCAAACACTTGCGAATCGGACGTTTGGACGTGCGTATGCGTCCCCCAGAGCGCGGAGACGCGCGTCTCCGCGTGAAACGCCATCGCGTATTTTTCGCTCGTCGCCTCGGCGTGAAAGTCCACTAATTTCACCCTGCACGCCGCGACTTCGGGACGCGCGAGAATGCGGTCCAGCTCAAAAAACGGGTTGTCCGACAGCGGCTGCATCTCCACGCGGCCGAGCAGATTTATTACGCAAACGTCGCCGAATTTCGTCTCAAACACGCCGAATCCGCGCCCCGGCGCGGAGGGCGCGAGGTTCGCGGGGCGCAGGATATAGCGGTTGTCGTCGAGGTAATTGTTGATTGAGTCGCGGGAAAACGCGTGGTTGCCGAGCGTAATCACGTCCGCGCCGTAGGCGAAAATATCGTCCGCGTCGTTCGGCGTGATGCCGGTGTTGTCTGCGTTTTCGCCGTTCACGACGGTGAAGTCAATATTCATTTCGCGTTTGAGCCTCGGCAGATTTTTTGCGAGGAAATCCACGCCCGTCTTGCCGTAGACGTCGCCGACGGCGAGGATTTTCACGCTCGTCATACTATGAACTCCGATTCTTTTTCGTCGTCGATGATAATCTGCACGGCGCGGGAGCGGTTTTCTATAAGCAATTCCGTGTGCATCCCGCCGTTTTCGCCGTCGCGCGTGAACGCGACGGGTTCCTCAAACGTGAATTTCACGCGCGAGGTGTGGATGAGCCGCACATTTTCGGAGAAATACGCGTTCGTCGTCACCGACGTGAGGATTTCCATAAAGTCCTGCACATTGACGGGGTTGCGCACCAAAATGACCTCAAACTTGCCGTCACCGAGGTCCACGTCCGACGGTTGCAGCCGCACGAGACCCGCGACGGAGGTCGTGTTCGTGACGCCGCCGAAGATGAAGCTGTCCTCAATAAAACCGCCGTCAAACTCGACGCGGGTCTTTTGCGGTTTTATCGTCGCGATGTCGGCAAGTCCGCCGAAAACGTACGCGAGGTGACCGAGCGCGCGCTTCGCGCTCTGCGGGGTCTTGTACGACACGCCCGTGAACGCGCCGAAAGCGGCGATGTATGTGAAATACTCGCCGTTGTAGCTGCCGACGTCCAGCGGAACCGGATGACCTTCAAGGATCGTGTCCACCGCCGTGTTGATGTTGCGCGAGAGCGCGAGCGTCGTCGCCATATCGTTCGCCGTTCCCATCGGAATATATCCGATCGGCGGCGGGTTTTCTATATCCATCAGCCCCGTGACCGTGTCTGACAGCGTTCCGTCGCCGCCGACACAGACGAGCAGGTCGTAATCCGCGGCGTTCTCCCGCGCGATTGCGGCAGTGCCGCGCTCCTTGGTGAGGCAGACGGAGACGATATAATCCCGCTCGGCAAATTGCGTGACGATATCACCGAGCGCGGTCTTTGAAATACCTCGCCCGGAATACGGATTCACCAGCAGCATCATTTTTTTTGACATCGTTACGCTAAAATCCTCACGCGGACAATACCGCCCACTTCTTCAATTGCGGCTTTCATATCCGCCGACGCGCTCGAAACATCAATCATCGTATACGCGAGGTCCACTCCGCGCACGGCGGCGTTGACCATATTCTCAATATTAATTCCGCGCGCGGAAATCGCGCCGGAAATCTTCGCAATCATCTCAGGAATGTTGCGATGCAGAATGCAGACGCGCGGCACGCCCGCGGAGCGCGGGAGCGCGACAAACGGCATATTCACGGAATTAACGATGTTGCCGTTCTCTAAATAGTCGATTATCTGTACCGCCGCCATATATGCGCACTTCTCCTCGCTCTCCGGCGTGGACGCGCCGAGGTGCGGAATCGCGATTACGCCCTTGGCACCCGCCGTCTTGTCGTTCGGGAAATCCGTGACGTACCGCGCGACTTTCCCGCTTTCCAGCGCGGCGATAATCGCGTCGTCGTCCACCAATTCCGCGCGGGCGAGGTTGATAATGCGCACGCCGTCCTTCATCGTCGCGAGCGAGGTCGCGTCAATCATATGGTGCGTCGCGTCCTTGCCGTCCTTTATGTACGGCGCGTGAATCGTGATATAGTCGCAGTTTTTGTAAATCTGCGCGCGGTCCTGCGCGTGGATAATCTGGCTCGACAGCCGCCACGCAGCCTCGACGGAGAGAAACGGGTCGCAGCCGTAGACCGTCATTCCGAGTGCCACGGCGTCGTTCGCGATTTTCGCGCCGACCGCGCCGAGGCCGATAACACCGAGGGTTTTGCCCGTGAGTTCCGGCCCGACGAACGCGTTTTTACCCGCCTCGACCTGCGCGGCGACGTCCTCCGTCCCCGCAATGGTTTTTACCCAGTCGATGCCGCCGAGAATATCGCGCGAGGAGATCAAAAGCGACGCGAGGACAAGCTCCTTGACGGCCTCCGCGTTCGCGCCCGGAGTGTTGAACACGACAATCCCCTCCTCGGCGCAACGCTCGGACGGGATATTATTCGTTCCCGCGCCCGCGCGGGCGATACACAGCAGCTCCGGATTGAACTGCATATCGTGCATTTTTGCCGAACGGACGAGGATAGCGTCCGGATTCGTCTCCGCTTCGGAGACCGTGTATTTCGCCTTGTCGAACTGCTCCGCGCCTGTTTTCGCGATTTTATTCAGTGTCTGAATCTTGTACATTTGTATGTTGTCCCCTATTTATTTTTTGCTTCAAAGTCTTTCATAAACGCCGCGAGCTTTTCGACGCCCTCGACCGGCATTGCGTTGTAAATTGACGCGCGCATTCCGCCGACGTTGCGGTGACCTTTGAGATTGTCAAAGCCGGCCGCCGTCGCCTCTTTCGCAAATTTCGCGTCCAGCTCCTCGTCTCCGGTGCGGAACGTGACGTTCATATCGCTCCGCGCGTCCTTTTCGGCGCAGCCGCTGAACAGCGCGGAACTGTCCAGCACATCGTAAATTATCTTCGCCTTTGCGGATTTCAGCTTCTCCATTCCGGCGACGCCGCCCTGCGTTTCGAGCCATTTCAGGACTAAACCGAGCATATAAATCGTGTAACACGGCGGTGTGTTGTCCATCGAGTCCTTTTCAATCGCGACCTTGTAGGACATAATCTTCGGCGTGAACGGCAATTCCTTTCCCGCCAGGTTTTTGTCGATAATCACGACCGCCATTCCCGCGGGGGCCATATTCTTCTGAACGCCCGCGAAGATCAGACCGTGCTTTGACACGTCAACGGGCTTCGACAGGATATTCGACGACATGTCGCAAACGAGCGGCGCGGCGGTTTCGGGGACGTACTTCCACTCCGTGCCGTAGATTGTGTTGTTGGCGCAGTAGTAGAAATACTTCGCGCCCGCAGTCTGTTTCAGCGCGGACTGCGCGGGTATGTACGTGTGGTTGCGGTCCTCGGAGGAGGCGGCGATGTTCACCGTGCCGTACTTCTTTGCCTCTTTACTCGCGACGGTCGCGAAATTGCCCGAAATCGCGTAATCGGCTATCCCGTTTTCGCCCATCAGATTCAGCGGAACGGCGGAGAACTGGAACGTCGCGCCGCCCTGCATAAAGATAATCTCGTGCGTGTCGGGGACGGAGAGGGCTTTCTTCAAATTCGCCTTTGTCTCCTCGAAGATTGCGAGGTACGTCTTGCTGCGGTGGCTCATCTCCATAACGGACATTCCGGAGCCGCCGAAGTTCGTCATCTCCTTCGCCGCCGTTTCCAGCACGGACAGGGGCAGCATCGACGGTCCCGCCGAGAAGTTATAAATACGCTCGTTTGCCATTGTGAATCATTCCTTTTTTTATTCTTCGGTGCCGTCCAGTAACAGTTCAATAACGTCTTTGTTTATGCGTTTGATCTCTATACGCAAAACATAAGCGTCGTCATCGGCGTCCGAACCCGTCAGATACGGATAGACGTAAAATTCATCCGACGTCGTCAACCCGATTTGAATAATTTTTTCCCGCAGTTCTTCCGTCAGGGCCGCATTGTTTTTGGGTACGGTAATATTAATCCGGTGGGAGTTGCAGACACTTGCCACAGTATCATAGAGCTGTTCAACCATTTTTTCTATCGACTCTAATGTGTAGCGTGGTTCTTTTGCTTTTTCTGCCGCGGCCAACATTGTCTCGTGAATAACCTCTTCTGAATAACTGAGTATCTCCGGCATAATAAACGCTCCCTTTCTGTTATTGTTTCGCCAATGTTAATTTAACTTTAATTATACCGCTTTGGTGAAGAATTGTCAAACCTGAATTTATGTATTTATCAGCGTTCCGTCGAGCGGACGCTCAATAACCGCTTTCGCAACCGAAACCGCAAGCGTTTTTCCGCGAATACCGGCGTTCAGAACGCGCACTTCGAGATAATTCGACGAGTGTCCCACGGAGCCGCCGTCCGCTTCGCGCTCAAACAGCACTTCAAGCACGCGGCCGACCTGCGAAGCGGCGAACGCCGCTCCCGTCGCCGCGGCGACGGCGCGAAGCTCCGCCGCGCGAGCTTTTTTCACCGCGTTCGGCAGCTGGTTTTCCATTGCGGCGGCGGGCGTCCCCGGCCGCTTGGAATACGGAAAGACGTGCGCCGCCGAGAACGCGCACCGTTCCAAAAACGCGACCGTCTCCGCGTGTTCCGCGTCCGTCTCGCCCGGAAATCCCGCGATCACGTCAGCAGTGACGCCGCAGTTCGGGTACGCGGTCCGCAGACGTTTGAGCGCGGCGAAAAATTCGGCGGTTCCGTACTTGCGCCGCATACGCTTCAAAACGCCGTCGGAGCCGGATTGCAGGGACAGATGAAAGTGGTCGCAGAGGTTCGGGATTGCCGCGAGCGCGGTTACAAATTCGTCCGTCACGCACGACGGTTCGAGTGAGCCGAGCCGCAGCCGCGCCGTCGGCGCGGCGGACGCGGCAGCGCGAATTGCGTCTATGAGGGTTTCCGAATCCAAATCCCGACCGTAGGAGCAGATTTCAATCCCCGTCAGCACAATCTCCGCGAAGCCCTGCGACGCGAGGGATTTCGCCTCGTCCGCGATTGCCGCAACCGGCAGGCTGCGGACGCGCCCGCGCGCGTAGGGAATCACGCAATACGAACAGAAATTGTCGCATCCGTCCTGGATTTTCAGCATTGCGCGCGTCCGCCCCGCGATACTCGCCGACGGCAGCGGTTCAAAAGCTCCCCCTGTCGGCTCTGCCGACACCCCCCTCGGTGAGGGGGGCAAGCCTCCCTCTCGGAGGGAGGTGTCACGCGCAGCGTGACGGAGGGAGTTTTCGTCAATCAGCCGTTCAATCTCCCCGACAAGACCGCGCTTATCGCCCGCCCCCGCGACGAGATCCGCGCCGAGCTCCCGCGCCGCATCGGGTTCAATCTGGCTCGCGCAGCCGCAGATGACGAGCTTCGCGTCCGGAAATTCACGCCGCAGACGACGCGCCGTCTGGCGCGACTGACGCGAAGCGTCGCCCGTTACGGCGCAGGTGTTCACGATTGAAACGTCGCGCGGCTCACTTTTTTGGACTTCAATATGCCCATTCCCGCGCAAAAGCTCCGCGATTGCGGCGGATTCGTACTGATTCACCTTGCAGCCGAGGGTTTCGATGTAAAAAAACATTTGCCGCTCCTTGTAATCTTTGGAACACCAGTATATAATAACAATAAAGTAATTGCAAGAGGTGTTTCTATGAAGAAAATTCTCTGTGCCGCGTTATTAATCCTCGCTATCGCGGCCTGCGCGCCCGCGCCCGCCGAGGTTCCGTCGGAAAGTCCGAGCGCGGCACCGATTGCGGAGCCGTCAGAAAGTCCGAGTGTAACCCCGCCCGAAATACCTCCGCTGTCCCGCTTTTCGCTCGACGAGCGGTTTGAACGGTGGTACGCGGAGCCTGTCCGCGCGTTCCGCCCAAGCGCGGACTACGGCGCGATTTACCCGTTCATCGGCGCGGTCAGCACGTTCGACCTGTGGGGTGAACCGTGGGAGCGCAGCTGCTACGGCTTCGCGACGGCGGACGGAAAAATCGTCTGCGACGCCGTGTATCCCACCATCGACACGGCCACGGACGGCAACAAACTCATCTACGTCGCGGAGCGCGTGGTCGAACGCGTCGGCGAATACGATGCAATCAGCGAAACCGTTGTTATCTCCGCCGACGGCTCGTTCGCGCAGACGTATGAGGACGCGTATCTGTACGGCGGCGACGGCTACGTTTCCGTGAAAAGCGGCGGTAAATGGGGCGTTATTGACTTCGACGGCAGGGAAATTTTCAAGCCTCAATTCGCGGCCCCGCCGATTTACGGCGACGGGTTGTTTGCGGTTATTTCGGACGACTACGCGACATACCGTTACATTGACGCAAGCGGCGCGGCGGTTCTCGGCCCGTACGCGCTCTATCTCGAGGATTGGTATTTGCACGATAATGACGAGGCTTTTAGCAACCTTTGCTCCTTTCTCCGCGGCTTTGCGTTTGCGGGCGGCAGCGCGCCGTATATCGGCACCGCGGAGAGGGGCGAATACGGTAACTGGACCTTCACGTTCGGCTATATGGACAAGAACGGCGACCCGATAACGGAGCCGGAATTTTCCGGCTATGATTATCGGCTGCCGTCCTATTATGAGCTTATCAACGGCTATCCGGAGTCAGAAGCCGAACGCGTCCCGTTCGCGGACCGCGAAGACGTTCGCGCGTTCTCAATCGGTAACGGCCTCTATATGGTGTATAAGTACGCGCCGTACAAGTACGGCATCTGCGACGCGGACGAGAATTTCCTCGTGCCGCTCGAATTTGACATTCTACACACCTACGGCGGCGATTATTCCGCCGTGCGGCAGGGCTATTACGGCGGTCTGATTGACAAAAACGGCGAATGGATTGTCAAGGTATCCCTGCTCGATTATCTGGACGATTAGAAAACGATTGAAAACACGGCGGACTCACGGAGTCCGCCGTTTCGCGTATAATGGGGTGCGGCGAGAGCCGCGAAAATCTTACAACGGAGGAGAATTTGAATTGAACGAAAAAACCATACGGCAGGACACGGGCTTTTTCGCGTCGCAGCTAATCCCGACGCCGTGGCAGGGTTCGTCGGAGCCGCAATACGCGCCCGACGAGGCACTGACGCGCGGGACGCTGTTTCCCGGTCTGGATTTGCCGTTTATGAATATGGGCAACCGCGGCAATCCCTACGAGGGTACGCCGCTCGGCGAGCTTATGGCAATCGGCTTTGCCGCGCACGAGCTTGTGCTGTACTTAGACACGCACAAGGACGACGCGGAGGCGTTTATGATGTTAAAAAAGCTGCTCGCGCTCAAGCGCGAGGCGCACGACCGCTATGTCGAGCGGTACGGCCCGCTGCACACTGACGACCTGATGATGTCCGGCGACTACGACTGGGTCAAGTCGCCGTGGCCGTGGCAGGCCGGCGAGGGAGGAATGAAGTAGATGTTTGTATATGAGAAAAAGCTGCAATACCCCGTGAAAATCTCGCAGCCGAACCCGCGCCTCGCGCAGGTTGTTATGTCGCAATACGGCGGACCCGACGGCGAGCTGGGCGCGTCCCTGCGCTATCTCTCGCAGCGTTACACAATGCCCTACGACGAGCTGCGCGGCCTGTTGACGGACATCGGCACGGAGGAGCTGGGCCACCTTGAGATGGTCGGCACGCTCGTCCACCAGCTCACGCGCAATATGTCCGTCGAGGACGTAAAGCGCGGCGGCTACGACGCGTATTTCGTGGACCACACGGCGGGGATTTACCCGCAGTCGGCCGGCGGAACGCCGTGGAGCGCGGCGGGAATGCAGGTGTCGGGTGACACAATCGCCGACCTCACCGAGGATATGGCGGCGGAGCAAAAGGCGCGCAAAACCTACGACAACATTCTGCGCCTGTCCGACGACCCCGACGTGTCGAATGTAATCCGCTTCCTGCGGGAGCGCGAAATCGTGCATTACCAACGCTTCGGCGAGGCTCTCCGCCTCACCGTCGAGCGGCAGAATCAAAAGAACGTCTACGCCGTCAACCCCGGCTTCGACAAGTAGACGACAAGCAACCACACACAAAACAAAGCGGACGGTTTCCCGTCCGCTTTGGCTATTCGGCTGCCCTTTAACCCACAAACATCGCGTCCCCAAAGCTAAAAAACCTATACCGCTCGCGCACCGCCTCATCATACGCCGCAAGCACGTTCTCGCGTCCCGCGAGCGCGGAAACGAGCATAATCAGCGTCGATTCCGGCAGGTGAAAATTCGTCACGAGCGCGTCCACGCACTTAAATTTATACCCCGGATAGATAAAAACGTCCGTAAAGCCCGAAAACTCGCGCAGCCTTCCGTCCTCGCCCACCGCGGATTCGAGCGTCCGGCAGCTCGTCGTTCCGACGGCGACGACGCGCCCGCCGCGCTCACGCGCCGCGTTGACCTTCGCGGCTGTTTCGGCGGTGACGACGCAGAATTCGGAGTGCATTTCGTGGTTTTCAAGCTCGTCGGACTTCACGGGGCGGAACGTCCCCAGCCCGACGTGGAGCGTCAGATACGCGATGTCCACGCCGCGCCGCTCTATCTCCGCGAGCAACTCCGGCGTGAAGTGCAGACCCGCCGTCGGCGCGGCGGCGGAGCCGATTATCCGCGAATAAACCGTTTGGTACCGCTCCGAATCCGCAAGTTCTTCGTGGATGTACGGCGGCAGCGGCATCTTGCCGAGCCGCTCCAAAACTTCGAGGAAAATCCCCTCAAACTCAAATTTAATCAGGCGGTTACCGCCCTCGGCAATCGCCGCGACCTCGCCCGTCAGCTCGCCGCCGCCGAAAATAACGCGCGTGCCGATTTTCATCTTCCGCCCCGGTCTGGTTAAGCATTCCCAAACGCCACCGCTGATTGCGCGTAAAAGCACGACTTCAACCGCGCCGCCGGTTTCGAGGTTGCCGAAAAGCCGCGCCGGCAGGACGCGGCTGTCGTTCAGCACAAGGCAATCGCCCGCGTTTAGCAGGCTCGTCAAATCCGTAAATTTTCGGTGCGCGACCACGCCGGTGCGCTTGTCGAGCGTCAGCAGACGCGAGCCGTCGCGCCGTTCGAGCGGCGTCTGCGCGATGAGTTCCTCCGGGAGATTATAGTTAAAATCCGATGTTTTCACTACCCAATCTCCACGTCCGTATAGTAAAAATGAATTATGTCGCGGTACGTCATTCCGCGCTGCGCCATCGCGTACGCGCCCCACTGACTCATTCCGACGTTGTGGCCGTTGCCCGTGCCGGACAGCACGAAAACGCCGTCGATTTTGCCGTCCGCGCTGGATTCCGTCGTCGGAGCCGGCGCGCCGACCGTCGTGATTTCGCCCGTCCCCGTTGCGGCGTAGATATCGCCCGCGGGGAGCTGTACAATTTCGCCGTCCGCGCCGACGGCGTACAGCGCGCCGTCGCTCACCGTTTCGCCGCTGTTCGCATATACTGTTCTGTCCTGAATCGGCACCACGCCCGGCTGCGTTCCGCCGCCGATTGTAAAGCGGAGCGACCTCGCGCCGAGGGCAATGCGCGCCTCGTCTTTCTTGAACGTCCACGACTTGCCGTTCGTGTCCTTCATCGTCACGGCGAACACATTGCCGTTCTCCGTGTATTGCGACACGGTGAGCGACGTGATTGTCCCGCAGTTAATCCCGCGGCCTTTCATTCGCGTCGTCAGCTCCGAGGGCGTGTATTTCACAGTCCAGAAATACTGCGACACGCTGTTCGCCACGTCCTGCTCATACGGGTCCACGACGCCGCGCAGATACGGGCGCGCCTGCGCCCAGACGTTTTCGCTGTTCTCGGTCGAGCCGCCGTCGGAGGAGGAATAGTACGTCTCGCACAGCTCGCCGTTGTAGGTGACGTACTCGCCTGAGGTCTCGTTCACGGCGCGGTTGATCATATCATTCGCGGTACTCACGCCGATATATGCCTGGCAATGCTCCGTCGTGCAGAGGTCGAAGCCGCTTCCGCCGTGGCTTCCGAGCTTGCTTAAAGCGTAGGTCCGCGCCGTCACAGCCTGCGCCTTCAACGCTTCAAGCGGCCACGTCGGCGACATCTCCTGTGGCAGAACGCCCTTTATGTAGTCGTCCACGCTGATGAAATTCAGAACGCGCAAATCCTGCCCGTCCTGGCGGTAATACTGGAACGCGCCGTAGTACTGGTGCTGTTTGAACCACGTCTTAGAGTTGACGTCGAGCGGACGCACGCCGAGCGCGCGGCTGCTACCGCCGTCAAACTCGAACAGGACGCGCCCCGTACCCGTCGCCGCAACGGCAATCGTGTATTGCGTACCCTCCGTGACGGAGCCGCCGAGCGCGGCGGCCTCCTCATTTGCGCGCGAGCGCGTCGTGTAATCGCCGACGCAGGCGACGAAAACGCCGTTGTCGTACTTGACGAACCCGCTGCCGTAACCGCGCGCGACGGAATCCGCGCCGTAAAAATCATTGTAGCTACCGGGCAGCTGGACGTGGAAACACCCGATAATTATGTCGCTGACGGCCTCGGTGACGTATGTATTCCCGTCGGATTTGTAGTACATATTGCGGTCGCGCAGCATAGAAATCTTTGTCTCGCCCGTCGTCGCGCCGATGGAGATGAACGCGCGCGTATCGGGGTCGAAATACCCGAACTCAAAGCCGCCGTAGCCGTCCACGTTCTGCAAATTCGCCGCCTGCAACGCGGTCGCGCCGTAATAAAGTCCGATGCGCACCGTGTCATTCGGGGGGCTGTACGCGCGCACTTTTGTCGGGCAAAGCGTCATCAAAAGCAGGATCGCGAGCGCGGCCGCCGTTATTTTGGCTGTTTTTTTAGCTGAAATCATTGAAAACCTCGTGAATTTAAGTATTGACGTGATAAATGCCGAGTGATAGAATAAACTCTAATAATCTCGAACACTATAACACATAAATCGACAAAATGCAATAGGTCGAATTTCAACGGAGGAATATACACAATGAAAAAGTACAAGGTCGGCGTCATCGGCGCGACGGGAATGGTCGGACAGCGGTTCGTTTCTCTTCTCGCCGGTCACCCGTGGTTTGATTTGACCGTCGTCGCGGCTTCTCCGCGCAGTGCGGGCAAGACATACGAGGAGGCCGCCGGCGCGCGCTGGCTGATGGATTCCCCGATGCCGGAGACCATAAAACCGCTCATCGTGAAAAACGCAGAGGCGGACGTCGCGGAGATTGCCGCCGCCGTCGATTTCATCTTCTCCGCCGTGGATATGAAAAAGGAAGAAATTGCCGCCCTTGAAGAGGCTTACGCAAAGGCGGAGTGTCCGGTCGTGTCGAACAACTCGGCCCACCGCTGGACGCCCGACGTGCCTATGGTCGTTCCGGAACTCAATCCGGAGCATTTGGCGGTCTTGGAGCATCAGCGAAAACGGTTGGGGACGGAGCGCGGATTCATAGCCGTCAAGTCCAACTGTTCAATCCAGAGCTATGTCCCCGCGTTTCATCCCCTACGTGAGGAATTCGGCGTATCCAAGGCTCTCGTCTGTACATATCAGGCGATTTCCGGTGCGGGCAAGAACTTCGACACGTGGCCCGAAATGATCGACAACGTGATCCCGCTTATCGGCGGTGAGGAGGAGAAATCCGAGCAGGAGCCGCTTAAAATCTGGGGCAGCGTCGAAAACGGCGTTATCGTCCCCGCGACAGCTCCCGCGATTACGACGCAGTGCATTCGCGTTCCCGTCTCGAACGGCCATATGGCGGCCGTGTTCGTGAGCTTCGACAGGAAGCCGGCGATTGAGCAGATTAAGGAGCGTTGGGCGTCGTTTGAGGGCATTCCGCAAAAATTAAAGCTCCCCTCCGCACCGGAGCAGTTCCTGCACTACTTTGAAGAGGAGAACCGCCCGCAGAATAAGCTCGACCGTATGCTGGAATGCGGAATGGCAGTCTCTATCGGGCGTTTGCGCGAGGATACGCAGTACGATTACAAGTTTGTGTGCCTGTCACACAACACGCTGCGCGGCGCGGCAGGCGGCGCGGTTTTGCTCGCTGAACTGCTCTGCGCACAGGATTATATCACCACGAAATAGTTGATTTGAAAGGAATGTTATATAATGTCAAAGACACCGATTTTTACCGGTTCGTCGGTCGCTATTGTGACCCCGTTCACGGATTCAGGCGTTGATTACGACGCACTCGGAAGAATAATCGACGAGCAGATTGCCGGCGGCACCGCCGCGATTACAATCTGCGGCACGACGGGCGAAAGCGCGACGCAGTCCTTGGAGGAGCATATTGAGGTCGTGGACTTCGCCGTCCGCCACACGAATCACCGCGTTAAGGTCGTCGCCGGCGCGGGCAGCAACGACACGGAGGCCGCCGTTATGCTCTCCCAGCACGCGGAGAAGTCCGGCGCGGACGGTCTGCTGCTCGTCACGCCCTACTATAATAAGGCGACGCAAAAGGGCCTAATCGCGCACTACACCTACATAGCCGACCGCGTTAATACCCCGATTATCATCTACAACGTCCCGTCACGCACGGGTACAAAGGTCGCGGCTACGACGTATCAGGCACTCTCAAAGCACCCGAACATCAACGGTATCAAGGAGGCGTCGAGCGACTTTTCGCTGCTCGCGCAGACAATCGCGCTGTGCGGCGAGGACATCAACATCTGGTGCGGCAACGACAACGAAACCGTCGCGATGATGGCTCTCGGCGCGAAGGGCGTCATCTCCGTCGCCGCGAACGTCGTCCCCGGCGTTATGGCGGATATCGCCGCGAAGTGTCTCGCGGGGGACTTCAAGGGCGCGACCGCGCTCCAATCCAAGTACCTCGACCTGATGGATAACCTCTTCATTGAGGTCAATCCGATTCCAGTGAAAACCGCGATGAACCTGCTCGGCAAGAATGTCGGCAAGCTGCGTCTGCCACTGTGCGAGATGGAACCCGCTAATCTGGAAAAGCTGAAAGCGTCGCTGAAAACCGTCGGTTTACTGTAAACCAAATAAGGATAAATACAAATGATAAAGATAATTCTCTCAGGCTGCGGGGGCAGAATGGGCGCGGTGGTCGCGAGACTCGCCGACGAGGACGCGGAGCTGCAAATCATCGCCGGCGTAGACCGCAGGACGGATGCCGTCTTGCCGTTCCCCGCGTTTACGGACATCGCCGAGTATAATGGCGAGGCGGACGTCATCGTCGATTTTTCGTCGCCCGACGCGCTTGTCGCGCTGCTGTCGGCCGCCGAAGCGCGCAAAATCCCGCTCGTCCTCTGCACGACGGGATACTCAGCACCGCAATTAGATAGAATACGAGACTATGCGCGTAAGATTCCGATTTTCCGCTCCGGCAATATGTCGCTCGGAATCAACCTGCTCGCGGAGCTTGTGAAGCGCGCGGCGTCGGTTCTCGGCAGCGACTTTGACGTTGAGATTGTCGAGCGTCACCACCGCCGCAAGCTCGACGCGCCCTCCGGCACCGCGATTATGCTCGCGGACGCGGCCGGTGCGGCGTTTGACGAAAAGCCCGATTACGTCTTTGACCGCTCCGCGCGGCGCGAGGAACGACCGAAAGCGGAAATCGGCATTTCCGCCGTGCGCGGCGGGACAATCGTCGGCGAACACACGGTAATTTTCGCGGGCAACGACGAGATTATCGAGTTGCGCCATTCCGCGCTCTCGCGCGAGGTTTTCGCCGTCGGAGCAGTGCGAGCCGCAAAGTATATGGCTACCGTAACCCAACCCGGAATGTACGATATGAGCGACGTTCTTGCTTAAATCCACTTTTCTTTTTTAGGCACCGAGAAAATTTTCTCGGTGCCTTTGTATTTTTTTGTAGACATTCCGATAAATATATGATATAACTATTATCATATTAATTAATGGCGATAATTTGTTTAATTTCGACAAAGAAAGGAGGCAAAACTATGAATTTGAAAAACGCGTACAAGTACCCGACCGCAGACTTTATGGGCTATTCACGGCCGAATTCCTTTGAGCTTATCGGTAAGAAAATCGACCTCACGTTTGATTCAGGGCGGAAAACGACGCTCACGCTTGCGCGCAATCCCGGCATTCAGGTCACGCTGTCCGACGGACTGAACGACCAGCCGGCGGAGTGCCTGAAAATCGGCGGCGACATCTTCCTCGTGAACTTCGCGATTGACAAATGGGGCGCGACGTACATCCTCGACTACGCGAACGGACTCGCCACTCACGTCGTCGTCGGCGGCGACGAGCCTATGGCGGACTTCGGCTACATCGACGAGTTCGGCGCGAAAACCGAGCGGCACGCGCTCTCCGACGACCTCGACGGCAACACCGTTGACTGGACGTTCTCGCCGTCAATCACGGCGCGCGTGAAGTACGCGAACGGCGCGGCGGACATCTCAATCCCGAATATGCCGCCGATTTCAATCCCCGCGTTCAAGGCGATTCGCCTCGCGAACGGCATCTACTTCCAGTACGGGCAGGTCGCGTTCGGTCCCGTCAATGTCGGACTGTTCCTCGCAAGCGACTTCACGACGATGCTCTTCGACGGCGATTTGTTCGGCGTCCCAGGGCTTCCCGCCCTCGGCACTACCGGCGGCTGGGGCAAAATTTTCAGCGAATAATTTACTAAAATATATTTATAAGGAGTTATCACTATGGACTTGCGTGAATTCAGTAAATTCGGCGGCGGAGCGTTTCAGTATGTACCGCCCAAATGCTTCGAGTTGGCGGGGCAGAAATTCGAGCTTCAAATGGACGACGGCTACGACATCATCCTGAACTTCGTCAGCAAGGACACCCTTGAATGGAATTACATCAACAAGGAGCCGTCCGCGCCGCAAACCGATAAGTACGAGTGCCTGAAAGGCGACGACCTGATTTATCTCGTGTCCTGGAACCTCGCGGGACTGGACTTCAAGAAACGCCAGAACTTCACGTTCGTAATCGACTTGGAGCAGTATCTCGTCACGCACCTGATCGCCTCCGTCGGTCTAAATCCGCGCTGGCCGTACCTCGTTGACACCAACTTTGTGTTCGGCGCAATCAAGCAGGAGGGCGTCGAGTATAAGCACTATCCGCGCCACGGTTTCTCCGCCGATATGGTCGGAAACGTCGTGCAATGGCAGTATTCGCCCGATATGGCGACCGTTCACTGCTACTACGCGCCGAACTGGTACCGCATCACATATCCGAAGTCCGCGCAGGCCTCGCAGGAAGCCGCCGCGACGACCGATAACTTCAACAGCATCGTAAGCGCGCTGCCCGGCTCTGACGATCCGGCGCACCTCGTCAAAATCAAGGACGGCATTTACCTCGTCTCCTGCACAGAGCATAATATGGAAAAAATCCTCGGCGCGGCCGCGATGTTCCGCTCCGACACGCTGTGCTTCCTCGACAACTACAACCACGTCTACGATGTCGGCCGCGGCTTCGGCACGATGACGGCTCCCGACGGCACCGATTCCGACGTGTTCGTTATGATCGGCGCGTACGGCAAGATTCAGGATCCCGAACTGTACAAGGACGTTCTCGACGCGAAAAACCCGTATTTGGTATAAATGGCCGCCCCTACATTACTGAAAGGAGCATTTTTCAACTATGTTCTTCCATTCATATAACCCGCTGACCGCCGAAATCGTCGCGGAAAAGCTCGCGAAAGCTCCGCGCCCGACCGCCGACAAATACTGCGGCGCGCTCGCCGGAAAGTCACTGAAAATCAAGCTGACGGGCGAATTCGCGCCGACGCAGCTCGACTACACATTTCTCTCCGACGCGGAGCTGTCCGTCATCGAGAACGGCACCGCGTACACCGTGCCGTACGGCGCAATCTCGCTCGGCGACATTACGCTGTTCTCGCACCTCATTCCCCACGCGCAGCGCGGCTGGCACGTTGTGCTTGACCGCAAGACCGAGCTTGTGACCGCGTTTGAGACGTGGTTCGGCATTTCGGTTCCCGTCGGCGGCGACCTGTTCGGTATGCGTCAGCCGACGCATTACCGCGACATTCCGCGTGAGATTCAGCGTCACTACCACTTCGGTTATGTGGACAACGGCAAACCGGCTCCCGAAAAGCTCCACACGACGACGAACCGCCTCGAAGGGCGCGGCCTGCACTGGAAATACAGCTGCGGCAGTGAAAAACTGACGTTCTTCCCGTACGTCGACTGCTCGCTCACGACTTGGCTTGACGAGCCGCAGGACGCCGTCTCGGTCACGTACCCGTCGGACTATATCCGCATCAACGACGAGTATTACATCTACGCGAAATTCGGCGTCGAGTTCGGCGGCGAGATGTGGCTTGAAGTTCTCGACCTGTTTGACTTGGAATCCGCCGGTCTGAAATTCGGCTTCAACGAGGACGATGAGGTCGTCTACGCGCTCCACACCGCCGAGTTGACGGTCACGGGCGACGCGGCGCACCTTGAAACGATTACGCTCAACGGCGACAAAGCCCCTCCGATGGCGGGAATCGGCAGCACCAAGGGCGGGCGTTACGCCTACCGTCCCAAGGATATGGACCCGCCGATGACGCACGAGGAGGCCTATGAGGCCGCGAAAACACAGCGTATTTTCGACTTCGGCGGTCCGAACATTATGATGAGCGGCAACACGCTCGTGTTCTCCGAATTCCTCGTCGGCAAAAAATTCTCGCTCTCCTACGACAAGGTTCAAACGCCTTACGCGTGGAGCGAGGGGAACCGCCCCGACAAGCTGATTCAGGAATTCGAGTACGACGTGGTGTCAAAAGAAACACTGAAATGGCGCGCACCCGGCGGCGAATGGCACGAGGAAAAATACGTCTGCTTTGAGCCGGCGAAAGACATCTACTTCTTCTCGCATATGGTCACGGGCGACCCGCAGCACTCAAACGTCGCACAGGCGGTTGACTTCTCGACCGGACTTTCGACCTGCGTCTGGGGACGCGTCGGCAGCTGGACCTCTCCTTGGGAAATCGGCGCGACCGTACTGTTCGGCACCGCCAAGGGCGAGGGCATCGCCCCCGCGCCGTTCTCCACGCGCCACGGCTTCTCGACGGATTTCGTCGGCAAAACGCTCGCGTGGGCGTACTCCGACTCGATGAGCAGCATTCACACGTACTCATCGCCCGTGAGCTATTCGTGGACGATTTTCCAGGACGACAACTCCGGCGGCGCAACCTGGTCCAGCCCCGGTTTCTTCGTCAAGCTCCGCAACGACGCATATCTGTTCCAGTGGGTTGAGGAAAACTGCAACGGCTCGCAGGGCCTCGTCTGCTACAACCCGTATATCCTGCACGACGGCGGATTCTTCTTCGGTCTCGGCCACACCGGACTGTCGCTGAACATCACGGGCGCGTTCGCCCGTCAGCTCGGCCAGTTCGACATTAAGAAGTATTTCGAGAAATAACAGAAGCGCAACACAGAACAAACCCCCGCCTTCGGCGGGGGTTTGTCAACTCAATGCTCCATTGAGTTTTGCTCACGTTCAAATTGCTGTACAAACGGCGGTTATTGCGCTACAATGGTTCCACGGTACCGATTTGGAATTGGAGGAAACGTCAATGGACATTGGACAGACGATAAAAAAATTACGCAAAGAACGCAATTTCACGCAGGAGGAGCTTGCGGAGCAGCTGAACGTCACGCCGCAGGCCGTTTCGCGCTGGGAGAACGGCACGGGGTTACCCGATATTTCGCAGATTGTCCCGCTTGCGAGCGTATTCGGCATCAGCACGGACGTGCTTTTCGGCACAATCGGCACAAACGACGACGACGAGGTCGCGAAAATCCTCGAAGCAGCGGACGCGCTGGACGAGGAAACCGAAAAGCTCGCAATCAACGACGATTTTTACTGGTCACGCGTGCAACGCGGGTACGAGTACCTGATAGATGCGCTGAAAAAATACCCGAACAATATGAAACTCCTGCGCGAGGCACTCTTCCGGAGCGTGAACCTCGCGGCGATGTACAGATGGAACAAGGACGACGAACGCGCAGCGGAGCTGTACGCCGAGGCGGAGCGCGAGGCGAATCTGATGATAACCTACGGCGATTTGAGTGACGCGCTTTACGGCCACCAACTGCTCGCGAAGCTGTATGCGGTATTCGGCGACTTCGACAAGGCGGAGGCGCAGGCCGCCGCGTTCCCCGACGACGTTTACGGCGGCTTCACGATGAACAGCGGCGCGATGACCGCGCTCGTCAGGGTGCAGGCGGCCGACCACGACGGCACCGTGAAACAGATATGCACCAACGTCTTTTCGCTGCTGAACGTGCTTGACGGCGAGCTTCACAACCTCGCCACGGCCTATGTGTGGAAAAAGCAGTACGAGGACGCGATTGCGGTTCAAAAGGGTGCGTTTAAGCTGCTCGAATTGGTCTACAACGGCGGCGAATACACGCCTACATATTCGCGTATGCAGGTACAGCACACGCAGATTGCGGAATGCTATCTGCTGCTCGGTGACGAGGAAAGCGCGTATGAGTGGCTCGAAAAATTCGTGGATTTCCACATCGCGCAAAAGCCGCGCTTTGACGCGCGCGAGAAGTCCGATTCGCCGCTCGTGCGCGAGCTTGATTTCAGTTTTCCCGATTTTCCCGCGCCCTACGACGCGAAAGCGATGATTCTTCAGGAGCTGGACTACCCGTGGTTCAAGGGGATTCGCGAGCAGCCGCGCTTTCAGGCGTTGCTTGAACGCGCGAACGCGCTGTAAAATAAAATTTTCCGCAATCCCCTCTTGTAATAAAGGGGGGATTTTTTGTTGAGAAAAAAATTTAGTTAGGTACTTGACAATTCTCGAAAGGTACCTTATAATAAGAGCAAATAAAATGAAAAGAAGGTAATGTATATGCCACCACCCGGAGGACCTCCCGGAAGAGGACCCGGCGGACGCGGATTCCTGACTGAGGACGAAAAAGCGAACCGCCCGAAAATCACAAAAGCACTGCTCAAACGCATTTTCTCGTACCTGCTGCCGTATATCCCGCATATGCTCGTCGTCATCGCGGCGATAGTCATCTCGTCGTTTCTGGCGATTTACCCGTCGCTGCTGACGGGCGGAATGATTGACTCAATGGTCGGCAACCCCGTGCATTTTACGGGACCGATCGGCGCGATCATCAACGCTTTCTCCGGCTCCGACTCGTTCAGTATTCTGCTGACGCTCATCGGAACGTCGTTCGCGCTGTTCATTCTCTCCCAGCTCATCGGCATCGTGCAGCAATGGCTCAACCAGTGGATCGGTCTGCATATCACGTTCGATATGAAGAACAAGCTGTACGCCCACCTGCAAAGTATGTCGCACCGCTTTTATTCGACGAGCAAGCAGGGCGACATCATCACGCGTATGACGAGCGACGTTGACGGCGTGCGCCAGACGATTACGGGTACGCTCACGCAGGTCGTCAGCAACGTATCCACGCTGATAATCGCGCTCGCCGCGATGTATCAGAAAAACTGGATTCTCGCGACGGTCGGCGTTGTTATGGTGCCGTTCTTCGTAATCCCGACGAAATCCGTCGGAAAAAAGCGTTGGGAACTCACGCGCAAGGCGCAGGAGAAGAACGACGAAATCAACCAGATTCTCAACGAGACGCTCTCCGTTTCCGGTCAAATGCTCGTCAAGCTCTTCACGGCGGAGCAGAAGGAATACAGCAAGTATTTCAAAACGAGCAAGGAGCAGGTCGCGCTCGCCCTGCGCGAGAGTATGGTCGGCCGCTGGTTTATGTTCGTCATCGGAACCTTTACGAACATCGGACCGATGCTCATCTACCTCGTCGGCGGCATTCTCATTCTGAAATATGACAGCACTCTCACCGTCGGCGACGTGACGATTATGGTCGCGCTGCTCTCGCGGCTGTACCAGCCTGTGAACTCGCTGCTCAACCTTCAAGTGGAGCTTATCCGTTCTATGGCTCTGTTCACGCGCCTGTTTGACTACTTTGATATGCCCGTTGAGGTCAAGAACGCGCCGAACGCGCTCATTCCCGCCGGCGTCAACGGCGACATCACGTTTGAGGACGTGCGGTTCAGCTATGACCCCGACAAGGAGATTCTCAAAGGCGTGTCGTTCACCGTTCCCGCGGGAAAATCCGTCGCCATCGTCGGTCCCTCCGGCGCGGGTAAGTCCACGATTATCAACCTGATTCCGCGTCTGTACGACGTGTCGGCGGGCGCGATTAAGCTCGACGGGCGCGACATTCGCGAGTTGGATTTGACGTTTCTGCGCCGCAACGTCGGCGTGGTGAACCAGGACACGTACCTGTTCAACGGCTCAATCCGCGAGAATTTGCTCTACGCGAATGACGAAGCGACCGAGGAGCAGCTCATCTCCGCCTGCCGCGACGCGAATATCCACGACTTCATCGCGTCCCTGCCGAACGGCTACGAAACCGTCATCGGCAACCGCGGAATTAAGCTCTCCGGCGGTGAGCGTCAGCGCGTTTCCATCGCGCGCGCAATCCTCAAAAACACAAAAATCCTCATTCTTGATGAGGCCACAAGCTCACTGGATTCAATTTCAGAGAGTCTGATTCAGGACGCGATTGACCCGCTGCTGCAAGGCCGCACGAGCCTCGTGATCGCGCACCGCCTGTCCACGATTATGTCCGCGGACGAGATTCTCGTCGTAAAGGACGGCGAGATTGTCGAGCGCGGCACGCACCGCGAACTGGTACCGCTAAACGGCGTCTACACCGAGCTGTATGAGACGCAATTCCGCCGCGCCCTTGAAGAGGAGCAGCGGACGCGCGAGGAAAACGCGGTTTTCATCAACGCGCCGGAATAAAATTACAACAATTTTCCCATAATCGACCCGAAAATGCTTTCCGCCTTGTCGCGGAAGGCATTTTCTATCGCCGTCGCCTGTTCCCCGTTCGCCGCCGTGACACGCAGGAACATCACTTCCTCGCGCCCGTCGGACAGCGACAGCTCCACGGCGTATCCGCCGCGCCGCAGTATCGTACGCGATGTGCGCAGAAGCTCCGCGCGCTTCGCGGCGCGGCTCCGCTCGGTCGCGGCGGTCTCCGTATGGAACCGCACAGAGTACGGGATGTCGCCCTCGGTCAGTTCGCCGTTGCGCGCGCCCTTTTCCGTAATCGTATACAAACCGTCGGCAAGCGTCAGATGCTCCGTCTCAATAAGCGAATTGAGCGCGGAGGACACGTCAAAATATGTAATCGAATCCGTACCCGGCGCGGCGGTGCAAAGCTCCAAAATCGTCTCCGTCGCGGCACCTCCGCCGAGCTTACGAAGGGCAAAAAGTATAAGCACAATCAGATCTGTGCCGCTGTCAATAAGTCCGGACATAATCAATTCACCCGCTTCATAATAATTTATCGGTTGATTATACCATATTGCGGCATAAAAAACAAGACGGATTGACACGCGCCGCCGAAAAGTGTAAAATAGACGCGAACCCAAGCGAAAAGAGGTACAAGATGAAACGGATTACTACTCTCGCAATCTCGGTCGCACTTACGCTCGCCCTCGCCGCCGCGTTCTCGGCGTGTAAAACCGCGGAGGACGGTGCGGAGGAAACGCCGGAATTTTCGATGCTGCCCGTCATTACGATTACACCCACTCCGGAGCCGACGCCGCCGCCGTACACGGGCAAGTACAATCCCCTGTCGGGGCTTCCGATTGCCGAAGAGCTGGTCAACGCGCGCCCGCTCGCGATTATGCTCAACAACCGTAAAATCGCGCAGCCGCAACTCGGAATTTCGCAGGCGGACATCATCTTCGAGGTTCCCGCCGAGGGCGGCATTACGCGGATGCTCGCAATCTTTCAGGACGTGTCCGCCGCGGGGCCGATCGGCTCCGTGCGCTCCTCGCGGCCGTATTATATCGACCTCGCGGAGGGCTTCGACTCGATTTACATCTGCGCCGGCGGCAGCCCCGACGCGTACACGACGCTGAAAAACCGCAAAATCACCTACCTCGACGGCGTGAACGGCAGCCGCCAGGAGGTCTATTACCGCGACAAGGAGCGACGCAAAACGATGGGCTACGAGCATTCGCTCGTGACCTCCGGCGAGCTGCTCAACAAGTACATTCCGACGTACGATTTCCGCACGGAACACGAGGCGGCGTTCAGAAATCCCCTGCAATTCGAGGCTGATTACGACCTGCGCGGCGGACAGGACGCGGGAGCCGTCAAGCTCGACTTCTCCGGCAAGACGACCGCGTTCGCCTACAACGCCGAAACGGCGGATTACCGTATGACGCAATACAACAACGAGTACAAGGACGGCAACAACGGCCAACGCGTGACGTTCGCGAACGTCGTCGTCCTCAAAACCGCAATCAGCGCAATCAAGGGCGACACCGAGGGGCGGCTGACCGTGAAAACCACGGGCGACGGCGACGGCTTCCTCGCAATCGGCGGCAAATACGTGCCGATTAAATGGTCCAAAGCGTCTAACGACGCGCCGCTCGTGTTCACGGACGCCGCCGGCAACGCGGTCACGCTCCGCAGCGGCCACACATACATCGGCGTAATGTCAA
Source organism: Oscillospiraceae bacterium (assembly GCA_031261745.1). Classification (GTDB taxonomy): domain Bacteria; phylum Bacillota; class Clostridia; order Oscillospirales; family Oscillospiraceae; genus JAIRRO01. Next base: position 22,936 of record JAISJC010000038.1, read on the forward strand.
CCACCGCGAAAGTCGAATTTTCGGAGGCGGAAAAG
>JAISJC010000046.1 GCA_031261745.1 Oscillospiraceae bacterium
AGGTCGGGGGGCCGACTTCGACAGTTTTTTGTCAATCGCATAACGAATTAGAAAACGCAGGAAGTAATAAATATGAAAACCATACTGGAAACGGAGCGGCTCGTGCTGCGCGAGATGACACGCGGCGCCTCGCCGTCCGCCCGGAACAGTTCCAGCATCAGCGCGTTGTCTGTTTTATACACAGTGCCTCACTCCTTTACCCGGCGGTACTCGCCGTTTTGCCGCTCCATCAGTCTTTCGGATATCAAATCGCGGCGGAGCGTGCAAAAATCGTCGTGGAAATCTGCGATGACGATGTTGACCTCGCGCTCCGTGTAAATCCTGTCAAATTCAAAAGAGCGGACAATCTCTTCGAGGATGATTCGCTCTTTTTTTCGTTGCGCCGGAATGGATTTGAGCTTGCCGTACTCAAAGAACGAATCAATCACTTTTTGGCGGTACTGCGCGTCCCGTTCCGCCTGAATATCGGCCTCGCCGGACTTTTCCGCGATAATATCAATGATGCGCGCCGTAAAAACGTCCCTGCACAGCGAGTACATCGTGTAATACTGGCTCCTGACGGACGTTACGGCACCCGCGCTCTCTAACTTTTTCAGGTGAAACGAGATTGTCGGCGGCGTCAGGCCGAGCCGCTCCGCGAGCCGCTCGACGTACATATCCTCGGCGGCGAGCGTTTTGAGGATTTGCAGCCGCGTCATATCGGCGAGGCTCTTAAATAAGCCTACGGCCTCCTGTTCGGTCATAGCGCAACCCTCCGAAGTTCGTCAACGCGGGCGAATATCTCCGCCCAAACGTCCAGTTTCAGCTGCTCGACGGCCGCCGTCGGCGCGTCGCCGTGCGTTTCCGCCTTTTCGAGTGACGTCTCCCATTGCGCGGGGAAAGGCTCCGCCCGCGACAGGAAAAGCGGGACCGTCTCCGCCGTATCGTTCGCGCTTCTCCGCGCGGCAACCTGAAACATCGCGCCGAACATACGGTAAATGTTGCCGCGCACCAGCTCCAAAACCGCGTCGTCCCCGCGCGAATCCGCGCGCAGCGTCGCCGCGCGTTCGCGGCTCGCGTTTTCGGATTCGGTAAACCATAAGATCAGCTCGTCTGTGGTAGTCATTGCGCGTCCTCCTTTGAGTTGTTGCGGCTATCGTATCACATCTAATTGCAATTGTCAATACTAATTCGATAAATATCTAATCAATGGCGAAAATTTATATACACAACGGCTTCGCCTGTGGTATAATGTAGTGAATCCGAATAGGCGAAAGGAGCGAAAAAATGGGTATTTATGACATTACCGTCAGAGACGCGGACGAGCGGGAGGTTTCTCTCGCGCAGTATGAGGGCAAGGCACTGCTGATTGTAAACACGGCGACGCACTGCGGCTTCACGCCGCAGCTCGCGGGGCTGCAAACGCTGTACGACACCTATCGCGAGCGGGGATTTGAGGTTCTCGCGTTCCCCTGCAACCAGTTCGGGAAGCAGGCACCCGGCACGAACGCCGAAATCGGCGAGTTCTGCGCGCTGAAATACCACACGACGTTCCCGCAGTTCGCGAAAATCGACGTGAACGGAGCCGACGAAATTCCGCTGTACACCTACCTGAAATCGCAGCAGGGCGGCATCGGCGGCTCGGCCATCAAGTGGAATTTCAGCAAATTCCTCGTGGACAAGAGCGGCGCGGTCGTCGCGCGGTTCGCGTCCACGACGACGCCGGAAGCGATTGCGGCGCAGATTGAAGAATTGTTATAGGAAAGGTCGGATTATTATGAAATTTATGCACGTCACCATTTCGGTGAAAAATCTGGACGAGTCCGTCGCGTTTTACCGCGACGTCGCGGGGCTGCCGGTTGCGCGGCGTTACGCCGCGGGACCCGACACGGAAATCGCGTTCCTCGGCGACGGCGAGACGCAGGTCGAGCTGATTTATAACAAAAACGCGCCCGAAATAGCTATCGGGCAGGACATTTCCATCGGGTTTGCAACGGATTCCGTCGAGGGGCTTTTGGCGGAGCTGCGCGCCGGGGGCGTGCCGGTAATCAGCGACATTATCTCGCCGAATCCGCACGTCGCGTTCTTCTTCGTCAGCGACCCGAACGGCGTGAAAGTGCAGTTTTTGGAGAGCAAGTAGGGGAAATGGGTATTGTCGCGTACATCGGCGGGCAATTTCGCAAGCCGACGGGATTGGGCGGCAGGCTGTCCGCCTTTGTGATGAACCGGATGAACCAAAAGCAATACAGGGCCGCGGAGGCTGCGTTGGGGCTTGCGGGTTCCGATACTGTGCTGGACGTGGGTTTCGGTAACGGTTATCTGCTCCGCCGCCTCGCGGAGCGTTACGGCAGCCGCTTTTACGGAATTGAAATCTCCGGCGATATGCTCCGCGCCGCGAGCGAACGCAACAGCCGCGCAATCGCCGGGGGCGCAATGACACTGACGCTCGGCGACGTCGTGCGACTGGACTTTGCGGACGGCTTTTTCGATAAGATTTATACCGTGAACACCGTCTATTTCTGGTCGGATTTGGACGCGGGGCTTGCGGAGATATATCGCGTGCTGAAAGCGGGCGGCTTGTTTGTCAATGCCGTTTACACGAAAGAATTTTTGGACGGATTGCGGTACACGAAGCGCGGCTTTGCCAAATATTCGTTGGAGGAGTTTGCGGCGGCGAGCGAGCGCAACGGATTTTCGGTGGAGGTAAAGCCGATTACGGCGGGAAAGGCGTACTGTCTTATATGCAGAAAAAGGGATAACTGATGAAAACCATACTTGAAACGCCGCGCCTGCTCCTGCGCGAGATGACGCGCGACGACCTGCCCGCGTTGTGGGAAATCGTCGGCGACGACGAGACAATGTACGCGTGGAACGGCGCGTGGAGCGAGCAGGAGAACGTCGAGGGGCTTGAAAAGCAGCTTCGCGGCTATCGTGAAAACGGCTTCGGGCGTTGGGCGGTCGTCCTGAAAGCGACGGGGCGCGTAGTCGGAATGTGCGGGCTGATGTGGGGCGATACCGATAGCGGCCGCGTGCCGGAAATCGGCTACCTGTTCAACCGCGCGTTCTGGCACAACGGCTACGCCGCCGAAGCGGCGGTCGGGTGCAGGCGGTACGCCTTTGACGCGCTAGGCTTTGACGAGGTGTTCGCGGTTGTCCGCGACACGAATTTAGCGTCGATGAACGTCGCGATTCGCGCCGGAATGACGGTGCGCGGCAGATTTACGAAGCACTATCGCGGAGTGGATATGCCGCATTATGTGTTTTCGGTGAGGAGGTAGGTTTTGCGGCAAAACAACAAGCGCACACGGGGAGGTGTGCGCTTGGGTGGCAGCGGGCTCCTAAAAAGATGCCGGGTAGTTTTGCTTGCGGCAGCAACCCTTACTGGCGAAAACTCATCTTTTAGTTATTCCTTGCCGGAATCGTTGCCGACAACGCCCTCTATCATATCCGAAACGAGCGTGTTCAACTGAGCGGCGTTTCTGCCACTCGGCGGTGAGGTCGTTGCGAATACGGATTGTCAAAAGCCGCCGATGTATCCATTCCTCGCTGTAGTCTTTTATAATGAGCTATGCCAAAGTATCGTAAAAAAGTGATATATAATAATCGTGCAAACATTTTTTATATGACTGCAGGAAATTTATTTTTAACCATTATAAAGATAAATACTTAGGAGTAAAGATGTATACCGAAAAATCAAAAGCAACATTTGAACAGCGTTGGGATGCGATGTATGATCTAGCTTGTAAATATTATTTTGAAAATAGACATCTTTTGATTCCGCACAGCTATATGACTTTATGTGGTAAACGGTTAGGGCGTTGGATTAGCACGCAACGGCATGACAGTAAAATTGGCGCGAGCATATGTACACCTCAACGGAAAGAAAAGTTGGACGCACTCGGCATGATATGGGATGTTAAATCATGGATTTGGTGGCAGATGTATGAACTCGCCGGGAATTATGCCAAGGATCATAAAACTCTTAATATTCCAATTGGGTATGTGTCCCAAACAGGTGAGGCGCTTGGAGAATGGATTGGAGAATGGATAAGTAATCAGCGATCGCGCAGAAAACAAGGCCTGATTAAAAAAGAACAAATATTGCTATTAGATGAACTGGGTATGGAATGGAACATCATTGACGACCGGTGGAATAAATATTATGAAAAATGCATCTCTTATATGCGGCAGTATGGAGTTGACCGTATCCCGTCCGAGTATAAGGAAGATGGCATGTCGCTCGGCTCATGGTTGATGCAACAAAAAAGGGCTTTTTGCGAAAAACGGTTACGGAAAGACCAGTATGAACGTATAAAAGAATTGAATAGAGCGTCCTACAGGCAAGAACAATGGGAAACATGGTTCAAATTTGCTAGGGATTTTTGGATGATTACAGGACATTTATTCATACCGCCAGAGACTATGTGCAAGTTAGGCAACCTCTACTCGTGGATCGCTACACAACGGCTCAGCAAGCGTGCCGGTAGGCTTACTGAATGTCAGATATCCCAACTGGAAAGTATCGGTATGATTTGGATGGTACGAAACAATACGTGGGAAGAGATGTACAAAAAAGCAATGGCGTTTCATTCTGAAAAAGGACATCTTTTAGTTCCGCGCGGCTGGGAAAACGACCCGCGGCTTGCAGCTTGGATAGCAAACCAGCGTAAGGAACGCAGAATTGGTCACCATACACTGACGCCGGAACGAATTTCAAGATTGGATCAAATCGACATGGTATGGGATCCATTTTCTGTAACGGAATTATCCCCTAACGCACGGAGAAGAAAAATATTTGTAGAAAATTGCTAAAAAGTGAGAAATTCGGGAATTGAGGAGTTATAATAGTAGTATCAAGAAAAGGAGATACTGCAAT
>JAISJC010000053.1 GCA_031261745.1 Oscillospiraceae bacterium
TGGTTGCGGGGGCAGGATTTGAACCTACGACCTTCGGGTTATGAGCCCGACGAGCTTCCGGACTGCTCCACCCCGCGATATGACCCACTATTCAAGTGGATATTTATAATAGCACACAAAGATTCAAAAGTCAAGAGGAATATTTATTGGTTTATTTTGCAGTTAATAGTTGCTTTTTTTTTTGTTTTAGTGTAAAATCTTTTGAAGTGTAATTAAAAGGTGGTGTTATTATGTCACTAAATGCGATAAAAAATATCACGGAAGCCGAGGAGACCGCAAAATCAGCGAAAGCCGATGCGCTGGCGGAGGTCAAGCGTCTGATTGAGCAGACGGAGGCCGCGGGACGCGAAGCCATTGCGGCGGCATTATCGAGCGCGGAGGAGGGCAACCTCAATATGATGCGCGAGATTGATGTGAAAGCGGGAGAATATTCCTCTGAACTTGAAAGTCATACGGACAACAAGCGCGCAGCTATGCGCGCACGTGCGGAAGCGCGGTTCGGGGAAGCGGCGCGAATCATCGTTGAAAGGATTGTGAGCGGATAACTGGCTATCGTCAAGATGAAAAAGCTGGAACTCACCGCAATTCGCGACGACCGCGAAAAGCTGCTTCAAATGCTCCTCGCTCTCGGCTGCGTTGAGATTGCGGAGCCGGATGAGTTGTTTTCCGACGAGGAAGCGGCCGCGGTTTTTTCGCACGAAACGAGCGAACTTGAACGTCTTAAAACAGAGCAGACAAGCCTTTTGCTCGCACTTGATACGCTTCGACGTTACGTGCCTGTGAAAAGCGCGATGTTCGCGGCAAGGCGTGACATTGACGCGGCGGATTTCTATAATGAAGCCGACCTCGGCGTCCATTTGGAGCTTGCGGGGAAGATTGAACGTATCGACAACCGCATTCACCGCGCGGACGCGGAGGAGACGCGCGAAAACGCGTTGATTGAATCGCTGTTGCCGTGGGAGCCGCTGGATTTGCCGCTGGAACACGAGGGAACGCGCACGGCCGCGGTGCTGCTCGGAACCGTTCCACCGACTACCGACTTCTTCGCGCTTGAACGCGCGGTTTCGGACGCTGCGCCCGTGGCGCAGGCCGCCAAAATATCTGAAAACAAGGACGCGCTTTATATTTGCGTCATCTATCTGCGCGAGGCGGCTAACGCCTTGGGAGACGCGCTCCGCGAATTTTCGTTTTCGGCGTCCGCGCCGAAGAATATGCGCGGCACGGCGGGGGAGAATATCGCGGATTCCCGTAAGCGTCTGACGGAGTTAACAAACGAGCGCGTGAAGCTCACGGAGGTAATTGTCGCCGCCGCGGAATACCGTGACGAGCTGCAAACGTCGGCGGAACTTCTCACGACGAAAATCGCGAGAGCCGAGGCGCAGGAGAAATTCGCGGCAACCGTCTCGTCCGTCACTTTAACGGGTTGGGTTCCGGTGCCGTCTGCCGATAAACTTGAAGCCGAGTTATCGGGCTTTGACTGCGCGTATGAGCTGACGGATCCGACAGAGGACGAGTACGCGAATGTTCCGGTCCAGCTGAATAACAACGCGCTGACGCGCCCGCTGTCAATGGTTACGGAGATGTATTCATTGCCGGCGTATAGCGGCGTCGACCCGAATCCGCTGATGACCCCGTTCTTCATCCTGTTTTACGGGTTTATGATGGCGGATATGGGTTACGGTCTCGTTATGATAATCGCGGCGTTGTTTGTAAAAAGCAAAAAGCCGAGAGCCGGCGGAATGAAGGACCTGTTTGAGCTGATGTTCCTGTGCGGTATTTCTACGTTCATATTCGGCGTACTCACGGGCGGCATATTCGGCGACGCGCCGATGCAAATCGCCGGTATTTTCGGCAAGACCTTTACGCTGCCGTACACGCCGCCGATTGACCCGGTAAACGGCGCGATGAATGTGCTGATTGCGGCGTTTGCCCTCGGAGGTCTGCACATAATCGTCGGAATGGTGACGGATATGGTCCATAAAATCCGTTCGGGACACGTTTTGGACGGGCTTGCGGACAACATTCCGTGGTGGACGGTTTTTGCGGGAATTGCGGTCGGCGCGCTCGGTCACGGCTGGATTGTAATGATTGTCGGGTTGGTGCTGGTGGATCTGGCGGGCGGCCGCAGTAAAAAGGGTATCTTCGGAAAACTCTTCGGCGGCATCGGCAAGCTGTACGACATCACGGCGTACTTCGGCGACGTGCTCTCGTACTCACGGCTTATGGCACTTATGCTCGCCGGCGGCGTTATCGCGAACGTGTTTAACCAAATCGCCGCGCTGACTGGAAATATCTTCACGTTTACCCTTATATTCCTAATCGGACACGCGCTCAACCTCGGACTGAACCTGCTCGGCTGCTATGTTCACGATTTGCGTTTGCAGTGTTTGGAATTTTTCGGCAAGTTCTATGAGGATGGCGGGCGACCGTTCAAACCACTGTCAGTCAACAGTAAATACATTAATGTAATCAAAAAATAACAATATACTTAGGAGGAAAACAACAATGGTAGCACTTATTGAACAATTCGGCGGTATGGCACTCGGGCTTCTCGGAGCAGCTCTCGCGGTAATTCTGGCGGGCATCGGCAGCGCAAAGGGTACCGGTATGGTGGGCGAAGCGGGAGCGGGACTGATGTGCGAGGATCCAAGCAAATTCGGTAAAATCCTCATCCTGCAAGTTATCCCCGGTACACAGGGCATCTACGGCTTCGTCGTCGGCTTCCTCGCGTTGCTGAATATGGGTCTTCTTAACGGCGAGATCGCAAACCTCACGGTGCAGCAGGGCTTTCATTACCTCGTAGCCTGTCTGCCGATTGCCATCGGCGGACTGCTCTCCGCTATCGCGCAGGCGCGCGTCGCCACGGCGTCCATCAATGTCCTCGCGAAAAAGCCGGACGACTGGGCAAAGGGTATGATTCTCTGCATCACGGTTGAGTTCTACGCGATTCTCGCGCTGCTCGTCTCGCTGTTTATGATTCTCTTTATGTAATAGGGAATGATTATGGATGGAATTTCAAAAATTATTGACAGAATAAGAGCGGATTCCGAGGCGGAAGTCGAAGCCATTCTTGCCGAGGGTAAAACACGCGCGGCCGAGGTCGCCGAGGAATTTGCGGAGATTGAGAAGCACACGTACGGCGAAGCCATCGCGAAGAGTGCGGCGGAATCTGTCGCGCGGTTTGAGAGGCTTAAAAACATCGCGGAACTTGAAGCGAAGAAAGCGATTCTCACCGAAAAACAGAAACTCTTGGCAGAGACGTTTGCCGTCGCCGAAGCGGAGCTGGCGAAACTTCCGGAAGCGCAATACACGGAGTTGCTCGCAAAGCACGCCGCCGATGCGGCGCGAACAGGTGCGGAGACGCTCGTGTTCAACGCGGCGGACCGCGCGCGCGTCGGCGCGAACGTAGTTGCCGGCGCGAACAAGCTCCTCGCCGGCGCGGGAAAAACAGCGTCGCTCACGCTCTCGGCGGAAACGCGCGACATCAGCGGCGGCGTGATCGTCTCCGGCGGCGATGTTGAAGTGAACGCGTCTCTGTCCGCGCTCGTGTCACTGCGCAAAAATGAGCTTTCGCCGCGCGTTGCCGCGATTTTGTTTGAATAGGGCGGTGATGGTCTTTGACTAAAACAAAAATTCGTGACACCGACCTCGTGACCCTGTCGGCGACAATCCGCTTCCGCGAGACAAAATTGCTCACGGAGGATCGTATTGAGCGTATGCTCGAAGCCACGCGCTTTGAGGACGCCGCGAAGCAGCTTGAAGAGTGCGGATATCCCGATTTATCGGGATATGACGTGTTCGGAATTGAGGACGCGCTGTCGCGCCGCCGCGCTGAGATTTACGACGAACTGTCGAAAACCGAGACCGCGCGGCCGATCGTGAATCTGTTCCGCCTGAAATTTGATTATCACAACGTAAAAACACTCGTGAAGTCGATGGGCGCGAATGAGGACGCGACGCGGATTCTCTCCGAATCCGGATGCGTGGGCGCAACGGAGCTTACGGAGGCTTTCATCTCCGGTGAGCGCGCCGAGCTGCCGGAGAGTTTGCGCACGGCAATCAGCGAGGGTGTGAGTACGCTCTCGCGCACGAGCAATCCGCAGTTGTCGGACGTTACCGCGGACAGACTGTATTACAGGGAATTGTCGGCGACAGCTGCGGCGACGAAGAACGCGACCGTCATCGGTTACGTTAAGCTACTGATTGACGGCGCGAATCTGCGAACTTTCGTGCGTTCCGCGCGAACGAAAAAAACGCGTGAGTTCCTCACCGGCGCGCTGTTTGACGGCGGAAACGCCTCAAAAAAGGAAATCCTCGAACTCGAATATACGGGCGAGGGCGTGCTGACCGTGTTCCGCGAACCGCAGCTTTATGAGGCGGTGAAACTCGTGCCGCAGACACTCGGCGGCGGTACGCAGACCGAGTTTGAGCGCGAGATTGACAATGCGGCGACGCGATACACAGAGAGCGTAAAGCTCGCGCCGTTCGGCGCGGCCGTGGTGTTGCGCTATTTGCTGTCGCTCGACTGGGAGATGACGGCGGTTCGTATGATTTTATCGGGTCATATCGCAGGTGTTGCGGCTAAGACGATTCGGGAAAGGCTGCGTGAAGCGTATGTATAAAATCGCGGTTATGGGCGGCGCGGACACGGTTCTCGGCTTCAAAGCCCTCGGACTTGACACGTATCCCGTGTCGAGCGACGATGAGGCGCGGCGCGTTTTTAAGCGTCTGACGGAGCCGGACGAGAAGTACGCGATTATCTATATGGAGGAGCGACTGTCGCAGACGCTCGCCGAGGAAATATCGGAATATAACGACAAGCCTGTTCCCGCGGTGATTTTAATCCCGGGACGCGACGGCTCAATGGGTTTAGGGCTTACGGCTTTGCATAACGCGGTTATGCGCGCGGTAGGCGCGGATATTTTGTAAGGAAGTGAAAATATGGGCAAAATTGTTAAGGTTTCAGGTCCGCTTGTCGTCGCCGAGGGGTTGGAGGACGCGAACATCTCCGACGTTGTGCGCGTCGGCAAACAGCGGCTTATCGGCGAGATACTGACGATGACGGGCGGCTCCGCCTCAATTCAGGTTTACGAGGAGACGTCGGGTCTCGGACCCGGTGCCGACGTTGAAACGACGGGCGTTCCGCTCTCCGTTGAGCTTGGCCCCGGTCTGCTTGAAAATATTTACGACGGCATCCAGCGTCCGTTGCTTGAAGTGCGTGAACAGACGGGTCCGACGATCGCGCGCGGCGTGGATATTCCCGCGCTCAACCGTGCCAAGGTCTGGGAGTTCACCGCGACGGCAAGCGTCGGAGACGCCGTTTCCGGCGGGGACATTCTCGGTACCGTTGCGGAGACGAGCAGTGTCCTGCACAAAATTATGGTGCCGCCGAACACTGCGGGTACGATTACGGAAATCAGCAGCGGCAGCTTCACCGTCACGGACGTTTTCGGTAAGCTGAAAACCGCGTCGGGCGGGAGCGTTGACCTGATTATGCTGCAAAAATGGCCGGTGCGCGTCGCGCGCCCGTATGAGAAGAAGTTTGTCCCGTCAAATCCGCTGAATTCAGGTCAGCGTATAATCGACACGCTGTTCCCGCTGGCAAAGGGCGGCACGGCGGCCGTGCCGGGTCCGTTCGGCTCCGGTAAGACTGTTGTTCAGCACCAGCTCGCCAAGTGGTCGGACGTGGACATCGTGGTCTATATCGGCTGCGGAGAGCGCGGCAACGAGATGACCGACGTTCTTATGGAGTTCCCTGAACTCAAAGATCCGCGCAACGGCGAGCCGCTGATGAAGCGCACGGTGCTGATCGCGAACACGTCTGATATGCCCGTCGCGGCGCGTGAAGCGTCGATTTACACGGGAATCACGATCGCGGAATACTTCCGCGATATGGGCTACGACGTCGCTGTTATCGCGGACTCAACCTCCCGCTGGGCGGAGGCGTTGCGCGAGATGTCGGGACGTCTGGAAGAGATGCCCGGCGAGGAGGGCTATCCGGCGTACCTGTCGAGCCGCCTCGCGCAGTTCTATGAGCGCGCGGGCTGCGTCGAGTGTACGGGTGCGGACGCGCGGCGCGGCAGTTTGACCGCTATCGGCGCGGTTTCGCCTCCGGGCGGCGACACGTCAGAGCCTGTTTCGCAGGCGACAATGCGCATCGTTAAGGTTTTCTGGGGGCTGGATTCGTCGCTCGCGTATGCGCGCCATTTCCCCGCGATTAACTGGCTGAACTCATATTCGCTGTACCTCGACACGCTAAAACCGTGGTACGACGCCAATTTCGGCGTGGGATTTATGCAGTCGCGTTCACGAGCGATGTCAATTCTTCAAGAGGAAGCGGAGTTGCAGGAAATAGTCAAGCTCGTCGGCGCGGACTCGCTTTCGGCTCCCGACAGACTGACGCTTGAAACCGCGAAGATGATTCGCGAGGACTTCTTGCAGCAGAACGCGTTTGTAGATGAGGACAGCTATTCAAGCTACGACAAGCAGGCAAAGCTGCTCGCGCTGATTCTCACGTACGGCGACGTTTGCCGCGAGGCAATCAATAAGGGCGTTACCGACGTCGCGAAACTCTTCGATATTGAAGCGCGGGAGCGTTTCGGTCGCGCGAAGATGATTCTTCCGGGTGAGTTCGCACAGAGATACGCGGACATTGAACGCGATATGCGTTACCAAATCAACGAAATCATTGAGGGAGGCGAAGAGGTATGATTCGCGAGTACAAGACAATTCAGGAGATAGTCTCGCCCCTTATGGTTGTAAGGAACGTCGAGGGCGTCACCTACGACGAGCTTGCGGAAATCGAGTTGCCGGACGGCGAAACGCGCCGCTGCAAAGTCCTCGAAGTAAACGGCGACACCGCCGTCGTGCAGCTGTTCGAGTCCGCGGCGGGCATCAACCTCGCGCAGTCCAAAGTGCGCTTCCTCGGTCATCCGCTGGAACTTGCGGTGTCGGACGATATGCTCGGCCGCGTGTTCAACGGAATGGGCAAGCCGATGGACGGCGGTCCGGAAATCCTCGCGGAGAGCTATAACGACATCAACGGTCTGCCGATGAACCCCGCGGCGCGCGACTATCCGAACGAATTCATTCAGACGGGTATCTCCGCGATTGACGGGCTGAACACGCTCGTGCGCGGACAGAAACTTCCGATTTTCTCCGGCTCCGGCTTGCCGCACGCCCAGCTTGCGGCGCAGATCGCGCGTCAGGCGCGCGTTCTCGGCACGGAATCGAATTTCGCGGTCGTATTCGCGGCTATCGGCATCACGTTCGAGGAATCCGAATACTTCGTTCAGGAGTTCAACCGCACGGGCGCAATCGACCGCTCCGTCATTTTCTCAAATCTCGCGAACGACCCCGCGGTCGAGCGTATCGCGACGCCGCGTATGGCTCTCACGGCGGCGGAGTACCTCGCATTTGAAAAGGGGATGCACGTACTCGTTATTCTAACGGACATCACGAACTACGCCGAGGCGTTGCGCGAAATCTCTGCCGCGCGTAAAGAGGTTCCGGGACGCCGCGGCTATCCCGGCTATCTGTACACGGACCTCGCTACGCTGTACGAACGCGCAGGACGACGCATTGATAACGAGGGCTCAATCACGATGATTCCGATCCTCACGATGCCGGAGGACGACAAGACGCACCCGATTCCTGACCTCACGGGGTATATCACCGAGGGGCAGATTATCCTCTCGCGAGACCTGCACCGCAGCGGTATCGCGCCACCGATTGACGTGCTGCCGTCGCTGTCGCGGCTTAAAGACAAGGGCATCGGCGAGGGCAAAACACGTGAGGACCACGCGGACACGATGAACCAGCTCTTCGCGGCGTATTCAAGCGGCAAAGACGCAAAGGAGCTTATGACAATCCTCGGCGAATCCGCACTCACGGAGACGGACGTCAAGTACGCGAAGTTTGCGGAGGAATTTGAGAAACGCTATGTCGCGCAGGGCGGAGACGAGAACCGCTCAATCGAGGACACGCTCGCAATCGGCTGGGACCTGCTCACAATCCTGCCTAAGACGGAATTGAAGCGCATTAAGCCCGCCAATATGGAAAAGTACTATCCGGAGAAGAGCTATGGCGAGTAAAACAATTTCGCCGACACGTATGGAGCTTACGCGCCTCAAAACGCGCCTTAAAACCGCGAAGAGGGGACACAAGCTCCTCAAAGACAAGCGAGACGAGCTGATGCGTCAGTTCCTCGAAATTGTACGGCACAACCGCGATTTGCGCACGAAAGTGGACGAGGGACTCGCCCGCGGGAACCGCGCGCTGTCTGTCGCGTCCGCCATAATGTCGAGCGATATGCTCGAACAGGCGTTGCTGTACCCGCGCCAGCGCGTCGAGCTTGATATGACGTTCCGCAATATTATGTCGGTCAATGTGCCCGTGTATGAGTTCAAAACCGAGGTTTCGGACACTGCGGATATCTATCCGTACGGTTTCGCGCAGACCTCCGGCGAGCTTGACGACGCGATTGAGGCGATGTCCGGCGTGTTTGAGGATATGTTTGAGCTTGCGCAGGTCGAAAAGACGATGCAGCTCCTCGCGGACGAGATCGAAAAGACGCGCCGGCGCGTAAACGCGCTGGAATACATTATGATTCCGGATATGGAAACGAACATCAAGTACATCTCAATGAAGCTGGAAGAAAACGACCGCAGCACAAAAGTGCGCCTGATGAAGGTCAAGGATATGGTGTTGGAGCAGACGCACAAATATAACAGTTAAAAATAGTAAAATTTTTTTGGAACTTATGTGTTCGTTGTTTCGTCTAATGGGCAAATAGCAATTTTATGGAGGTAACTGACAATGACACATAAAGAAATAAGTGATTTTCTCGACGCTGTAACTGTCCAAATCAGAGGAAAGGCCCTCAAAGCCGCGTCACGCGACGAAGTTGAAGCAAAGCTGATGGACAGGGTTCAGGAGGCAAAGGACACGGGCGCGGATACGGAAACCGCGATTCGTGCGGCAATTCGCTCAATGGGTGACCCCGGCGACCTCGGACGCGCCATTGCGAACGAAAACCGCAAGCAATTCGGTTTCTCTACGACGGTTATGTTCGGCATATTCTTCATTGCGTTCTTCGTAATGATGGGTTTGATGACGCACGGCGAACTGCTTGGGCAGGTCAAGCCGCTTGACTTCCTGATTGTCGTCGGTCTCGCCATTGTGATCGCGCTCATAATGTCGGCGCGTCACTTCACGCTTGCAAAGTTCCTCAACCGTATGGAACTCGGCGCACCGCTCGGCGGCGTTGCCTATGCGGGATATATGATGTATGCCGGCACGCTGAAAAACGAAACCGTCGAGGCCGTCCGCGGCAACGTATCGGGCTTTATTCTGATTCTGGTCTACGGCTTAATCCTGTTCGCAATTGTCAACGCGATTCAGAAGATTACAGTCGCGCCGAACAAAACGTTCTTCAAGGAACTCTTTGAAGACAGACTTGGGTTCTTCAGATAAGGTAACCTTCGAGAAATATAATACGGCAAAAGAGGGCAGTAATGCCCTCTTTTGCTTTGCGCTGAGAGAAATCTCCACGCCTTATATAATTGTTGGTGCCGATGACCGGGGTCGAACCGGTACGAGGTTGCCCTCACGGGATTTTAAGTCCCGGGCGTCTGCCTATTCCGCCACATCGGCTTAGTGTTTTCTGATGATAGCACAAAAAAATTAAATTGTCAATTATTATTGTTGACAAGCGGAGCTAAATTGTGTATAATTCTACGGCAGCTGCTCTTATAGCTCAGGCGGCAGAGCGCATCCTTGGTAAGGATGAGGTCTCCGGTTCGAATCCGGATAAGAGCTCCAAACGAAAAGCTCCGAGGCGTATGCCTCGGAGCTTTTTGTCGTTTTTAATTCCGGAACACACCGGAGAAATCGGCTGCCTTAATGCACTTCGTCGTGCAGACCTCGGCGCAGTGACCGCAGCCGGAGCATTTGTCGTAGTCGATAACCGCGAGGTTGTTCGTGACCGTAATCGCGCTCTCAGGACATTCTTTTTCGCACTTCCGGCAGCCGATACAGCCGACTTCGCACTTCTTTCGCACGTCCGCGCCTTTGTCGCAGGAGCTGCACTTGATAATAACGCGAACCGTGTCGGGAACCGTGGAGATAATCTTGTTCGGACAGACCCTCGCGCACGCCCCGCAACCGATACAGCGGCGCGGATTGATGCGTGCCACGCCGTCCTCAATGCAAACCGCGTTGTTGGGACATACGACGGCGCAGTCGCCGTAGCCGAGACAGCCGTAGGCACACGCGCTCTCGCCGCCGTAGAGCGTTTTTGCCGCGGCGCACGTCATAATGCCCTGATATTCTAGCTTCTTCTCGGAGACGTCGTAAGAGCCGCCGCAGTGACAGATTGCGACCTGTTCTATAACGTCCTCAAACGGCACGCCGAGAATGTCGGAGATTTGCCGCGAAACATCGTCGCCGCCGGGGACGCAGAGGTTCGTTTTCGCGTCTCCGCCGACGAGCGCGGCGGCGTAGCCGTCGCAGCCCGCATAACCGCACGAGCCGCAGTTCGCGCCAGGCAGACAGTCGCGCAAATCGGCTTCGCGCTCGTCCGTGTGGACGTACATCACCTTGGACGCGACGGTCAGCATAACGGCGCAAATCGCGCCGATTGCCGCCACGGCAAGGATGGCAAATAAGATAGGATTCATATTGTCCTCCTAAATCTTAAACAGATTTTCGACAATGCCATTGAAGCCGAAGAACGCGAGCGAGAGAATCGCCGCCGAGATGAGCGTAATCGGCAACCCCTGAAACGGCTTCGGCGGCTGCGCGTGTTCCACGCGTCCGCGTACGCCGGAGAAAATCACCATCGCGAGGAAGAAACCGAGACCGGAGCCGAACGCGTTGACGAGCGACTCGGCGAAGCCGTAGCCCTTGTCGATATTCGCAATCGTGACGCCGAGGACGGCGCAGTTCGTCGTAATCAGCGGCAGATACACGCCGAGAGCGCGGTACAGCGCGGGAATGTACTTTTTCAGCGCGATTTCAACGAGCTGAACCAGCGCGGCAATGACGAGGATAAACACGACCGTTTGCAGGTACGCGAGGTTGCTCGGCACGAGCAGATATGTCTGAATCGGCCACGTCACGGCGGTCGCGAGACACATTACGAAGATAACCGCAATCGACATTCCCGTCGCGTTTTTCAAATCCTTTGACACGCCGAGGAACGGGCAAATTCCGAGGAACTGCCGCAGAACATAGTTGTTGACAAGCACCGCGCCCATCAGAATCGCGACGAGCTTAACCATCTGCTCTGACATTCTTTTCCCCTCCTTTGCCGAAGTTTTTACAGGTGTCGGACGACGGACAGCCAGCGCAGTAATTCTCGTCGTCGGGCGTCGGTTCCTTCTTAGTAATCTTGTTTACGAGGGCAATCAGGCACCCGAAAATGATGAAACCGCCGGGAGCCATTGTCAGCACGGAAATCCCGTTGTCTTTCAGCCACGGGATACCCATTCCGAACCAGGTTCCGGAGCCGAGAATCTCGCGGATTGACGCCATAACGAGCAGCGTGAGCGTGAAGCCGAGACCCATTCCTATGCCGTCGAGCGCGGAGTCAAAAACCGTGTTCTTGTTCGCGAACATCTCGGCGCGGCCGAGGATGATGCAGTTGACGACGATCAGCGGAAGGTAGATGCCCAACGCCTCAAAGAGCGAGTAGGCGTACGCCTCCAAGACCATCTGAACGACGGTGACGAAGCCCGCTATCAGTACGATGTAGCAAGGGATTCGCACCTTGTCGGGAATGATGTTCCTCAGGGCGGAGATGACGATATTCGAGCAGGTCAGCACGAACGTCGCCGCAATGCCCATTCCGATTGCGTTCACCGCCTGCGTCGAAACCGCGAGCGTCGGACACGTCCCCAGGACGAGCACAAGCACGGGGTTTTCCTTTAAGATGCCGCGTGTGAGGTTGGATAATCTGCTCATTTCGCACCTCCCGTAATTATCTCATACGCTTCAAGCGCGGTGAGAACCGCGCCGCGATAGGCGTTCGATGAGATTGTCGCGCCGGTTATGCCGTCAATATCCGCGACGTCGGCGGCGGACAGCGGCTTGTGGTCAAACTGTCCCTCAAAGTCAGGCTCCGAAACGCGGGAACCGAGACCCTTTGTGTCGCCGTTAGCGAGGGTTTTCGTCGCTATGACATTGCCGTCGGGGTTTACGGCCACCATAATAATAAGGCTGCCCTTGCCGCCGTAGCCGTCGGCTGAAACGGTAAAGACGTAATTCACGCCCATATCGTTGTGCGCCGAAAAAGCGGAGACGACGCTTTCGGGCAAGCCCGCGAGGTCAAGCTCCGAGAAGTCCTTCAACGAGTAGTCGAGTTCCTGCATCGCCTTGTCGGAACGCACTGCCGCCGCCTCGGCGATAATAGGCTCGGTGAGCTGATTCGTCGCGGCGAGCGCGCCCGTGATGACGATACAGATAATCAGCAGAACCGCAATCGGAATGACGAAATCCTTTTTCATTTGACACCTCCGAACGGCTTTGCCGCGGTCAGGCGGTTGAGGTACGGCGTGAGGATATTCATTATAAGAATCGAGAACGAAACACCCTCCGGATAGCTCCCGAATTGCCGTATAATCACGGTCAGAACACCGCAGCCCGCGCCGAACACGAACCGCCCCCAGAACGTCATCGGAGCCGTCACATAGTCTGTCGCCATAAATATCGCGCCGAGGAGCAGCCCGCCGGAGAGGATTGCGTTCACGGGATTGCCGCCGAACGCCGCCGTCAGGGCGAACACGACGGCGACATAAATTACGGGCGTTTCCCACCCGATTACGCGGCGAATGAGCAGATACGCGAACCCTAAAATCAGCGCGAGAGCGCACGTCTCGCCGAGAACGCCGCCGTGGTTGCCGAGAAAGAGGTCGAGCGCGGACGGCAGCTCACCGACGCCGGATTGCATTATCATCAGCGGCGTCGCGCCCGTAACCGCGTCGGGGGAGCGGGGGATTATGTAGCGCGACATCGTGCCGGTGAACGCGAGAAACATAAAAATCCGCGCCGTAATTGCGGGGTTCGCAAAGTTCTTGCCGATTCCGCCGAAGAGCTGCTTGATTACGACAATCGCCACGAACGAGCCGACGACACACTGCCACAACGGGATTGTCACGGGCAGGTTGTACGCGAGCAGAACGCCGGTGACAGCCGCGGACAGGTCGCCGATTGTGGTGTCGCGCTTCGTGAGCTTCTCGAACGCCCACTCAAAAATGGCGCACGAACAGACGCAAACCGCGATCACCGCGAGCGTGCGGAAACCGAAGATAATTACCGACGCAACGGCTGCCGGAATCAGCGCGATCAGCACGTCGCGCATTATTCCGGAGGTCGTCTCATTGCCGCGGATGTGCGGTGACGGCGAAACTGTGAGTAGATTCATTAAATTGCCTCCTTACTCGCGCAAACGTGCTTTGGCGAGTTTTACATATTGCGTCAGCGGACGTGACGCGGGGCAGGTGAACGAGCAGCAGCCGCATTCCACGCACATTCCGGGTTTCAGGGCGCGCAGCCGGTCCGTTTTTTCGCGAAGAAAAGCGTCCTGAATCTCGACAGGCATCAGCTTCATCGGACAGTTGGCGATGCATTTGCCGCACATTATGCACGTTGACGGCTTCGGCGCGAACGCCTCCTTATCGGAAAACGCCAGAAGCGTATTCGTGCTTTTGACGACGGGCATATGCAAATCCGGAATCGTGATACCCATCATCGGGCCGCCTGTTATAACCTTGGCGACGTTATCGCGCAGCCCGCCGCAGTATTCAAACACGTCGGAAATCGGCGTTCCGAGAGGAACGAGTACATTCCGCGGTTTTTTTACGGCTGAGCCGTCAACCGTAACACGTTTCGCGACCAGCGGCACGCCCGTTTCGACATACCGCGCGACGCAGGCGAGTGTGGAGCAGTTGATAACCACGCAGCCGACGTCACCGGGGCGTTTTCCCTCAGGAACTATACGTCCCGTAATATTGTAAATCAGGTTTATCTTGCCGCCCTGCGGGTATTTTGTCGGCAGAACCTGTACGCGCGCAATCGGTTCCTTCGCGGTAAGCTCCTTGAAAATCCGAATCGGCTCCGGCTTGTTGCGCTCAATGGCGATGACGATATTTTTAATGCCGAGGAATCTGTGTATCAGACGAATACCGCTCCACAGCAGCTCGCGGTCGTCAATCATCGTCCGCGTGTCGCAGGTCATATAAGGTTCGCATTCCGCTCCGTTTACAATCAGATAGTCGATTTTGGACGGGTCGCGCAGCGTCAGCTTAGGAGCCGTCGGTGCGACCGCGCCGCCGAGGCCGACGACGCCGGAATTGCGAATTGCCACGAGTAAATCATCAAGCGTTTCCACCGTCGGCGGAGCCAGAGTTTCGTCAAAAGTCTGCAAGCCGTCGGTTTCGATGACGACGCTTATCTGCGCTTTGCCCGTAACCGGATCTGTCGTGATAATGTCCTTCACCGTACCGGAAACGCTTGAATGTATGTGCGCCGAGTCGCTGCCGTCAGCCTCGCCGATTTTTTGCCCGACCTTTAAGACGTCGCCGGTCTTTACAATACATTTTGCCGGTTTTCCGCGGTGCATCGACATCGGGATTGTCACAAAACGCGAGATTGCCATCGGCTCTTCGCGACTGTTTGCCGTTCCTTTTTTGTGCGGCGTCCGAACGCCGCCGAGTGTTTTCAACATAACCACCTCTATAATTAATCAGGTGGCTTGATTTTAATACTTCGGTACTAAATTTACAATAGACATAGGAGATAGTTAGTAGAAATATACTAAAAAACAATAACAATGTACAAGAAAATGATTACTTATTTTTCGCCGCTTGGCTCTCGCGCAAACGCGCTTTGGCGAGCTTCATCGTCTGCGTCAGGGAGCGTTTCGCGGGACAGTTGAACGAACAGCAACCGCATTCCATACAGAGATTCACCTTGTACTTTTCAAGCATATCCGTGCGTCCGAGGAGGAAATAGTCGCGCAGAACGGCGGGCATAAGACCGAGCGGACAGCCGCCTATGCAGCGTCCGCAGCGAATGCATTCCGTCTCGCGCGGCAGAGCCGCGTCCTTGGCGTTGAGCGCGATGATTGCGTTTGTGCTTTTCTTAACCGGAGCCGAAACAGACAGAACGGCGACACCCATCATAGGGCCGCCGTAGAGAATCTTCCGCACGTCGTCGGTGAGTCCGCCGCAGAAATCGAAGATGTCCGACAGCGGAGTGCCGATAGGCGCGATTACATTTTTCGGAGTTCTGACCGCACTGCCGTCAACGGTGACACGCTTTTCGACGAGCGGCATTCCGGTTTTGATATACCGCGCGACCGCGGCAAGCGTCGTACAGTTAATCACGATACAGCCCGCGTCGAGCGGGAGCTTGCCCTCCTCGACGATGCGCCCGGTGAGGTTATAAATCAGCACCTTTTCGCCGCCCTGCGGGTACATAGCGGGGAGCGAAACGACTTTTGCAATCGGCTCCTTCGCCGCGTAATCGGAGAGAACGCGAATCGCTTCGGGCTTGTTGTTCTCAATGCCGATCAGGATATTCGTGACGCCGAGGTGCTTCTTAACGAGCCGAATGCCGTCCCACAGCAGTTCCGCGTCGTCAATCATCGTGCGCGTATCCGACGTAATGTACGGCTCGCATTCCGCGCCGTTGACGATGAAATACTCGACCTGCGCGATGTCCTTGACAGTGAGTTTTACCGCCGTCGGGAAGCCCGCGCCGCCCAAACCGACGACGCCGGAATCGCGCACGGCGGCAATGAAGTCCTCTGCTGTGTTGACGTCGGGGGGCGTGAGCGTTTCGAGCGGCGTCTGCAAGCCGTCGGATTCAATGATGATGACGGTTCCTCGCTCGTTTGTCACAGCGTCAATCGCGTCAATGGACTTGACCGTACCGGAAACGGACGAATGCACCGGCGAGGATACGGCTCCGTCCGGTTCGCCCAAAAGCTGACCGACCTTCACAATATCGCCGACGGTGACGACGGACCTTGCGGGTGCGCCGATGTGCATCGACATCGGAATATGCACGAGTTTCGGCACCGGAAGTATCTCCGCCGTTTTCGCGTCGGTATTTTTCAGGTGCGGTGCGTGAATCCCGGGTAAACGCTTCATCATAAATCACCTACTGTTTTTTGTGTTGAGTCCATATTTGCTATTATATCATATTATTTTACAAAAAACAGTAGCAGAAGTGTGTATATATGAATAGTGTTTTATGTATATCTACCTATCCGGCGCACGACTATACCGGAAATAAACCCCGTGAGTGCGCCGCATATCGCACCCACCGCGGCGAGAACGGGGAAGTACGCCCAAAGTTCCGGCGTTTTTGTCACCGCGACGGCGACGAAAAGCTGCGCGAAATTGTGCGTGACGCCGCCGACCGCGCCCGTTAGGAACGCGAATTTAATCCCGAAAGGTTTTTTCAGAATTGCCATTACCGCAAAGCTCACCGCGCCGCCCGCGAGCGAGTAAATCAGCATCGAGAATCCGCCTGAGGCGAAACCGCCGAGCAAAACCCGCGCGAGCAGCACCGCTGCCGCGCCGGGGATTCCGTCGATAAACATCACGAAGAGCGTAAACGCGTTCGCCAAACCGAGTTTCACGCCCGGAACCGGCACAAACGCGGGGATTTGCGCCTCAACCGTGTGTACCGCGAGCGCGGCGGCGGTCAGAACCGCGAGTCGTGCCAATCGCTTCATATCCATTTTATCACCACATTGTTCGGCAGACAGACAATCGGCGTGTCGCCGTCGTAACGCTCGTTTGTGCGCAGGTGCGCGTGCTTCACGCAGATTTGGTCGGGGCAGTCGGCTTCGAGCATATAGACCTCGCCGCGTTCAATATGCGCGACGTTCCCGCCGCCGACATTGAGGTCATACGGCTTCGCAACGGCATTGAGGTCAACGGATTGCACCAGCTCGCCGCCGAGGAAAATCCCGATTTCACCCGAACCCGCCGTTTCGTGTTTGCCGCCCGACGAGTAGACGCTTTCGAGTCCCTCCGTAACCGTGACCGTCCCGTCCTCCTCGATGAGTACGAGGTCAAACAGATCGCGGTTTTCCCGCCAGATTTCCAACGCGCGTTCGCGTCCGAGGACGAATAAACCCGTGGACAGCGCGTCCGCGAGCGCGGAGTTCTCGCACACTACGGTCACACTCGCAAGGCCGGAATCGGCGGGCAGCCCCGTCGCGGGGTCGATGATATGTTCGCCGCGGCGGTAAACGCCGCTCGTAACGGCGGAGGTGTCGGCGAGTTTCAGTGTCCCGACGGTTTGATTTTCGTCAAAAGGGGACTGCACCGCAATCTCCCACGGCTTGCCGCTCGTCTTGTTCCCGACGACGTAGATATTGCCGCCGAGGTTTATAAGTCCGCTCTTAATGCCGTTCTCGCGGAAAATCTCCGCCGCCTCGTCTGCGGCGTAACCCTTGGCTATCCCGCCGAAATCGGGTTCGCCGGTGCAGGCGTAGTAAACATCAAACGCGCCGTCCGTCATTATCCGCGCTCTTTCCGCGATTTTAAGAATCTCCACGCTTTCCTTTGTCTCGCCGGGCACCGCGACATTATAGACCGCCCGTTCCGCTTCCGCGACCGCCGTTTCGGCGTTGCCGCCGTACGCGGTAAGGCTCATCACCGTGTCCATAGCAAAGAACTCACGAGTTGCGGACGTTTCCCCGCAACCCGTGAGCAATATTACGCATAGCAATAACGGCAGAAACCGCTTCATTAATATCTGTTGTCGAACACGCGCGCGGTTTTTTTCTCGCTGCGCGGCAGCTCGCCGACGGCGACGCTCATCGGCACGATCGTAAGACCGATTTGGCTCTTAATCGCGGTTTTCACGGCGTTTTCAACGTCGTGCTTGCTGAATCCAAGCTCCGTTTCAAAGAACAGCGTCATAATGTCCTTGCCGTTCAGGTGGTCAATCATAACCTGATATTCACTCGAAACGCCCTCGATATCGCGCAGAACATCTTCGAGCTGACCGGGATAGATGTTCACGCCCTTGACCTTGACCATATCGTCCGTGCGGCCGATAAGCGTGTCGATGCGCGGATACGGGCTTCCGCACTCGCACTCGCCGGGGATAATGCGCGTGAGGTCGTGCGTGCGGTAGCGAATCAGCGGCGCGCCCTCCTTGCGGAGCGTCGTGATGACAAGCTCGCCGAATTCGCCGTCGGGCAGGTTTTTGCCCGTTTTCGGGTCGATAATCTCAAAGTACATATAGTCGTCCCAGCAGTGCATACCGCACTCATATTCGCAGGACATTCCGATGCCGGGTCCGTAAATCTCCGTCAGACCGTAGATGTCGTACAGCTTCACGCCCAGCTCGTTCGCAATGCGCTTGCGCATCTTCTCGCCCCAACGCTCGGAGCCGATTACGCCCTTGGTGAGGTGGATTTTGTCCTTGATCCCGCGCTTTTCAATCTCCTCCGCGAGCAGGAGCGCGAACGAGGACGTCGCGGTCAGTACGGTGGACTTCAAGTCCATCATCATTTTCAGCTGCTTCTCCGTGTTGCCCGGTCCCATCGGGATGACCATCGCGCCGAGAAGCTCCGCGCCGAGCTGGAAGCCGATGCCCGCCGTCCAAAGCCCGTAGCCAGGGGTGATGTGAATGCGGTCGAGGTTCGTAATTCCGGCCATTTCGTAGCAACGCTTGAACATTACCGCCCAATCGTCCACGTCCTGCTGCGTATACGGAATGATTATCGGCGTGCCGGTCGTCCCCGACGAGGAGTGAATACGCACGATTTTTTCCTCCGGAACGGCCGCGATTCCGAGCGGATAAGCGTCGCGCAGCTCCTCCTTGGAGGTAAACGGCAACGCCTCAAAGTCCGCCTGCGGGTCGCGCGTTCCGAGGTTCGCGCCGTTCAGTTTTGCCTTGTAAAAGCCGTTGTCCAGATTGTTCAGGCGCGTTATCAGGTCGCGAAGCGTGTCTGTCTGTGTCTTGTTGAGTTGCATTGGAAATGCCTCCGATTTCTCTTATTTTATATTGTAACGATTTTGATAAATTCAACGCGGTTTTCAAAAACCTTAAATGTGATTTCGGTCCGCGAATCGACGGAGTACGGATAAAGGCACAGCGTAAATAACGAATAGTCGTCAAAGGGCGTGTTCTCCTCAATTGTATAGCCGCGGATTGTGCCGAGATTCCTGTCTTTTTTATCGTAATCGGTTCTGAACCTGCCGGATCCGAAAAGGCGCAAACCTGTTTTCAGACTGATTATCTTAATAATATCGTCCTGATTTATAAGAGCCGTGCCGAGATTCAGATTAATCGCGTGTATATCCTTCACGCCCGCAAAAAGCACCTTGCCGCGCCCGTCAATCAGGTTGATTTTTGAGGTGTCCACGGGTCTGTATTCTTTGACGGGAAAGCTGAATCCGTCAAACACCTCGCGGTAATCGTCCGGCTCCTTTTTCATATCAAATGCCCCACGGCGTTTACCATTTCGATGTTCAAATTGCGGTAGCTGCCGTCGCGGCGGAAAACCTCCTCCGCGTCCACGACAATCAGGTCGATTTGCAGACCTTTCAGATACGTGAGCATATCTTCGGGGTTGTAGTTGCCGCCCGTCGTCGGTGCGATTCCGCGCGTGGACACCGCGACGGTGCCGCCCGTTTTCAGATACGCGATGTTCCGCACGGTCTCGGCGGGTTCAAGCCCGATTATTACGTCGGCGTCGCCCTTGGGAATGAGCGGGGAGTGGCAGTCTCCGCCGATTCGGACGTGCGAAACGACGGAGCCGCCGCGCTGCGCCATTCCGATTGTTTCGGCGGTGTGGACCGTTTCGCCGCGCTCCAACGCCTGTCTTGCCAGCAGTTTTGACGCATAAACCACGCCCTGACCGCCGATTCCGCAGATAAGTATGTTCATTTCGTCACCTCAATCGCATCAAACGGGCAGACCTGCACGCAAAGACCGCAGCCCGTGCAGAGGCTCGCGTCAATCTCGGCTTTCGCGCCGATTTTCAGCGCGGGACAGCCGATTTCGCGACGGCACAGACTGCAACCCGTGCATTTCTCGGCGTTGACGGTCGCCTTGCCTTTGGGCCTTTCCACGTTCACACAGGGGTACTCGAATACAATCGCGCGAACGCCGCTCTCGGCGGCAGCCGCCTTGACGGCGTTGACCGCTTCGTCGAGGCTGAGCGGATTTACGACGCGCGGCTCGACGCCTATTGCGCGCAAAATCGCGGGGATATTCAGCGCGGCGGTCTGCTCGTCCATCAGCGTTTTGCCGATGCCGGGGTGCGTCTGCCCGCCCGTCATCGCGGTAATGCGGTTGTCGAGGACGACGAGAACCATATCGTTTTTGTTGTAAACGGCGTTGATAATGCCCGTAATGCCGCTCGCGAAAAAGGTGCTGTCGCCGACGAACGCGAACGCTGTCGTGTCCGGCTCCGCACGGGCGATGCCCTGCGCGATCGTGATTCCCGCGCCCATACAGAGGCAGGTGTCCACCATATCGAGCGGGAGCGCGTTGCCAAGCGTGTAGCAGCCGATATCGCCGCAGAAAACAGCTTTTTTGCCGCCCATCGCGCGCTTTACGGCGTAAAAACTCGCGCGGTGAGGACAGCCGGCGCACAGCACAGGCGGACGCACGGGAAGCGGCGGCAGTTCCGGCGTTTGCGGCGTTTCGTACGGCAAGCCGAGGTACGCCGCGATGTTTTCCGTGAGCATCTCAACGGTGTATTCGCCCGACGCGGGCAGGTTTTCCGTGATCTCCTTGCCGTAAATATCGAGCGTCCGCCCCGCCGCGCCCGCGAGGTACAGCAACTCGCGCTCAATCACGGGATCCAGTTCCTCAACGACGAAAACGCGCTCCACGGAGTCAATAAAATCCAGCGCGAGAGACTGCGGGAACGGGAACGGCGTCGCGATTTTCAGCACCCTGACCCATTCCGCGCCGAGCCGCTTCAACGCCTCTTTGACATACGCGTAGCACACGCCGCCCGTCGCAATTCCGAACGCCTCGCTGCGCCCCTCGATTGCGTTGAATTTATAATCGGAGAACCGCTCAGACAGTGCGCGGTTGCGCTTTTCAATCTCGGCGTGAGCCTTGACGGACAGGCGCGGGAAGATGACCCATTTCGGGTCCTTGATAAATCCTTCGGGTTTGACGGTTTTCCATTCGTCGGTAACGTCAATCGGCGCGGTCGCGTGACAGAGCCGCGTCGTCGGGCGGAACAGCACGGGCGTGTGCAGCTCCTCGGACAGCGCGAACGCGTCTTGAATCATCGCATACGCCTCCTCTGGCGAGCTCGGGTCAAAGCAGGGGAGCTTGGAATACTTCGCGAAGGTGCGCGTGTCCTGCTCCGTCTGGCTGGAAATCGGGCCGGGGTCGTCGGCGACGAGGACGACCATTCCGCCCTTGACGCCGATATACGCGAGCGACATCAGCGGGTCCGACGCGACGTTCAACCCGACCTGTTTCATCGTCACGAGCGTCCGCGCGCCCGTATAGCTCGCGCCAGCGGCGACTTCGAGCGCGGCCTTTTCGTTGACGGACCACTCGATTGTATATGCGCTTGCAGGGCGAAGCCCCGCTTCGCTGACGACGCTCCGCGTCGCGTCGACTGTGTCGACGTGTTGGTGCTGTTCAATTTTCTTTATTTCCTTTGCAATGGTTTCCAGTACTTCCGTACTTGGCGTTCCGGGGTATCCCGCCGCGACGGAAACGCCCGCCGCGAGCGCGCCGAGCGCGATAGCCTCGTTGCCCATTAATAGTTTAATCGGCATATTGCCCTCCTTAATAATAGTACTATACTTCCGCGCCGTCGGCGGGTTGGGGTCTTGCGCGCGTGAGGGCTTTCTTTTTCCATTTGCCCGTCAGGTAATAGACGTAGCACGCGCCCGCGACGAGCGAGAAGCAAATCAGCATCGACCAGTACACGCCGGCGGGGTCGCCGGCCGGAAATTCGGCGGTCGCTTTCGGCAGCCGCACCATCATATACGCCATCGGCATTCGCATAAACACCGTGCCGATAATCGTGAAGCACATCACGGGGAACGTATCGCCCGCGCCGCGCAGAACGCCGGAGGACGCCTGCGTGAACGACATAGCGAGGTAGCACCAGACCATAATCCGCTGCATTTGAACGCCGTAGCTTAGGATAATGTTACGGTTCGGGTCGTTTTCACTGATGAACATACTCATTAAGTTACCGCCGAAGAATGAAATAATCGTAATCAGCAGTGCGGAAACAATCAGCGAAGTCGTGAGTATGATTTTGAATCCCTGTCGCACGCGGTCAAGCCGCCCCGCGCCGATATTCTGTCCCGCGAACGTGGAACCCGCCATTGAAAACGCCTGATTCGGGAGCATTGCGATATTATCGACCTTGGAGATTGCGACGTTGATTGCGGCAAAAACTGTCGTGGACGCGATTCCCGCCGCGTCATAGATGACGATTGAGTTAATCAGCGACTGCACAAAGATGTATGAGACGGACAGAATGCCCTGCTGAATACCCGACGGCAGTCCGATTCGCGCTATTTGTCCGATAATCGCTTTTCGCGGATGCAGTGACTCGCGCGTGACCGTGACCGTATTCTTCATATGCAGCAGGCGAATCAGGCACACAGCCGCCGATATGTACTGGCAGATGATTGTCGCGAGAGCCGCGCCCATAACCTCCATATGCAGCGGCCCGACGAACCAGAGATCGAGAATGACGTTCAGCAGCGCGGTGCCGATAAGCACAAACAGCGGAAAAATGGACTCACCCATACCGCGCAGAATACCGGAGAGAATGTTGTAAAAGCCCTGACCGACCGTGCCGATGAACGTAATCAGCAGGTAATCCTTTGCGAAGCGGAACATCTCAGGATCCGTGACCTTTGTGAGTTTGAGTATCGGCACTGACAGCGGAATACCGATCAGCGTAATGAACAGCGTCACGACGAGCGTGGCTGTCAGCGCGGTGCCGACGGTCTTATCGAGATTTTCCTTGTCTTTCGCGCCGAAATACTGTGATACCATTACGGAGACGCCCGTTCCGACAGTCATAAAGAAAACGAAGAACAACTGTTGAATCGGTGCGGACGCGCCGACCGCCGCGAGTGCGTTGGAATTTACGAGGTTGCCGACGACGACGGAATCGACGATGTTGTAGAACAGCTGAGCGAAGTTACCGATGAGCAGGGGAATGGCGAACTTCATCATAACGCCGAGCGGTTTACCCTGCGTCATATCCTGCGCGCCGAACAGAGAACGGAATTTCTTTAACAAAATGCATACTCCTCAATAATTATTATGAATCAAATTATATAACAGCTGCGAACGGAATGCAACAGTAAAATACAATACAAAAACAGCACCGGTTTTGCCGGTAATCTTTCCGGTAAATTGTGCATTACAGTTAAATAATTACAAAAAGGTTGACATTTATTGGTGAAAGGAGTAAAATTATAAAAAAATAAGTTATTAAAACACAAAAAAATACGGATGTGACGTAAGCAAATGCTAGTAAACAAGAAAAAAATAATATCGGAATTATCCCCTAACGCACGGAGAAGAAAAATATTTGTAGAAAATTGCTAAAAAGTGAGAAATTCGGGAATTGAGGAGTTATAATAGTAGTATCAAGAAAAGGAGATACTGCAAT
>JAISJC010000056.1 GCA_031261745.1 Oscillospiraceae bacterium
TTTTGGGCAGCTCGCTGCCGTTCGTGATTTCGGGGCGGCTCGACTTCGTTCACGCGCTGTTTGAGTCCGTTTCCGGCTGGTCCACGGGCGGAATGACCGTCGTAAATCCGGACACGCTGCCACACATTTTCCTGTTTCACCGCGCGTTTATGCAATACTGCGGCGGTCTCGGCTTCGTCATAATTATCGGAATCGTAATCGGCGGGCGACAGGTGATGTCGATGTATAACACGGAGGTTCACCCCGGCGGCGCGCAGCCGAACCTGCGCCGCACGTCGCTGACCATCTTCCTTATATATATGAGCTGCTTCGCGCTCGGTGCCGCGCTTTACCGCGTTTTCGGTATGCCGCTGTTCGACGCGATCTGCCACGCGATGGGTTCGCTCGCGACTGCAGGATTTTCAGTGCATTCGTCGAGCATCGGCTATTACGACAGCCTGCCGATTGAGATTATCACGATGCTCCTAATGCTCGTCGGCTCCACGAATTTCGCCGTACTGCTCCTGCTCGTCCGGCGCAAATTCAGGCGCGTCGCGAAAATCTCCGAGGTGCGCTTTCTCGGCTGCGTTCTGCTGATTTTCATTCCGCTGTCGGTGTTTTCGCTCATTGCGCACAACGATTTCGGCTTCGCGCGGAGCCTGCGGGAGGCGACGTTCGCCGTCATCTCGGTGCTTTCCACGACGGGCTTCACGACCGCGAATTACGCGCTCTGGCCGCCGTTCGTCGTCGGACTGATTATGCTTTTAATGCTCCTCGGCGGCGCGACCGGCTCCACGGCGGGCGGGATTAAGCTCACGCGCGCGTATATTCTCGTGCGCGTCACGAAATCAAATATCTTCCGCCGCGTTTCGCCGTCGCACCGCATTAGGGCGATGCGTTACGGCACCGCGCAGGGCGAGGAGCCGATCGACGGCGTTCTCGTGCGCGACACGCTCGAATTTGTGACGGTTTACGCCGCGATTATCTTCATCGGCACGCTGCTGATTACGCATTTTGAGGACAGTTCGCTTATGGACGCGCTTTTTGAGTTCACCGCCGCGTTCGGCACGGTCGGGCTTTCAAACGGCCTGACGGCGCACGCCTCAACGCCGACGCTGGTTGTCGAAATGGTCGCAATGCTCCTCGGCAGGCTCGAAATTTTCATCGTGTTTATTGGTGTGTTCTCCGCGTTCGACAAGGTGCGCGACAGGATTACAAAAAAGTCAATGTAAAGGCGCGAACTATGTTCGCGCCTTACTTTTTTTCACTGCGGCGCGGCGGCGGCTCTTTTTGATCCGTCAGCTCTAACAAATAATCCGTGCTTGTGTTATAAAATAATGCCAGCTTTATCAGAATCTGCGTAGGTATGTCGTTCTTCCCGATTTCATACTGTGAATAGCCCGTTTGCGACATCTGCAAGACCTTTGCGATTTCTCTTTGCGTTAAATCTCGATCCTCGCGCAAATCTCTTATTCTCTGATACATACAATCACCTCAAAGAGATTATAAATAACGTAAAATAAGTTATTGCTTTTTAACTTATTTTACGTTAAAATAATTATAATTATTTATTTGAGGTGATATACGTGCCGGATTATCAAAAAATGTATCTGTGATAATCGCCCCTACATCCTATGACGCCAGCATTTCGCGCAGACGCTCAATCGCGCGACGCTCCAAGCGCGAAACCTGAACCTGCGAAACGCGCATTACGCGGCTCGCCGCGTCCTGCGTGAGTCCGCGATAGTACCGCAGCCCCAGCACAAGCCGCTCCTTTTCCGGCAGGCTTTCGATTGCCGTGCGGAGCGCGACGCGCTCTACAAGATTTTCCTCGTCGCCCGCAGCGGCAAGCACGGATTCGAGCGTGAAGCCGTCCTCCCCCGTCTCGCGTTGGAGTGAATCCGGTTCCAGCGCAGCGGTTTCCGCCGCCGCGATGTCCTCCGGCGTGAGGTCAAGCTCCGCCGCAAGCTCCGAGACCGACGGCTCGCGCCCCAGCGACTGCTCCAATTCGCGCTTCGCCGTGCGAATCCTGTTCGCGCGTTCTTTCAGTCCGCGGCTGACCTTTACGGAGCCGTCGTCGCGCAGAAACCGCCGGATCTCCCCCGCAATCTTCGGCACCGCGTACGTCGAAAACTGCGTGCCGTAATCCGCGTCAAAGCCGCGCATAGCTTTCAGGAAGCCGACGCAGCCGAGCTGATACAAGTCGTCGGGGTCCACACCGCGCCCGAAGAACCGCCGCGCGACGCTCCAAATCAGCCCCGAATTCTCCTCAATCGCCGCGCCCGCCGCCTCGCGGTCGCCGTTTTTCGCCGCCGCAATTCGCGCGGAAGCCTGTTCCGTCATTTCCGCGCCGCCCGAACGGAGATTGTCCGACGCATCGTGACCGTCGTCCCCTTGCCGGCGGCACTGCGGACGCGGAGCCTGTCCATAAAGCTCTCCATAATCGTAAATCCCATTCCGCTGCGCTCCTCGCCGCCCGTCGTGAACATCGGCTCGCGCGCCGCGTCAACGTCCGGAATACCCAGACCCCAGTCGCGCACGACGATTTCAACCGAATTGTCCGAAAACAGCTTCGCGCGCACGAGGATTTTCCCGATTTCGTCGGGGTACGCGTGGACAATGCAGTTCGTGACCGCTTCGCTCACCGCCGTTTTGATGTCGTTCAGCTCGTCGAGCGTCGGGTCGAGCTGCGACGCAAACACCGCCACGGCCGCGCGGGCGAAGCCCTCGTTCGCGGATTTGCTCGTAAATTCGAGCTTAACGCCGTTGATTTCTTTCATTATATGTACAGCTCCTTTTGATGTTCAATAGTGATAAGCCGCTCCAATTTCGCCGCCGCAAGGACTTTCAGCGGCTGCGCGCGCGCACCCGTGACAAGCAGCGTCGCGCCGAGTTCGGACACGCGGCGGTGCGCTTTGAGTATCACCGCGATTCCCGACGAATCCATAAAGGACAGCCCGTCCAGATTCAGCACGCACGCGCGCGGCAAATGCGCCTCAATCGCGCGCTCCACATCACGCACCGCGCCGCGCGCCGCGTGGTGGTCCAGCTCACCCTCAAACCGCAGGGTCAGTGTTCCGTCGTCAAACGACGTGTTTACCGTCATATCAAAACCTCCTGTAAACGGTCAGTATACCCAATGATAACTCGGTTTATTCGCAAAAGTTGTCGTAAAAATAAATCTTGACAAATTCACCCAAAGACTTTATTATAGTAAACATATATGTTTACTATGTGTTTACGGATTGTAATTCGTGAAAATTTCCATAAAAATATCATCATAATTTGCTTGACAATTTGTAAACGATATGTTACCATAGTCGCAAGGTGTGTAATATACCACAATATATACAGATTTTCGGCGCAAAACTCTTCACATATGCACAAGATTTTTGTAAAACGGCTTTTTCGCCATTAGGCGTTTAGCATAAAAAGGTATTATATTTAATAGGAGGAACCCCTGATGAAAAAGGTACTCGCACTCGTCATCGTCGTTGTTATGATGATGGCACTCGCAACCGTCGCATCCGCGGCGTACACCGAGCCGTCCGAGCTGACCGCGGCTGGAATCATTGATTCCGGTGTATGGCCTCTCGCAGCCGGTATGTACTATC
The DNA here is from genome assembly GCA_031261745.1 of Oscillospiraceae bacterium. Taxonomy (GTDB): domain Bacteria; phylum Bacillota; class Clostridia; order Oscillospirales; family Oscillospiraceae; genus JAIRRO01. Next base: position 3,594 of record JAISJC010000056.1, read on the forward strand.
CTGAGCTTGACAACCGCAGCATTCCCACAGGCGCGCACGTATTTATGGCGTACACAATGGACGCTTCGTATGCTGCAACGCCTATCGCTATCCCCGCAATCGCAGGTTACACAAAAGTTGACACCGTAGGTGCCCTCAAAGCAGGAACCTATTATGTTGACGATGTAAACACTTACATCTACATCTATCTCATCGAGTCTGACGGTTCCGTTGCTGCTCCGGATCCGACTCCGACAGCGACACCGGATGTTCCGGACTCGCCGGGCGACCCCGAAGTGACTGCTCCCGCAGTCACTGCTGAGCCCGCTCTCCCGACAGCAACTCCCGAAGTAATCGCTCCTGCTCCGACCGCAGCTCCGGAAGCCCCCGCGGCCTCTGCTTACAAGAAGCCCGGCGAACTCGCTTCTGCGTTTGACGTGGGCAAGTGGCCCCTCGCTGCCGGTACATATGATCCGGCACTCGACGGCCAAGGCATTAAGAGCGGCACGTTCGTTTACGGCCTGTTCGACGCGGCGTATGCTCCCGTAACCGACCCGACCGCGCTCGCCGGTTATACCGAAGCCTCCTCTGTGGCGGCTCTCGCCGACGGTCAGTATTATGTGCTGAAAGGTTCCTCCGGTTTCGACTACGTCCTCGTTCGTCCGGCTGCCGGTGCGGCGGTCAACACGGGTGACGGCGGTCTCATCGCTCTTGTCGGTCTGTTTGCCCTCGCCGCTGTTGCGGTCGCGGTCATCCTCCCCCGCAAGAAGTTGGAGAAATAAGTAAAACCTAAACGTAACGCCCCCACGATTGTGGGGCGTTATTTTTGCGTCTATTTGAGTTTACGGCGTCGGCGTCGCGGGTTCGGGCGGTGTGATTGCGGGCGTTGGTGTGGGCGTTATTTCCGGCGTAGGCGTCTGCGTGATAATGCGGTAGATGAATATGATTGTGTTGCGGTCCTCGTTTTCGTTTACTATCAGCGTCTGCGACTTGTCGCCTACAATCTCGAATCTGTCGAACGTCGGGGCTGTGATTTCAAGCGTTGTTCCGGCTACCGCGGTCTTGGTCTCGTCGTAGAATATGGTGCCTGACTCGGTTTGGTATTTGACGGTGTAACCGACTTCCTTGATGCCCGGTACCGGCGGCTGGTAGATATTCGGCGGTACGCTGAACTGCTTGACGGGCAAATCCGCGTGAATCTTTGCCATTACGCGCTTCCAGAGCTGGCTTGCGGGGTTGCCGCGCTTCGACATACTGATTTTCTCCGGCTGGTCGTAGCCCGTCCACACGGCGGCGACGTAATACGGCGTGTAGCCGCAGAACCAGCGGTCCTTGTTGTCGCCCGTCGTGCCGGTTTTTCCGGCGGTCGGCATACTGCCGAGGTTTGCCTCCGAGCCTGTGCCGACGGTCGCCGCGTCGTGGAGGATGCTCGTCATCCAGTACGCCGTAGTCTCGGAAATCGCGACGGTCTGGCGCGGCTTGTTCTCAAACACGAGGTTCCCCACGCGGTCGTAAATCGTCGTGTACGTAACGGCCTCGACGCGGATGCCGTTGTTGTCGAAGATCGTGTACGCCGACGCCATTTCCTTGGCCGTCGTGCCGAGCGTCAGCTGGCCGATTGACAGCGGCGCGTAATCCTCGTCCGCGGGGAGCAGCTCCATTCCGAGCTTTTCGGTGACGAAGCGGAACGAGACCGCGGGCGTCAGCTTATCGAGAACCTGCGCGGCGATTACGTTGCGCGACTTGACGACAGCGGTCCGGATATCCATAAGACCGAGGTACGCGAGGTCGTCGTTCTTCGGCAGCCAGCCGTCCGTGCGCCCTGTGAGAACGGCGTCGGGTGAGTCGTCGAATTTCGTCTCCGGCGTGATCAGTCCCGCCTCCATTGCGGGTCCGTAGACGGCAATCGGCTTGATAGACGAACCCGCCGGACGCCGCCCAAGGTCCGTTGTCGCACGGTTGAGGATGCGGTTGCCCGTTTTCTCGCCCACGCCTCCCGATAGTCCGGCGATATAGCCCGTGTGCGGATCGACGACGACGATCGAGGATTGCAGCTGTTTTTTCGTGCCGGTCGTTTTCGGCAAACTCTCAATGTCCTCGTAAACCTCGTCAATCGCGGCCTGAACTTTCGGATTCACGGTTGCGTAAATGCGGTACCCGCCGCTGGACAGCAGCATTCCCGCCGTGGTTTTGTTGATGCCGCGCAGCTCCATCAGGTCGGCTGTGACCTCGTCAATGACGGCCTCCTCAAACCAAGTGTAAATCTGCTGGTTGTTGACCGTGTTCTTGCCCTGATGGAACACAAGTTCCTCGGCCTTGGCGGCCTCGTATTCCTCGGCGGTTTCGATATATCCCTGGCGGTACATCTCGCTCAGAATGGTTCTCTGCCGTTTTTTGTTGTTCTCCGGATGCGTGTACGGATTGAAAATGCTCGGATTGTTCGGAATCGCAATAAGCGACGCGATTTCCGCGACAGACAGCTCCGCAACGTCCTTGCCGAAGTACATATCGGCGGCGGCGGCAATGCCGTACGCGCGCTTGCCGAAGTATACCTTGTTCAGATACCACTGCAAAATCTCGTCCTTGCTGTACTTTCGCTCAAACGCCAGCGCGCTGAAAATTTCCGACAGCTTGCGCTGTATCGTCACCTCGTCGTTCCCCGTGAGGTTTTTTATGAGCTGCTGCGTAATGGTCGAGCCGCCGAAGGTACCCTCGCCCGCGAGGAACATAGTCACGAACGCACCGGCCGTGCGGTACCAGTCCACGCCGTAGTGCCTGTAAAATCGCTGGTCCTCAATCGCGACGAGCGCGTGTTCCACGTCAATCGGAATCTCGTCGTATTCGAGCCAGATGCGGTACTCGGCACTCTCGACCGTGGCAAGCTCGATGACCTCGCCGGTGTCGGGGTCGTTGGTGTAGATGATGCTTGAAATACTCTGCGAGAAATCTTCGAGCGACAGTTCAAGCCCGTTTGAGAGATTCGTCTTGACGTAAACCGCAAAAATGCAGGCAAAAAACACCATCGTCGTGACCGCAATCAGCACAACCGCGAGGGCTGCGCGTAAAATAAGCGCGATGATTCCGGCTGTCGTATCGACGCCGATTTTAAGAGTTTTCAGTTGTTTTATATTTAACTTGTTCATAGAGAGAATTATAACACAACTTGTCAATAAATAATAGCTCGAAAATGATTAAATTTCCTTGAACCGGGTGACAATAAATATATTGATTTTCACGAAAGGTTTTGAGTTTATGAAAAAGGTTTCTTCTATCCTCTGCTTAGTCGCAATTACATTTGTCACGGGCGTCACCGCGCTCGCCGCGTCCGCCATAAAGGGCGAAACCACCGCGGAACCGGCGGAACGTCAAACTTTCACCCTGCGCAGCGTTGACGGGAAAATTGCCGTCGAATCCGGCGGTGCGGCGGAAATTGAGACCGCGATTGACGTCGGGAATCTGCGCAAATACGATCAGGAACTGCTGGAAAACGGTCTCAACGTAATGGGTTACGAGAATTTACTGAGTCTGCTCGAAGATTTCAGCAACTGACTATTGCAAAGTTCATATTTATATAGTATAATTGCCGCACTATCAAACGGAGGTGCGGCAAAATGGCTGATACAAAAGACGAAGAGAAGTTCGGCGACGATTTCTACACGATTACGGACGACGACGGGAACGAATTCGCGCTCGAACATCTCGATACTATTGAAATAGGCGATGACACATATATGGCGTTCACGCCCGCGGATATGGACGAGGACGATCCTGATTTCGGAATGGTCATACTCAAAGTCGTCGAGGAGAACGGCGAGGAGCTTTTCGCGACAATCGACGACGACGACGAGAAAGATGCCGTACACGCGGCGTTTATGGAACAGCTGTTCGCGGACGACGAGGAATCGTAAAATTTGTATAATTTCCCTATTGCATTTTCGCAAATCATAGGTTATAATAACTACATCCTATCCTGTTCGTGATGAGCCTTTTTATTCCTACATTTATAATACGGGATGACAGCTCTCAAAGTGAATTGCAGGCCTCCCGCGCGTTTTCTGCGCTGCGGACGTTGGAAGCAGCGAAGCTATGAGGAATCGACCCACCTGCAAATGTGCAGGGTTATAAATGGGCACACACGGCAGGACGGGGACATTTAATGTCACGGTCGGCGGAGAAATCCGCCGACTTTTTTTGGAATGTATCTAACGCAAATGTTGAGTTTTTCTCGCCGACAGCGTTATTGTAAAGCCTACCTACATACGATATGATGAAAGCACAACAGAAAAGGAGGGCATTTCAATGGAATTCGGAAAAAACTTAAAGCGTCTGCGCGAAACGCACGGATACACGCAGGCCGACGTCGCGGACATTCTCGGCGTGACGTACCAGTCCGTGTCGAAGTGGGAGCGGGACGAGAACTATCCCGACGTCGCGCTGCTGCCCGCGCTCGCGGAATACCTCGAAGTCACGGTGGACGAGCTTCTGCGCGCGGACGAGGAGCGCAAGCAAAAGGAAATCCTGCGAATCCGCGAGGAGAGCCTAAAAATATGCAATGAGCAAAGCTCCGACGCGGCGGCGGAATACCTCAAGGACGCGCTGCGCGACTATCCGACGGCCTGGCGGCTTTGGCACGACTACGCGGCGTACATTGGCGTGAGCATACGTGTCAACTCCGACCGCCCGATTGACGGCGAGGCGGCGACGGCGGCGATTGAGATTTACGACCGCATTCTCAACCGCTGCACGGACGACGACGTTCGCGTGGACGCGCTTCGCTCCCTCGCGGGGTGCTATCAGGAGCTCGGCGACAAGGAAAAAGCACTTGAACTGGCAGAGCGTCTGCCGAGCTGGGCGGGCTGTCGCGAGATAATGCTCCCGCATTATTTGGAGGGCGAGGAACGCGCCGCGCGGATTCGGCAGAACTTTGCGGAGGCGGCGTTGCACTTCCATACGCTGACAATGTTCGTCGCGGACGCGGACAACAACACCTACGCGCCCGCACCGGAGGGCTACACGCTCGCGGAGCGCGTCGCGATTCTCGAAAAGGGCGCGAAAGCGATTGAGCTGTTATCGGACGGCGACGAGAGCTACGCGGGGTACTTCACCGCGTATTCCTACCGCAATATGGCGCGTCTCGCCGCGGCGGACGGGCGGAACGAGGACGCGCTCGAATACCTTGAAAGGGCGTGCGGCTTCGCGTTATCCTCGGCGGCAGAGACGGGCGCGAAATTTAAGTCGCTGCTGTTGCGCGGTATGCAGTCGTATAACACCGGCGACGAGGCGATAAGACAGCTGCGGGAGTTCCTGAAACCCGACGCGTGGCAGTATAACGGCGTTGACCCGTTTGCGGCTCTGCGCGGCGATACGCGCTTTATCGCGATTGCGGAGCGGCTCGCAAAATAACTCTTGCATTTATCTTCCTTTTCGGTTATAATACTACGGTTACAGATATTACTTAGGAAAAGGAAGTCGAAAAAATGGCGAAAACGTATCAACAAAAAGAGGAAGAGCTGAAAAAGGTACCGAAAATCGCGGCGATTGTCGCGCTTGTCCTCATCGTCGCGTTTCTCGGTTCGTTGCTTGTAAACTCTAACTTTTTGCGCCGCCGCGTCACGGCGGTTGAGGCGTCGGGCGTGAAGTTCACTGCCGCGGACGCGAGCTATTTCTATAAGGAAGCGATTAACGAGTACACGAATATGGTGTACCAGTACCTCGGCGAAAACGCGTCGATTATGCTGCCGAACAGCAGCCAGTCGTACTCAAGCCAGATCAACGAATCCACGGGGACGACCTGGGAGTATTTTTTCAGCGATAACGCCTATACGACGATGCGTCAGATCGGCGCGATGTACACCGCCGCGCAGAACAGCGGTTTCGTACTGACCGAGGAGCAGGAAGCGGAATTTGACGCGCAAATCGCCGAGATGACCGCGCAGATTGAGCAGTATTACGGTTTGTCGCTCAAAGAATACGTGAAGCAGAATTACCGCAACACGATTAACGAAAAGGACTATCTGCGCCTGTCGCGCATCCGTTATGTCGTCGGCGAGTATTCCGAGTCCGTGAATGACGCGTTCACGTACTCCGCGACAGAACTTGCCGATTACTACACAGAGAATAAGGACAACCTGGACACGTTCTCCATCCGTTACTTCACTGTTGCGGCGGCCGAGGGCGAGGAGGTTTCCGTCGCAGAGACGAAGGCGAACGGATACGTCGCGAGCATCACGAACGAGCAGGAATTCATCGACGCGGCGCGCGAATATGACGCGGAGGCCTACGCCGACGACGATTCCACGCTGCATAATGCGCTCGGCGAATACGTCGCGGGTTCATACGCCGAGTGGGCGAAAGACGCGGCGCGCAAGGTCGGCGACATCACGACGCTTGCCGTTTCCGAGGGCGACACGAACACGAGCTTCTACGTGCTGTACTTTGCCGGACGCGACGTGAATAATTACGCCACGAAGAATTACCGCGAAATGGTTCTCACGCAGAAAGAGGTCCTCACGTCGGCGTATACCGGCGAGGACGGCGTTTTTGACCAGGCGGGGTATGACAAGGCTGTCGAGGACGCGCGCGCGGAGCTGGAATTCAACGCCACAAAGCTTTTGGGCGAGCTTAGAACCGGTTCGAGCGACGCCTATGAGGAACGTCTGATTGAGCTTACGGACAACGTATTCAATGAGGCGACGGGCGGGCTTTACGAGAACATCGAGAAAAACCGCGCCGGCATTGACAAGCAAATCAATGACTGGCTCTACTCCGATATAAAAACACACGGCACGACGCAGATTGAGGACGCGAACGGCGCGATTCACATCATCCTGTTCCTCGGCGACGGGGATATTTACCGCGACAGTTTGGCGGAGGCACGTCTGCGCTCGGCGGATTTCTCCGAGTGGCAGGAGCAGTTCACGGACGCCGAGGGACACATCACATTCCTCTACCGTCTGCGCGTCACGTCAATGACCTGATCGGCACAATAAAATACACGAAAAGCCCGCCTACGGCGGGCTTTTATGTTGGAGCGGGTGATGGGAATCGAACCCACATGACCAGCTTGGAAGGCTGGTGTTCTACCACTGAACTACACCCGCACGGAACGAAAAATATTATAGCACGCGGCTTACGGTTTGTAAAGAACTTTTTTCTGTACTGTTATACAAAATAAAACTGGACATATTGTCGAATGTATGTTAAATTAAATGATAATAATGACATATTAAGGAGTAATTCCAATGAATATTAACAGTGCTTACATAATTTTTGCGGTCCTCATCCTGCTGGTTATCTTGCTGCTGTGTTTTTTCATCAAGACGTTCAACACTCTGATTAAGGTCCGCAACCGCGTACAAACCCAGTGGGCGCAAGTGGATGTGCAGCTTACGCGACGCGCGGACTTGATTCCGAATCTCATCGAAACCGTCAAAGGCTATACTGAACACGAGAGCGAGACGCTTGAAAAGGTCGTCGCCGCGCGTCAGGCTGCGGTGTCCGCCGGAACGCGGAGTGAGGCACTCGCAGCCGACACGCAGATGTCGAGCGTTCTGCCGTCGATTCTCGCCCTTGCGGAGGCATATCCCACGCTCAAAGCCGACGGGAGCTTTCTCAATCTGCAAGAGCAACTGAACGAAACCGAGAATAAAATCGCTTTCGCGCGGCAGTTCTTCAATGACACCGTTCTCATCTACAACAACACAATCGGTCAGTTCCCGCAGAACATCGTCGCGGGTATATTCGGATTCAGGAAAGAAAACACTTTTTCAGCAGACGAGGAGAGCCGTCAGAATCCGCGCGTTTCTTTCTAAATTATGGCAGGAGCTGTAAAGCAACGCTTTGAGACAAAAGCTCTCAAAAAAATAAAAAGAACGAACGCATTCGTATTCCTCGTCGTATTCGCAGGTCTTGTGGCTGTATGCGCGATCTACACGTTTGTTGCAATCGGGAAAACGCCCGTTGAGAACGAGGCGATGAAGCACTCTCCGGAGCTTTTCAGAATGGCGTTTCTATTGGTGTTCGCGTATGCCGAGTTGTGGTTTATTCCGTTTTCTCCCATTGCCTCGATTTATTTAGGCATTCAGAGCGGTCGGAAAAAGCGTCTTGTCGAGAGCGCGACCTTCAATAAAACGCTCGGCATTGATTATTACCGCGATTTACTGGCGGGCGTCAGCCCCGCGATGATCAGCATCGTGATGGACTTGAAGATTGAGGACGAGAAAGACGTAAGTGCGACGCTGTTGCGCCTTTACCGGAAAAACGCCATCTCCTTTGAGGGCGACAGGATCGTCATCGTCCCCGGCTCAACCGCCGATATCGGCGACGACGAGCGCGAGATTCTGGATTTGCTCAAATTTCATAAACTTGACCGCGAATCCGTTACGCGCTGGAAAAACAACCGCTTTCAGGAGGCGGTTGTCGAGGGTTACATCAGTAACCGCAACGCAAAAAAGGAGAGTAAAATCGCAAAGAAAATCGGCTGCGCGCCGGGGTGTATGACGGGCTGCTTCTCCTGGGTCGTTGCGTTTGCCGCGCTCGTTGCGTTCGGCGATCTCTTTGTCGAACGTTTCAACTCGCTGACAATTAACTCGCCGGAATTCGTGGAAATGCAGGCGCGTATGGCAATTAACCCCACATTGGCGGAGGGCGATTTGGCGATTATGCTGGGGTTTGTCGTCTTTGCCGTGACTTTCTTAATAATCGTCGATCTGGTAGTAATGTTTCCCTGCTTTGTGCTGTTCAGAACCAACGCGTATCAGGCGGGTCCGAAAATTGTACGCACACCTAAGGGCGACAAACTCGCCGAAAAGGTCGCGGGTTTGAAGCACTTCATTCACGAGTTCAGCACGCTTTCCGAGGCAGAAAAGGAACACGTCATTTTATGGGACGACTTTCTCGTCTACGCCGTGGTGCTTGAAGAGAATTCCGATATCGTTAAGGACATCAGCCGGTTGTCCGAAAAAAGTGTTTCAGACTTGACATTAGACAATTTATATGGCATACTAAATCAGTAGGTTTTGGTTTAGTATGCCTATTTTTGGTTAGAAGGTGAAATAAGCAAATGCGTTATTCAAGAATACTATGCTTTTTCTTGGCTTGCCTGTTTTTAATCACCGGCTTTTCCGGTTGTGCGGACGCCTCTCGTTCGTCCGCTAACGGCGCGGCTCCCGAATTCACGTCATATCGGGATATTCCCGGCGTGACCGCGGAGGACATTGCGGCGGTTGAGTTGCTGCGCGATCAATACGATTCTTTCATTTACGGCGAACTGTATAACGTCGAGGCCTTTGTTATCGCCAACGGCCAGATCAAGGGCTTTATTGCGCTGTATTGCGACTGGCTGACGGATTTATTCGGTATAAACTTTGAACCCACGATTTTTGAATGGGGCGAAATGATTGACGGACTTGCGTCGTATGACGTGGACTTCACCGGCAGTCTGACCGTCACGGACGAGCGGCGGAAAACGTACTATATGACAGACGCCATCGTCGAACGCTCCATAAAATATATGCGTATTATCGGCAGCGAGGATTTTATCACGATCTCAAAGTCCCGTCCGCTGCGCTATGCTTTTTTGCGCGGCGTCACCACTGTGGATCTCGTGCTGCCGCATATCGACGAACCGTATGACATCGTGTTCCTCGATGATTACGAGACGGCCTATAAGATGCTGAAAAGCGGCGAAATCGACGCGTTTTTTGAAGAGGGCGTCGCGGAAGCCGCATTTGACGTATACGGCGACGTTGCCGCCGAGGACTTTTATCCCCTCATCCTGTCCCCTGTCTCAATGTCAACGCAGAATCCGGAACTCGCTCCGATCATCACCGTCGTGCAAAAGGCATTGCAGAACGGCGCGCTTCAAAAGCTCACGGAGCTTTATAATATCGGTCAGCACGAATATATGCGGCACAAGCTCTTTACGCAGCTGTCCGAGGAGGAACTCGCGTACATTTCAGTACATATCGAGCAGGGTCTGACCGTTCCCGTTGCCACCGAATTTGACAATTATCCCACCAGTTTTTATAACGATCAGGATCAGGAATGGCAGGGTCTCGCGGTAGACCTTCTGCACGAAATTGAGGCTCTTACCGGTCTTGACTTTGAGTGTCCGTATACCGACAAGCGCACTTGGTCGGAAATTATGAGTATGCTCGAACGCGGCGAAGTCGCCCTTTCGTCCGAGCTGATAAGGTCAGAGGAACGCGCCGATCGCTTCATATGGGCCGACACCGCTTCCCTCTCCGACTATTACGCGCTGCTTTCAAAACTGGAATTCAGGGACGTCAACTACAATGAAATTCTGTACGCAAAGGTCGGCGTTACGCGTGACACGGCATATGCGGAACTGTTCTTTTCGTGGTTCCCGAATCATCCGAATGCCGTGATATTTGAGAATACCGTTGACGGTTTCATCGCTCTTGAACGCGGCGAGATTGACCTTCTGATGGGTACGCAGAACCTGCTGCTCGGCGAAACGAATTATCGTGAACACCCCGGCTACAAAGTCAACCTCGTGTTCAATCGCGAGTACGAATCCTCCATCGGCTTCAACAAAAACGAGACTGTTCTGCGCTCCATAGTGGACAAGTCCCTGCGTATTATTGATACGAAATCCATCTCCGGCCGTTGGGTGCGCAAAACCTTTGATTACCGCAACAAGATAATTCAGGCTCGTATCCCGTGGCTGATCGGATTATCGGTGCTGTTGCTGTTCGTGCTGCTTTTGCTGACCGTTCTGTTCAAGTTAAAGTCCGAGGAGAGCAAGCGGCTTGAAATCACCGTACACGAGCGCACCGTTGAACTCGAATTGCAGAAAGAGGCCGCACAGGTCGCCTCCAACGCGAAAAGTGAGTTTCTCTCCAATATGAGTCACGAGATACGCACGCCGATGAACGCAATCATCGGTATGATGCTGCTTGCGAAATCGTCCTCGGATATGCAGCGCGTCACCTATTGCCTCGGAAAAATTGAGAACGCCGCGCAGCACCTGCTCGGCATTATCAACAACATTCTGGATATGTCAAAGATTGAGGCCAACAAAGTTGAGCTTTCCCTCGCCGAGTTCGATTTTGAACGTATGCTTCAAAACATTGTCAACGTCGTCCACTATAAGGTTGAGGAAAAGCAGCAAAACCTCGCCGTCTATATCGGAAAAGAAATCCCGCATACGCTCATCGGCGACGACCAGCGGCTGTCGCAGGTCATCACCAATCTCTTCTCCAACGCGGTGAAATTCACCCCGGACGAGGGTTCAATACAACTCCGCGCGGATTTGGAGAGCGAAAAAGACGGCATCTGCACGCTCCGCATCGCGGTCAGCGACACGGGCATCGGCATCACCGAGGAGCAGCAGGCCCGACTGTTTACGTCGTTTGAACAGGCGGACAACAACACCTCGCGCAAATTCGGCGGCACCGGTCTCGGTCTCGCCATTTCTAAACGCATCGTGGAGATGATGGGCGGCAGCATCCGTATCGAATCTGAATACGGCAAAGGCTCAACCTTTATCTTCACCGTACAGATGGAACGCGGCTTCGCCGACCACCAAAGTCACATCAACGCCGATGTGGACCGGAACGGTTCCCGCATTTTAGTCATCGAAGAAGATTCCGGCCTGCGGGAATACATAGTCGAAATCATTCAGGGCTTCGGCATCGCCTGCGACACAGCCGCAACCGGCGAAGACGCCGTCGCTCTGGTCGCGGTAAACGGTCCGTACAGCCTGTGCTTTACGGACTGGAAGCTGTCCGGACTGAACGGAATCCCTCTCGCGCGAAAGCTAACCGAGTTCGGAGACAAGCAGGCAATTATCGCCCTGATTTCCATCTCCGTTTCCGAGTGGGATATGATTGAACGCGAGGCGAAAAGTGCCGGCGTCAGCGGGTTTATCTCCAAACCGCCGTTCCCGTCCACCCTCGCGGGCAGCATCAATGATTTTCTCGGTTCGGAGGGGCAGCGCACCGTGGACGAGTTCCGCGACAGTGAGGCGGATTTCAGCGGCCGCCGCATTCTTTTGGTTGAGGATATTGACATCAACCGCGAGATTCTGCTCGCGCTTCTTGAACCGACATCCGTGGAGATTGACTGCGCAGAGAACGGTCTGGAAGCCGTGAATATGTTCTGCGCGTCCCCCGACCGGTACAATATGATCTTTATGGACGTACAAATGCCCGAAATGGACGGCTACGAAGCCACGCTCCGAATACGCAAAACGGAGACCGAGAGCGGCGTCAGCCGCATCCCCATCATCGCTATGACGGCAAATGTGTTCCGCGAGGACATCGACAAATGCCTTGCCGTTGGTATGGACGGACACATCGGAAAACCGCTGGACTTAAACGACGTCCTGTCAAAAATGCGTGAGTATTTGCAATGAATCCCGCAGGCGGGCTTTGCCCGACGAGGAATTTATATGAACCAAATGTTCCCAAAAAATAAAACCACCCGAAATGCGCCCCTGACGTAAGAAAACAATATTGATTAGCTGTTGGCGCGGTATGTTTATGCCGCGTCAATGGCTTTTTCCGTGGGTATGTCTTGCGTTTGTGTCTGCTCCGTTGCCACCT
>JAISJC010000107.1 GCA_031261745.1 Oscillospiraceae bacterium
TTCACTTTTTGTAACTTTTTGAGATTTTTTCTGCGACAAATATTGGTAATAACGCAAACAAGCCGTGAATATCTTGTACAACAAAGATGATTTGAGGTGTTTAAGATGTTTATTCTTACGGCTAAATTCAACAAAAGACGCGCAATTGCAGCGGCTGTCGCCCTCGCGCTGGTTCTTTCGGTCGTCGTGCTGGTCGCCGGCGCACGCGACCGAGCAAATTCCGCCTCCGCGCAGGTCGGCGCAGTCGTCCGCGACAACGCGGAGCGCGTGGCGTACCTGAAAAAGCTCGGATGGGCTGTTGAGGACGTCGCCTGCGACGAGCAGGCGGTCACGATTCCGCGTGAATTCTCGGAGGTTTACAAGCGTTACAACGAGATTCAGACGGCGCAGGGCTTCGACCTGACGAAATACGGCGGTGCCGAAGCCGTCCGCTACACGTACAGGATTACGAACCACCCCGTAGAAGATGCGAATGCCGTCGCGGATATTATCGTCTACCGCAACGAGATTATCGCGGGCGACGTGCAGTCGGCGAAGCTCGACGGATTTATGACGGGGTTGGCGTTCCCGAAATGATTGACAAATCGCGCGATTAATGTTACGCTGTACCAATGAAAAACACATCCGAACCGAGAGAATACGCCGTCGCGGCGGACGGCGAACTACTGGCGTTCCTGTCGGCGGTCGCGCCGAACGCGAAGGCGTTGCTGAAATACCGCGCGGTCCTCGTGGATGGCGTTGCGGTCACGCAGTTCAACCACCGCCTGACACGCGGGCAGACGGTCACAATTCTGCCGCGGGGGCGCGCAAGCGGTCTTGCTGGGCTGCTGTACGAGGACGACGAGATCATCGTATTCAACAAGCCGGAGGGGTTGTTGTCCGTTGCGACAGAGCGCGGGCGCGATAAGCAGACGACGGCGTACAGTATGCTCACGGAACACGTGAAACGGCGCGACGCGCGAAACCGGATTTTCGTCGTGCATCGGCTCGACCGCGACACGTCGGGCGTTCTTCTCGCCGCGAAAACGGAAAAAATGAAGCGTCTGTTGCAGGACAACTGGGCGGAGCTTGTGAAAACGCGCGGCTACACCGCGCTCGCCGAGGGTGCGCTGTCGGAGAAATCCGGCACGCTACGCTCGTGGCTGCGCGAAAATTCGGCTCACGTCGTCTATGCGGGCGCGGACGGCGACGGGCAGGAGGCAATCACAGAGTACCGCGTCCTGCGGGAATCCGCGGCGTATTCCCTGCTCGATATTCGCCTGCACACCGGGCGCAAGAACCAGATTCGCGTCCAGTTGAGCGGCATCGGCCACCCCGTCGCCGGCGACAAAAAGTACGGCGCGAAAACGAATCCGCTGGGGCGGCTCGCCCTCCACGCGCACCTGCTTGAACTGACGCACCCCATAACGGGGAAGCTGTTGAGCTTCGCGGCGGAGATACCGGCGAGTTTCAAAATAAAGTAGTTCGGAACGGAGTAATACGTATGAGAAAGACGAAAATCATCTGCACACTGGGACCCGCGTCGAATACCGAGGAGATCGTCGGGCAGTTAATTGACGCGGGAATGGACGTAGCGCGCTTCAACTTCTCGCACGGCACGCACGAGAGTCACAAGGCGTTATTTGAGCTTGTGGATAGGTTGCGCGTTGAGAAAAACGCCGCAGTTGCAACCCTGCTCGACACCAAGGGACCGGAGATTCGACTTGGGCAGTTTGCCGACGGTAAAATCACGGTCGCGACGGGAGATATCTTCACCCTAACGACGGAGCCGTTTCTCGGCACGAGTGAGCGCGCCCACATCACCTACGCGGGACTGCCGCACGACATTGCGGTGGGTCAACGCCTGCTCATCGACGACGGCCTGATTGAAATGAGCGTCGTATCGGTTACCGGCACCGAAATCCGCTGCGAGGTTCAAAACGGGGGCGATATCTCCGACAACAAGAGCGTCAATGTCCCCGGCGTCTCGCTGACAATGCCCTATTTGAGTGAGCGCGACGCCGACGACATACGCTTCGGCATCGCGACCGGATTCGACTTCATCGCCGCGTCTTTTGTCCGCAACGCGCGCGACGTTCTGGATATCCGCGAGCTGCTGCGCAAGCACGGAGGCGACTATATCCATATAATCTCGAAAATCGAGAACGCCGAGGGCATCGCGAATCTCGAAGAGATTCTGCGCGTCTCCGACGGAATTATGGTTGCGCGCGGCGATTTGGGCGTGGAGATTGACTTTGACCTGCTGCCGGGACTGCAAAAGAAGCTGATTAAAGAGGCGTATCACGACGGGAAAATCGTCATCACCGCCACGCAGATGCTGGAAAGTATGATAAAGAACCCACGTCCGACGCGCGCCGAGGCGACCGACGTCGCCAACGCCGTCTATGACGGCACGAGTGCGGTTATGCTCTCCGGCGAGACCGCGTCAGGTCTGTACCCCGTACACACCGTTGAGACGATGGTGCGGATCGTCAATTCCACCGAAACGGATATTCTGTACCGCCGCCGTTTTGACCGCAACAATTACAAGACCGACAGCACCGACGTCACCAACGCAATCAGCCACGCCACGGTCACCACGGCGTATGATTTGGGCGCGACGGCCGTGATTACCGTAACTATTTCCGGCAGAACCGCCCGCAACATCAGCAAGTTCCGTCCGGATATTCCGATAATCGGCTGCACCACTTCAATTAAGACATTTTATCAGCTGGCACTTTCGTGGGGCGTCGTCCCCGCGCGTATCAGTATGAAGATCAACCTGGACGCGCTCTTTGATGATTCCGTCAGGGCGTCGCAGGCTCTCGGTTTTGTCAAGCGCGGCGATCTCGTGGTTATCTCCACGGGTGTGCCGCTGGGCATTTCGGGCTCGACAAACCTCTTAAAGGTTCACGTCGTCGGGGATTAGCGAAAGAGACAAAATCACAGACCGCCTTGTATTACAAGGCGGTCTGTGATTGGTACGCCTGGAGGGACTTGAACCCCCGACCTTCTGGTTCGTAGCCAGACACTCTGATCCAACTGAGCTACAGGCGCGTTTTATGGAACGGATAGCATAATACCACAACGCGAAGCTAAATGCAAGAGTTTTTTACTTAATTCCGAAAAACTTTTTTCCGTTTGCCGTCGTCGCCGCCGCAAGTTCCTCTGTCGTAATGCCGCGAGCCTGCGCGAGAACCGCCGCGATATGCGCGAGGTTGCGCGAATCGTTGCGCGTGCCGCGCACGGGGACGGGCGCGAGGTACGGCGAATCGGTTTCGAGCATCAGCCGGTCGAGCGGAACCCACGCTGCGACGTCGAGCGACGTTTTTCCCGTCTTGAACGTGATTACGCCCGTGAACGACAGCATCCAGCCCATATCCAAGAGCCGCTGCGCCGCAGTCCGGTCGCCCGAAAAGCAGTGGAACACGCCGCGGATTCCGGGGTAGTCGCACAGCACCTCCATAACGTCGGCAAACGCCTCGCGCTCGTGGATTATTACGGGCTTGTCAAGCTCCCGCGCCAGCTTCATTTGCTCGCGGAACCGCGCTTTTTGCACGTCCTGCGGCGAGAGATTGTAGTGGTAATCCAGCCCGATTTCCCCCACCGCGACGCATTTCGGGTGCTTCGACAGCTCGCGCAGTTCGGGGATTGAGGACGCGTCCATCTCCTTCGCGTCGTGCGGGTGAACCCCGACGGCGAAGTACAGAAACGGATATTTTTCGGCGAGTTTCAGCCCGTCGCGCGAGCATTGCATACTGCTCGCCGCGTTGACTACCAAGTCAACGCCGCTATCCTGAAACGACGCGAAAAGCTCCTCGCGGTCCGCATCATACCGCTCGTCGTCGTAGTGTGCGTGTGTGTCAAAGAACATCTTGCTAAACCTCGTTATTTTCTGAAAATATCCAGCGTGTGGTGGCTGATTCCGACCATATCCGCGCGCTCGCAGATGAAAAAGTGGTACTTCAAATACAGCTCAAACGTCGCGTCGTCCATTGCGAAAATCTCCGCCGTAATGTACTTCGTGAACATATCCGTCCCGACGAAATGCAGGCGTTCGACCTCGAAATTCGCCATAAGCACGTCAATATCCTCCCGCCGCACAAGCTCGAAAATGTCCTCCGGCTCGGAGTGCGCGACAAAAGTTTCCGTGTCGAGCATATGCTTTTCAACGAGATTAAACGCCTCTCCGCGCTTGAAACCGTAGTCGAGAATCGACGCGTCCGTTGAGCAATACGCGACGAACACGACGCCGCCCTTTTTCGTGACGCGAATCGCCTCCGACAGTGCTTTCAGCTTGTCCTCGGTGCTGTACAGGTGGTACATAGGACCGAGCAGGAGTGTAATATCGTAGGTATTGTCGTGGAAGTCGGACAAATCGAGCGCGTTTCCCTCGCGGATTGTGATTTTCTCGTCGGGTGTAATTTTGCTCTTGAAAATCTCAATGTGTTTCGGCACAAGCTCCACCGCGTCCACCGAAAAGCCTTGCCGTGCAAGGGCGTGGCTGTACCGCCCCGTCCCCGCACCGATTTCCAGAACGCGCGCGCCGGATTGCAGATACTTTTCAATGTACCGCATTGTCGTGAGAAATTCCACGCTGCCGTGGCGCAGTTCGAGCCGCCCGTCCTCGTCGTAGGCGTTGTAGTAGTCGATTAGCGTCTGTGACATATGCTTCTCGCCTTTCACTCTTCAAAATGTTTAATAAAGCCCGTCTTTTCCTCGCCGTCAAAGCCGCATTGGCGGTAGAAATTCAGCGTGCTTTCGAGCTTTGAGCCGGTCATCAGCATAACCTTATAGCAGCCGAAGCTCTCCGCAAGCTCGCACGCGCGGTTCATCAGAGCCGTTGCGATACCGCGCTTTCTGTAATCGGAATGCGTCACGACGTTCTCAATCAGCGCGTAAGGACGCATATTGTGCGTCAGGTTTTCAATGATTGTGACGGTCACCGATGCGGCGACCGCGCCGTCCGCCTCCGCGACGAGAATGTTGTATCGCTCGTCGGTTTCAAATTTGCGGATCAGCTCGCTCCACCGCGCCATATCCTGCGGCTCTTTCGGCGGATAATTCGACAGGTGCGGATAGTAGAGCGCGTGCAACGCCTCCGCGTCGCCTGGCGCGGCTCGGCGGATTACGGTGTTCGGCATACAAATTTCTCACTTTCTTGCAAAAAACACTTGCAATGCGTGAATTGCCGTGTTATAATAATCAGGTTCTATTCTTTAATGAGGTGTTTTTATGGTTACTGCTGTTGTTATTATTGATTTACTCGTCTGTCTGCTGCTCGTCGCGGTCATCGTGATTCAGTCCGGCAAAACGTCCGGTCTCGCCGGTGCGCTCGGCGGAAGCTCCGACACGTTCCTCGCGAAAAACAAGGCGAAAACGCTGGACGCGAAGCTCTCCCGCGGGACGAAGTGGGTCGCGGTCGTGTTTATCGTTCTCACGCTGGTGCTGAATATTATTACCTGAGTTTTCACTGAATTGTCATTAAGGGCGGCGCGTTTGCGCCGCCCTTGCTTTGTGTTAACCGACAATCGTGCCGTAGACCTCCGCGCCGAAGAGCGACGCCGCGTTAATCTCGTCGTAATCGACGTGCATAAACGTCGCGTATTCCGGCGACACGCGCGCGACGACCTCGTCGAAAATCAGGGCGCGCTCGCCCTCCACGCGGACCTTGATGATTTGCTTGTCCTTTAATCCGAACTTCGCCGCATCCTCCGGCGTCAGGTGCAGATGACGTTTCGCGATAATCGCGCCCTCGCCGATTGTGACCTCGCCCTCCGGTCCCGTTAGCGTCACGCCGGGTGAACCCGCGAGGTCGCCGGACTCACGCACGGGCGGGTTCAAACCGAGCGAACGTGCGTCGGTGAACGACAGCTCAATCTGGTCGTACTTGCGGCACGGTCCGATAATCGACAGCTCTGTGCTGCCTTTCGGTCCCGTTACCTTGATTTTGTGCGGCGTGGCGAACTGCCCCGGCTGCGACAGGTACTTCTTGACTTCAAGCTCAAAGCCCTTGCCGAACAGCTTGTCCAGCGTTTCACGCGTGACGTGACAGTGCTTGCCGGAACCCTCGATAGTGATTTTTTCGTTTGACATTTTTGTTTCCTCCTTATATTTCCACGGGTACAATCTTTTCACCGATTATCTCAGGTGTGACCGTTCCCGCCGTAAGCTCTTTAATTTTTACCGCGAACGCGGACGCGCCTTCCGCGCCGAACAGCGCGTAAAGCGTCACGTCCTCCGCGTAGTCGGAGCCGTCCTCCGCGCCGCCGTTCTGCGCGATTTCGCGCTTGATTATGGGCGCGGACGCGTAGGCGCAGACCGTTTTCACGCGGGTTTTCGTTGTAAAACGCCGCACCTCGGACGCTTCGAGCGCGTTCTTTGCCGCCGCCGTGTACGCCCGCGCGAGTCCCCCTGGGCCGAGCAGCACGCCGCCGAAGTACCGCGTAACCACGACCGCCGCGCCGCGAATCCCCTCGTGCCGCAGCATTTCAAGCATCGGCGTACCCGCCGTTCCCGACGGTTCGCCGTCGTCCGACGCGCGTTCCTTGCCGTCCGGCGCGATATAGCACCAGGCGTTGTGCCGCGCGTCGCGATGCTCCGCCTTTACGCGCTCCACCGCGTTCTTTGCGTCCTGCTCCGACGCAACCGGAAAGACGCGGCCGATGAACCGCGAACGTTTTTCCGTGATTTCGGAAGTGCCGTCGCGCGTCGGCGCGAGAAATTCTTTGTCCATATTGTTATTTTATACCATACGGCGGCAAAAGTCAAGATTCCTCTTTACAATTCGGGCGAATCGTGATAACATAGTAAACATACTAAACGATAGGTGATAAAAATGCTCACTGCCAAGTCAAAAACTCAAAAGCTCGCCTTTACCGCGCTGTTCACCGCCGCCGTTCTCGCTGTGACGACGTTCGTGCGCGTGCCTGTTCCCGCCACGCAGGGCGGCTATATCAACCTCGGCGACGCTGTGATTTTCGCGGCTGCATTCCTGCTCGGCGGTCCGCTCGCGGCCGCGGCCGCCGGAATCGGCAGTGGACTTGCGGATTTGCTCGCGGGTGCGGTCGTCTACGTCCCCGGAACGATTATTATTAAGGCGTTGATGGCTCTTGCCGCGGGCGCGATAATCAGGCGCGGCGGACTCGTCAGG
The DNA here is from genome assembly GCA_031261745.1 of Oscillospiraceae bacterium. Taxonomy (GTDB): domain Bacteria; phylum Bacillota; class Clostridia; order Oscillospirales; family Oscillospiraceae; genus JAIRRO01. Next base: position 7,133 of record JAISJC010000107.1, read on the forward strand.
TACATCATCGCCGCCGTCCTCGGCGGAGCAATTATGGTCGCGGGCTACGCGCTGTACGAAGCCGCGGTTTTTGATTGGGCATACGCGCTCGGCGCGATCCCGTTCAACTGCATTCAGTGGGGCGGGAGCGTCGTCATCTCCGCCGCGTTGTACGGCGCGGTGCGGAAGGTTCGCGGTAACGATTAACCGGAAAGTTATTCGGCGGCGAGAGGTTTATTTGAACCTTTCGCCGTTTTTTCGCGTCTATATAAGCGAAAGGGGGTGTGATTACGGAGACATTTGAAGAGCTGCTCGCGCCCTGCCGCCGCGCGGTCGAGCGATTTGTATACTACAAAACGCCGACGAAAACGGACGGCGACGACGTGCTGCAAGAGGTCTGGCTGACGGCGTTCGAGAAATTCGGAACGCTTAAAGACGCGGCGAGCTTCAAGCCGTGGCTGCTGCGGATTGCCGCGAACAAGTGCGCCGACTTCTACCGCGCCCGTGCCGCGCGGCTTGAATTGCCGCTTGAAGAGCTCAATGAAACCGCGCTCGTGCAGAGCGCGCACGGGCTTGTGGTGCGCGAGGTCGTGCGTGAAACACTCGGCGAGTTGAGCGAGCGCGACCGCCAAATGCTCGCGCTGTACTATTTGCAGGACCGCCCGCAGGCGGAGATTGCGGAGCTGCTGAAAATCCCCGTCGGCACGGTGAAAAGCCGCCTGCACACGGCGAAAAACAACTTCCGCGAAAAATATCCGTACTCACCGCCGCAAAAACCGAAAGGAGAAAAAACAATGCGAAAATTGCCCGATGTTTTGCCCGATTACACGATTACGCCCTCCGGCGAGCCGCCGTTCGCGGTCAAATGGGAGGAGCTTATGGGCTGGTTCATCGTCCCGCGGCTCGGCGAAAAGCTCACCTGGGCGGCGTATGACCTCCCCGCGAGGAAAATCACGGAGTACGTTGAAATGGAGGTCACAGGTCGCGCGAGCGTCCACGGAATCGAGGGCGTTACAATCAACGCGAGCCAAGATGTGTACAACGACGACGAATGGCGCAGGAAAAACGGCGGCGGACGCAACTTCGTCGCGCAACTCACCGA
>JAISJC010000120.1 GCA_031261745.1 Oscillospiraceae bacterium
GTCTTTTCGCCGCGCATAACCTCCGCCGCGGCAATAACTGCGTCAACGAGCGGCTTGTAGCCGGTGCAGCGGCAAATGTTGCGGTGTGAGCGGAACCATTCTCTCACTTCCTCACGCGATGGGGACGCGTTCGTCTGCAAGAGTCCGTAAGCGGAGATGATGAAGCCGGGTGTACAGAAGCCGCACTGCGCGCCGCCGTAGGTAATCCAAGCCTGTTGCAGCGGGTGCAGATTCTGCGGGGTGCCGATGCCCTCGATGGTGATGATTTCCGCGTTTTCGGGGACGTTTTTCATCTTGCGCGTACACGAGCGGATGACGTCGCCGTTCAGTAGAACAGAACACGCGCCGCAAACGCCGGTGCCGCATCCGACCTTAACACCCGTCAGTCCGATGCGCCGCAGTACTGTGGACAGCGAATCCTTTTCGGGATCGCAGACCACGGGACGCTCAACACCGTTGATGCTAAGCCGAAGTCTTGTGTTTGGCATAAGTTTATACCCTCCTAAAATTGTAAGTGGTTTACATAACTTTCCTATACTAAGTATTGTAACAAATTATTTCCGCGTTGTAAATAGATAACAACGCGGAAATTTTCAAAAATTTTATATTTGCCGTGTCGGCGTTACGACAACGCCTGTACATAAACGCTTTTCGGCTTAACACCGAGGAAACGCTCCGTCTCAACCCCGTCGCGGAAGATAATAACGGTCGGGATTCCCGTAATACCGTATTCAATCGCGGTGTCCTCATTCGCGTCGGTGTCGAGCTTCGCAAACTTCACGCCGGATTTTGTCTCCTCCGCAAGCTCTTCAAGAACGGGCGCAAGCATCTTGCACGGTCCGCACCATTCAGCCCAAAAGTCAACGAGCGTCGTACCCTGCGCGATTCCCGCCGCAAAATCCGCGTCGGTCAAATGCGTAATTGCCATAGTCGGTACCTCCTTAAATTGATAATAAAATATCATATAATATATTTTACCTCATTCGAGTATAAAATACAACATTTATCTTGAAAAAATTTAATAATTGCTGTATGATGTAGGAGCGATTGGAAATCGCCTGTTTTAGGAGGAGGAAGTATGTACAAGGTTGCAGTAATTATGGGTTCCGATTCAGACCTGCCGGTCGTGTCGGACGCGATAAAAACCCTCAAAGAGTTCGGCGTTCCCGTTGAGGCGCGCGTCATATCGGCGCACCGCACGCCCGACGAGGCGGCGGAGTTCGCGAAGTCCGCACGCGAAAACGGTTTCGGCGTAATCATCGCGGCGGCGGGGAAGGCGGCGCACCTCGGCGGCGTTTTGGCGGCGTATACGACGCTGCCCGTTATCGGACTGCCGATTAAATCAAGCACGATGGACGGACTCGACAGCCTGCTGGCGATTGTTCAAATGCCGTCCGGCGTTCCCGTCGCGACCGTCGCGATTGACGGCGCGAAGAACGCGGGGCTGCTCGCGGTGCAAATCCTCGCGGTTTCGGATGCGGCACTCGCGGACAAGCTCGCGGCGCACAAGGCGGAAATGCGCGAGAGCGTAATCAAGAAGGACGCGAAGCTGCAAGACGAGATTGCGAAGATATGAGCTTTGAAATAATCTCGGTGCGCGACAATCCGAAATATCTTGACGCGGCGATTGGCTTCTTTGCGTCGAAGTGGAGCATTCCGCGCGCGATGTATGACGACTGCATACGCAGCAGCGTCGCGACGGAGAGCAAGCTGCCGCGCTGGTACCTGCTGCGAAAAGTCGAAACGGGGGAGATTGTCGGCGGTTTCGGGCTGATTACGAACGATTTCAACAGCCGCCAGGACCTGTGGCCGTGGATTGCAGCGGTGCATATTGAAGAGGCGGAGCGCGGACGCGCCCTCGGCGGGTTTATGCTTGAACACGCCGTTAAAGAGGCGAAAAGCCTCGGTTTCGGCAAGGTGTATCTCGCGACAGACCAAGTTGGTTATTACGAAAAATACGGCTTTTCGCATATCGGGAGCGTTTACGGCTTGGACGGCGAATCGCGGCTGTACGAAAAAAAGACGCGGGAAACGCCGCTCACCGCGTCGGAAATTTTGGCGGAGCTGTATTCCGGCGGGCAGGGACACATTCAGGTCGGCGGCGAGGGCGTCGTCAAAAAGTTGCTCGCGGACGACCTCGCGGGAGACAGGCACCAGCGTTTTATTATCGAGCTGCCGAGCGGGCAGACGCTGCTTGTCACGCACAACATCGACGTCGCGCCGCGGTTGGACACGTTGAAAGTCGGCGACACCGTGGAGTTTTTCGGCAATTACATTTGGAACGAACACGGCGGGCTTATTCACTGGACGCACGCGGACCCCAAGCGCGAACACGAGGCGGGGTTCTTGAAGCTCGGCGAAAGAAAATATCAATGAAATTTCAAAGGAGATTCACAGATGAAAACACTTATTTCGGGCAAGGTGCGCGACGTTTATGAGGTTTCGGACGACGCGCTCGTCATCGTGACGACGGACCGCATTTCCGCGTTTGACGTGATTTTGCCGACGCCGATTGACGGAAAGGGCGTTGTGCTGAACCAATTATCGCTGTTCTGGTTCGACCTCACGAAGGAGCTTGTGCCGAACCACGTCATCTCGTCAAAGCCAACGGATATGCCGGAGTATTTCCACAAGCCGGAGTTCGAGGGCCGCACGGTCCTCGTGAAAAAGCTGAAAATGCTGCCGTATGAGTTCGTCGTGCGCGGCTATATGTTCGGGAGTATGTGGGACACCTACACGCGCGAAAAGTCCTTCTGCGGGTACACCTTTGACCGCGAATATCAGCAGGCGGAAAAGCTCGATACGCCGATTCTCACGCCGTCGGCGAAGAACAGCGAGGGCCACGACGAGAACATTTCGGTTGAGCGTCTGCGCGAGGAGACGGGCGCGGAGTTCACGGAGCGGGTAACGGAGTTGTGCATCAGCCTCTACAACCGCTGCTATGAATACGCGCAGAGCCGCGGGATTATCATCGCGGACACGAAGTTCGAGCTGGGCTACGACGAGAGCGGCAATCTCGTTCTCGCGGACGAGATTTTTACGCCGGATTCGAGCCGTTTCTGGGACGCGGCCGAGTATAAAATCGGCACCTCACCGAAGAGCTTTGACAAGCAGTTCGTGCGCGACTGGCTCATCGCGAACGGCAAAAAGGGCGTCGCGGCGGAAATCCCCGCGGACATTGCGGCGCAGACCTCGGCGATTTATAGGGATTGTCTTAGGAAGATTACGGAGGGGTCCGCGTCGTATGCCGCCGCGGGCGTTGACGTGACGGCGGGATACCGCCAGGTTGAGCTGATTAAGCCGATGGTCAAATCCACGTACCGCGAGGGCGTTCTCGGCGGAATCGGCGGCTTCGGCGGTCTGTTCGAGCCGAAGCTGGCGGGAATGAAACGCCCAGTCACCGTCTCCGGCACCGA
>JAISJC010000003.1 GCA_031261745.1 Oscillospiraceae bacterium
AAACACCTCCGCCGCGAGCGTGCCTATCGCGCTCGACGAGTTTAACGCCACGGGGCGGCTCAATCGCGGCGACAGCGTAATCCTCGCCGGCTTCGGCGGCGGGCTGACCTACGGCGCGAGATATTTGGAATGGTAAAGGACGATTGAAATGTTAAATGAAATGCTCGGAATAAAATACCCGATAATGCAGGGCGGAATGGCGCAGATTGCGACGGGGAAATTCGCCGCCGCCGTGTCGAACGCGGGTGCGCTCGGCGTAATCGCGACGGGCGGCTTTTCGGCGGAGCAGCTGCGGAGCCAAATCCGCGAGGCGCGGGAGCTGACGGATAAGCCGTTCGGCGTGAATTTACTTATGCTGCACAATCAGCTCGACGAGCTTGTAAAAATCGTCGCGGAGGAGCGCGTCGCCGTCGTCACGACGGGCGCGGGCGACTCCTCGCCGTACATAGGCGCGTGGAAGGACGCGGGAATCCGCGTTTTCCCCGTCGTCGCGGCCGTCGCCTTAGCGCAGAGAATGGAGCGCGCGGGCGCGGACGCCGTAATCGCGGAGGGGACGGAGAGCGGCGGTCACGTCGGCGAGATGACGACGATGGCCCTCGTGCCGCAGGTCGTTGCGGCGGTGAAAATCCCCGTAATCGCGGCGGGCGGCATCGCCTCAGGCGCGCAGTTTTTGGCGGCGTATGCCCTCGGCGCATCCGGCGCGCAGCTCGGTACGCTGTTCCTGTCGTCGGAGGAATGCCCGATTCACGAGAACTACAAGAACGCGCTGATTGAGGCGCGCGACAGCGGCACCGTCGTCACGGGGCGCAGCGCGGGCGCGCCCGTGCGAATCCTGAAAAACCGAATGGCGCGCGACTACCTGAAACGCGAAAAAGAGGGCGCGAGCCGCGAGGAACTGGAAACCTTCACGCTCGGCTCGCTGCGCCGCGCGGTTTTCGAGGGCGACACGGCGGGCGGCTCGCTTATGGCGGGTCAGGTCGCGGGGCAGATTAAGAATATCCGCCCGCTGTCCGAGATTCTGGAAACGCTGATGCGCGAGCTTGACGACGCAAAAGCGCGGGTGAACGCGCTGTGAGTACGGCTTGGATTTACGCCGGTCAGGGCAGTCAGGCGGTCGGAATGGGGCGCGACTTTTACGACGTTTTCCCGGAGGTCCGCGATATCTTCGACAGCAAAGCTGCGGGCTTTGACCTGCGCGAGCTGTGCTTCGACGCGACTGCGGAGGAGCTGGCGCGGACGCGGTGCACGCAGCCGTGTATGGCGGCGTTCGCCGCCGCCGTCACGCGCGTGCTGCGCGGATTGGGCTACGCGCCCGACTACGCGGCGGGGCTGTCGCTCGGCGAGTATTCCGCGCTCCACGCGGCGGGCGTTTTCGGCGTCGAAACGCTGCTTGAACTGCTCGCGTTCCGCGGAATCGCGATGGAGGAATCCGCCGCGGGCGTCGAATCGCGAATGAGCGCGGTTCTCAGCCTGTCGGAGGAGCTTGTGCGGCAGGCGGTTGCGGAATCGGCGCATATCGGCGTCGTCGCGTGTACCAATATAAATTGTCCGGGTCAGATTGTAATCGGCGGGGAGCTTGCGGCGGTTCTCGCGGCGGAGGAGCGGTGCGCCGCCCTCGGCGCGCGGCGTTGTCTCCCGTTGAACACGTCGGGGCCGTTCCACACGCCGCTGATGGAAAACGCGTCCGCGCGGCTGCGCGAAAAATTCGCGGCGACGGAATTTTTGCCGCAGCAAATCCCCGTGATTTTCAACGCGACGGGGGAGCCGGCGGCGGACGGCGAGATTAAGCATTTACTGTGCGAGCAGGTCAAATCAACGGTGCTGTTTGAAAAAACGCTGCTAAAATTGGCGGCTCTCGGCGCGGACACGGTGATTGAAATCGGTCCGGGGAACGCCCTCGCGGGCTTTGTGCGCAAGACCGTACCCGACCTGCGCGTCGTGTCCGTCAACAATGTCGGCGACTTGAAAAAGGTGGTGGAGCTATGGAATTAGAGGAAAAAATCGCGCTCGTGACGGGCGGGGGCCGCGGCATCGGCCGCGAAATCTGCCTGACGCTCGCGAAAAGCGGTGCCGCCGTCGCGGTGAATTATTCGGGCAGCGAGGCCGCCGCGCTCGAAACGGCGCGGCTCATTGAAGAACTCGGCGGGCGCGCCGTCACAATCCGCGCCGACGTGTCGGATTACGCGGCGTGCGAGGCGATGTTCGCGGCGGTCGAGGAGCAGCTCGGCGCGCCGGATATTCTCGTCAACAATTCGGGGATTACGCGCGACAACCTCATTCTGCGTATGTCTCCGGAGGAATTTTCCGACGTTATTAACGTGAATTTGCAGGGTGCTTTCCACTGCCTGAAACTCGCGTCCAAGGGAATGATTAAGAAGCGTTGGGGCCGGATTGTGAATATCGCGAGCATCGTCGGGCTGATCGGCAACGCAGGCCAGGCGAATTACGCCGCGAGTAAGGCGGGAATAATCGCCCTCACGAAGTCGGCGGCGCGGGAACTCGCGGGGCGCGGCGTCACGGTGAACGCGATTGCGCCGGGGTTTATCGAAACGGATATGACGGCCGTGCTGTCGGAGAGCGTGCGCGAGCAGATGCTCGGCAATATCCCGCAGAAGCGGCTCGGTTTGCCCGCGGATATCGCCGCAGCTGCGGCGTTTCTCTGCTCCGGCGGGGCGGCGTATATCACGGGACAGGTTCTCGCCGTGGACGGCGGAATGACAATGGGAGGCTGACGAATGAGTACGAACAGACGCGTGGTGATTACGGGAATGGGCGCGGTTACGCCCGTCGGCAACACGCACACGGACTTTTGGGCGGCAATTCGCCGCGGCGACTGCGGGATTGCGCCGATAACGGCCTACGACACGGCAAATCAGGCGGTGAAGCTCGCCGCCGAGGTGCGTATCGACACGGACGCGTTCATTCCTCCGAACGAGGCGCGAAAGACGGACCGCTTTACGATTCTCGCGCTGATAGCGGCGCGCGAGGCGTTGCGCGATTCGGGCGTTTCCGCGGACAATACGAATTTGGAGCGCGCGGGCGTGCTGATTTCCTCCGGTATCGGCGGACTCGCCACGACGGCACAGGAGCATACACGCGGCGAGGCAAAAGGATATGACCGCGTTTCGCCGTTCTTTATTCCGATGACGATTCCGAATATGGCGGCGGGGCGCGTCGCGATTGAGGCGGGCTTTCTCGGCTCCTGCTCCTGCGTCGTAACTGCGTGCGCGGGCGGCACCCACGCCGTCGGCGAGGCTATGCGAAGTATTCGCCACGGCTATACCGACGTTATGCTCTGCGGCGGCGCGGAGGCGTGCGTCATTCCGCTCGCGATGGGCGGTTTTACGTCGATGCAGGCGTTGCACACCGGCTCTGACGCGGCGCGCGCGTCGATTCCGTTCGACCGTGAGCGCAGCGGCTTCGTCCTCGGCGAGGGCGCGGGAATGCTGATGTTGGAGGAGCTGGAACACGCGAAAGCGCGCGGCGCGCGGATTTACGCCGAGGTTACGGGCTTCGGCGACTCGTGCGACGCGTACCACATAACCGCGCCGGAGCCGACGGGGCGCGGGGCCGTACTCGCGATGGAAAACGCGATCTCCGACGCGGGTTTGTCGCCGTCGGACATCGGATACATAAACGCGCACGGCACCTCAACGCAGCTCAACGACAAGGGCGAATCCATTGCAATCAACAAGGTTTTCGGCGCGGGAACGCGCGTCCCCGTCAGCTCTACGAAGTCTATGACGGGTCATCTGCTCGGCGCGGCGGGCGCGGTCGAGGCGATTGTCTGCGCCTACGCTGTACGCGACGGATTTTTGCCGGCGAACATCAACCTGCGCGAGCGGGACGCGGACTGCGCCGTGAACCTTGTCACGGGCACGGGCGCGGAGACGCCGGTTCGCCACGCGCTGTCTAATTCCCTCGGCTTCGGCGGACACAACGCTACGCTGATTATTTCGCGCTATGAATAAAATGTTTAACGGAGGACGTTAATATGACGCTCACAAGCGACCAAATTCAGGAAATTCTGCCGCACCGATATCCGTTTTTGCTGCTCGACCGCGTGGAGGAATACGAGCCGGGCAAGTTCGCGCGGGCAATCAAGTGCGTCTCGGTGAACGAGCCGTTCTTTCAGGGGCATTTTCCGGCGTACAGCGTGATGCCGGGCGTGCTGATTCTCGAAGCACTCGCGCAGGCGGGCGCGATTGCGCTGCTCAGTCCGCCGGAGAACCGCGGGAAAATCGCGCTGTTCGGCGGGGTGAAGCAGGCGCGCTTCCGCGCGCCGGTCACGCCGGGCGACGTGCTGGAATTAGAGTGCATTATTACGCGTATGCACGGACCGATAGGTTTGGGTGAAGGCACGGCAAAGGTAAACGGAAAGACCGTTTGTACGGCGGAGCTGTCCTTTGCAATAATGGATGAAAAAAGTCAGGGGTGATTGGACGATGCGTGACTCATTAGAACGCGCGTTTCTGGACGTGTACACAAAATTCAAGCTCCAATTTTACAGGAAGGTTTTCGGCCGGTTCGAGTCGCGCGAGGCGAGCCTGACGGCCGTCGAGACGTTCTGTGTGGAGGTCATTCACGCGCTCGGCGAGCCGACGGTCAACGAGTTCGCGAAATTTGTGAACATATCGCAGGCGAACGCCGCGTACAAGATTCAAAACCTGATTGAGAAGGACTACGTGCGCAAGTCGCGCTCCGAAAACGACCGGCGCGAGTATCATCTGCTTGTGACGGAGCGGTTTCACGCGTACAACCGTTTGAGTACGGACTACATCGGGACGGTCGCTTCGCGCGTGCGGGAGCGTTTCACGCCGCAGGAGACGGCGACATTTGAGAACATTCTGCGCACAATCCACGACGAGCTGATGCCGGAGATTCCGTCGTAAAATAATAAACAACGCACCCCGATTTGGGGTGCGTTGTCGGTTTTGGTTGCTGTTACGCGCCGATTACGGAACCGGCGAGGGTCATAAAGCTGTTGGCGCACCAAGTCGTCCACGGCCAGCCGTCCGTCGCGAACGGCATCGGCTGGTCGGGCGCGGGCTCGCCCGTCAGCGGGAAGTGGTCATACGGCGCGAAGCCGAGAATCATTCCCTTTTCCTTGATGTTGTCGCACCAGAGGCGCGCGATTTTCTCGGCCTCCTCCTGCTTGCCCGCGGCCTGCAAGCCGACGGAGATTATCATATTCTGCGGCGCGACGACGCGGCCGCAGACAAAGCTGATGCCGAACGTCACCATATCGGACTTCATACTCTCGCTCGCAAGCCCGATTTCCGTCAGCCACTCGCCGGGGGCGGTCACGCGCTCCGCAACCTTGTCGATGATGTGCTGCGGCAGCCGCTTGCCGAGGATAATCGGCTGGAAATCCGCGAGGCTCATTGAATCGACGTTTTTGCCCTTGACGATTGTCGCGAATTTCTCGCCGTCCCAATGCTCCTCGACAATAATTTTCGTGAGCTTTTCGCTGCGCGCAATCCACTCGTCCGCGGCCTTCGCGTCGCCGGATTTGCGCGCGAGGAGCGCGACGCACTCCATAAGCAGCACGAGGAACGCCAGCGTGTTCGGCTCCCTCGCGGGGAAGCCGTCCTTGAAGTTCGACGCGTCGTCCCAGCCGGATTCGTGCGGGCTGAAAATCGCCGTCGCGTCGTCGCCGCGCCCCGCGTTGCGGTACGTCGTCCAGTAATTCGCCCATTTCGCCATTTTCGGGTACATACGCTTCGCCTCCTCGGCGGAGATGAAGTCGTCGCCGACGTTGCGGATTATGAATTCGAGCGCGAACCCTTGGAACGCAGGCTGCATCGCCGCCGCCGCGCCCGTGTAGGCGAGCATTCCGTCGATGCGCCCCGTGCGCTCGTCCTGATAGTCGAACAGCAGGCAAATCTGCCGCCACGCCTCTTTCAGGTCGCGCTGCATAGCCATCGCGTTATAGCTCTGCTGCCAGCCCGCGGCGACAATCGCCCATTGCAGGCTGAACATTATCGCGGGGGTCTTAATGTAGCCGCGCGGATTTGTGCGATAGCTCCAAACCGTGTAGACGGCGTACTCCGCCGCCTCCTCGTAGCCGCGCGCGACCTTGCGGTACTTGCTCTTAAATTCCGCAAAATCGGCTTTGTTGTCCGCAACCAACTTGTCAAACGGCTCATAGACGCCGAACGGGAAAATCTCCGCGCCCGCGTCGAACTCGTGAAACGCGCCGTCGAAACGCCGCGTCGCCGCGTTGGGGACGAACTCAAACTCCGCGCGCTCGTACTTGCCCTGCTCGTAGGAATACGGCGTTTCGACGTGCAGTCCGCCCTCAATAGGCATAAACTTCATCGTGCCGTACTTGCCCATCTCCGCCTCCCAGCCGACGTCTTGCAGGGAGCGCACGCCGCGCAGCGCGTTCGCGCCGCCGCCGGGATTCGTGGAGTTGAGTTTCAGGCGCACGCCGGCTTCAAACCCGCGGACGCGTAAATGCTGGCGGTCGGTGATTGCGAACTCAACCCAGCGGTAGCCGTGCGTGAGCTTGATTGAACCCGCGTCGGCGAAATACTCGTACGGGACGGGTATTCCGTTCGCCAAAAATTCAATGTCGAACATAAAATCGGTGCCGGAAATCATCTCCGCGTGGCGGCTCATACCGAGTTTGAGCTGTCCGTGCTGCTCAAAGTCCTCGTAGATGTACAGGACGCTGCCGCGCCGCGCGAACGGTACGCGAATCAGCTGAAACTTTTCGTTTGTTCCGAACATTTATTTCCCCTCCTTTGCAACAGCCGCGTAAATTTCGGCAATCAGCCCGCCGGAAATGTACTTTGCGAGGTCCACGTCGCCCGCGGCCTCACCTGAGAGCGCGGCAATCAGCTTCTGCAAATCCGGGTCGGGGAAAAAGCCGTTGTCGCGGAACCCCTCCGGGTTATTCAGCCCCGTTTCAAAGCGGTAGGCGTAATAGTATCCGCCGGGGTAGTGGCGGTTCGTGTCCCACCACTTTTTCGCGGCGTCCAGCTCGTCTTTGAGTACGCGCCGCGCGGTATCCGACGCGTAACCATATTGCTTTGACACATAGCCGAGAATCGGCGGCGACGCCTGCGGCAGCGAGGTCGCGACGTCAATCGCCGCGTCACCCTTGAACGCGAGCGACGCAATCGCCTCGTCCACGGCCGTCGCCGTCGCGGAATACAGGCGGTTCGGCGTGACGCACCAGTGGCCGTTCGGGAGCTTCCGTGAGTTGACCCAGATTTTGTATTTCAGCTCGGCGGGAAGGCTCTCTTTCAGGCTGCCGAAGAACTCGTTATACTCCTCTGTGGTGGCGTGAACAGCCTCGTCGAACGTCTTTTCGACGACGGGCGGCACCGTGTCGGCGGGCAGCTCGTAGGCGATAAGTTCAAACTCGCCGTACTTGTCGGGCGCGAGGTCGAGAACAGGCGTGACCGAGCCGAACGACGCGACGACCCACGTGTCGTCAAAGCTGATGGTGCCTTTTTGCGCGACGAAGAAATACTTGCCGCCGCCGATGTTGATTTCCGTGCCGTTGGGCTTGTTGATGGAGGACACGCCCGCGGGCATTTTGCCGTCGAGCCGGAGCGTGAAGTCGCCGCCCTTGATTCGCAGGGCGTTGATGGACGCGTCCTGCGTGATTACGGCTTCGCCGGCGGCGGATTTGAGCGTGATTGTGAGGCCGTTTGTTTCGTAGGTGTAGGGTACGATTTTGCCGTCCTTTTTTACGATGTTGATTTCGAGCAGACCCGCCGGACGCGGCGCGGTGGGCACGAGCGAGGGCGCGGCCTCCGACGCGAGCGCGAGCCAGAGCGTTCCGCCCTGCTCCGTTACCATATGGCGCGCGCCCCGGCGGCCGAACGGAGTTTCTGCGAGGGATGTGGTGTTCAGCATTTTCGTTCTCCTTTCGCGTTTCAAATGTTTGTCGTTATTATACACGAACGCGCGGCGGTTGGCAAGGGAAATTTTAGAGGTTTTGCCGATTGTTGACAAGTGTGTTACAATAGATAATTATTGAATAAACTCAACTATCCCAATTTCGGAGGTTTTAATGAATATAGTTGTATTATGCGGCGGACTGTCCGCCGAGCGCGACGTGTCCTTTTCGTCGGCGGCAATGGCGGCGGCGGCGTTGACGCGCCTCGGTCACTCGGTAACGACCGTCGATCTGTTCCTCGGCGTTACGGAGGTTTCGGCGGCGGTTTCCGACACCGCACCCGACCTCGACGCGCTGCGCGCACTGCGGCCCGGCGGGTCGCGCGTCGGCGACGGCGTTTTTGAGCTGTGCCAAAGCGCGGACCTCGTTTTCACCGCGCTACACGGCGCGGACGGCGAGGACGGGAAGATTCAGGCCGCGCTCGACCTTCTCGGCGTGAAATACACGGGCAGCGGCCCGCTCGGCTCCGCCGTCGCGATGAATAAGGGCGTGGCGAAGCAGATTCTGACGCAGAGCGGGATTCTTATGCCGCGCGGGATTGTACTGAAACGCGGGGAGACGGGAGACGTCGGCTTTCCGTGCGTCGTGAAGCCCTGCTCCGGCGGAAGCTCCGTCGGAACGAGCGTCGTTCACGAGCAGCGCGATTACGCCGCCGCGCTGGACGCGGCGTTTGAGTGCGACGAGGCCGTCGTCGTCGAGCAGTACATTCGCGGGCGCGAGTGCGACGTCGGCGTTATCGCGGGGAAAGCCCTGCCCGTGATTGAGATCACGCCGCGCGACGGTTTCTACGACTACAAAAACAAGTATCAGGCGGGAATGGCGACCGAAACCTGCCCCGCGGATTTCACCGAAGAGGTGACGCAAAGGCTCCAAAAAGCCGCCGAGGACGTGTTCGCGGCGTTGCATTTGGAGGTTTACGCGCGAATGGACTTCATCGTCGCGGACGACGGCGCGGTGTATTGCCTTGAAGCTAACACGCTGCCGGGGCTGACCCCGACGAGCCTGCTGCCGCAGGAGGCGGCGGCGGTCGGAACAGACTACGACGCGCTGATTGCGCTTATTGTCGGCGAATCCTTGAAGAAATACGGTGATGCCTGATGTTGCCGCTCACAGTACGAAAAATCGCGGAGGTCACGGGCGGGAGCTTCGTCGGCTCCGCCGAAATACTTGACGCGGAAATCACTTCCGTCGTGCGCGACAACCGCGAATGCGTCGCGGGGAGCCTGTTTCTCTGCTTCGTCGGCGAGCGCGCGGACGGCCACGACTACGCGAACGCCGCGTTTGACGCGGGCGCGGTCTGCGCGATTGCGGAGCGCGGGCTTGCGGACGCAAAGGGAGCGTACATCGTCGTAGACAGCACCGCGAAAGCGTTGCAAACGCTCGGCGCGTATTACAGAAATTTACTAACGATTCCCGTAATCGGCGTCGTCGGCTCCGTCGGCAAAACGACGATGAAGGAGCTGATTGCCGCCGCGCTGGGCGCGAAATTCAATGTGTGGAAAACGCCGGAGAACCTCAACAACGAAATCGGCGTGCCGCTCACGCTCCTCGGAACGGGCGCGGAACACACCGCCGCCGTCGTCGAGATGGGTATCTCCGCCTTCGGGGAGATGACGCGCCTCGCGGAGACGGCGCGGCCGGATTACGTCGTGTTCACCGCCGTCGGGCATTGCCATCTGGACAATCTCATAAATCTTGACGGCGTTTTACGTGCCAAGGCGGAGGTCTTTCCGCTGATGAAAAGCGGCGGCGTCGCAATCCTCTGCGGCGACGACGAAAAGCTGCGTAATTTCGACCCGAAAATCCGCAAAATCACGTTCGGTGCGGAGCCGCACAACGATTACCGCGCGGAAAACATTGTGACGGACGGCACGGAGGGCGTGAGCTTTGCGCTCGTCACGCCCGAAAGTCGCGTCCCCGTGAGTATTCGCGCCTACGGCTCGCACCTCGCGCCCTCGGCGGCGGGGGCCGCCGCCGTCGCAGAGCTGCTCGGCGTTCCGGCGGAGGAAATCGCGCGCGGTCTTGCGTCCTACCGCACAATCGCGGGCCGCGCGAACGTAATCCGCACGGAATCCCTCACGATAATCGACGACTGTTACAACGCGAATCCGAATTCCGTCGCCGCGTCGCTCCGCTCCCTCGCGGAGCTGTCCGGCCGCCGCGTCGCAATCCTCGGCGATATGAACGAGCTCGGCAGAAACTCGAACGAGCTGCACCGCGACACCGGTATTCTCGCGGGGAAACTCGGTATTGACGTGCTGATTTGCTGCGGCGAAAAGGCGGAATTTATATTCAAGGGCTTCATCGCGTCGAAGTCGGAGAAAAAGTCGTACCACTTCCCGTTCCGCGACGCGATGTTCGAGCGTTTGCCCGGATTAATAAAAAAAGGCGACGCCATCTTAGTGAAGGCGTCGCACAGTATGCAGTTTGAAGAGGTCGTTACGCGGGTACGTAACCTGCGTCCTTGATTGCGCGGCGAACATCGACGATCGTAATAGTATCCGCGTCATATTCAAGCGTCGCTGTACAGTCGTCAAGGCTGACGACGACATTCTTCACGCTTTTCAGGTCTTTTAGCGCGCTGGTGACAGATTTTACGCAGTGTTTGCAGAACATACCGTTGACTTCGATTGTTAAAGATTCCATTGGACTAACCACCTTAAAGAATTTGAGTTTGTTAATTATACCACAAGTTTTCGCGGAATGCAACTATAAATTCTCCGTTTTGCCGATATTTATGAAAATTTCATCGGAAAATTGCGCGCCCGTGTAGTATGCGAGCAGAATTTCGCGCCAGTTTGCGCCGTTTTTCGCCATAGTATTCGCGCCGTACTGGCTCATTCCGACGCCGTGACCGTAGCCCTGCGTCGTAAACGTCACCGCCTCGCCGACCTCGATTGTGATTGCGGCGGAGCGCAGCCCGAACGCGGCGCGCAATTCCGTTCCCGCGACGGTAACGCCGCCGAGCTTCAAATTCGCGACGCGGCCGGAATCGTCCGTAACCACGTCCGCAATCCACTTCGCCCTGTCCCCGCCGAGCGAAGCCGCGGGGAACGCGGACGCGACGACGGCCTTAAATTCCGGTACGGACAGCGTTACCGAGGAAATCAAATTCGGCGCGTCCTCCGCCGTTTCGGGGCTGGGAACGGACACGAGGTACGGCAGCGGCGTGTTCCAGACGCGCTCCGCGTCCTCGGTCGCGCCGAAACTCGACGAGTGGAACGCCGCGAGAATCGGCTCCGCGCCGTATTCAAGATAAACGCCGTCCGTTTCGAGGATTGCCGCGCGGATTTTCGCGATGTTCGCGTCGTAATCCGCGCCCCATTGCTCACGCAATTCGTCGTCGTGCTTGTACGCCGCGCAGTCGGTGAAGTCCGTGCAGACGTCCGCGTTCGGGTGCGTCGCCGACGGGGCGACGCGCATCTTATAAAATGTGTATGTCCGCGCCGCGACGGCCTGCGCGGCGAGCGCGTCCGGCTCGAACGAGACGGGCATCTCCGCCGCCAAAACGCCGGTGAGATACTCGTCCACCGGCATTTCGATTATAGTGTCGCCGTCGAGTACGCGCACCGTTCCGCCCGCGCGCAGGCGCAGATCCGGCGTCGTGATGACGTCCGGAACCGCGTCCTCGCGCAAATCCTCTTCCGGCGCAACGCCCCACGGTCGCAGAAGCGACACGACGACCGCCAGCGCGGCGGCAAAAACGCCGAGCGCGACGGACGCAATAATAATCTTTTTCATTATAGCTGCTCCTTGACTTTCCCGCGTGATTGGTGTAAACTGCTTGTACATATTATGTTGAAGGAAGTTTTTTATGCGTAAATACGCTTTGGCGGCGACGCTGTTTACGGCGGCCTCCGGTCTTATCGGCTTTGTGCTTCGGCGCAGTCAGCTCGCACGCGCTTTTGAACCCGACACGGGATTGCCCGTCGCGGGCGCGGCGAGTACGGTTATGCTCTTGTTCTATACGGTTGTTATGCTGGCGGCGGCACTCGCTTTTGCCGTGTTTATCAGCAAGCGATATGCTGCCAAATCGACGTATACCGAGGCGTTCGCTCCGGCGAGCGGCGCGTATCTCACGTTCGCGGGCATCATCGCGACGCTGTTTGTTCTCGCCGGTTTTGTCCTTATGCTTCGGGTGAAATCGACGAGCAAGTCGGAGCTTACCGTCGCAATCCTCACGATGATCTCCGGACTCGCGATTTTCGGCCTCGCGTATGAGCAGTTCCGCGGGCGCAACTTCAAGTTCGCGCTCGTATACACCGTGATTCCGGAGCTGTTTTTCACGTTCTGGCTCCTGCTGATTTACCGCGCGAACCAGACGAACCCCGTGCGGTACAACTACGTGTTCCAGTGCCTCGCCGTCGCGGCGGCGGCCATCGGGTTCTACGTCACTACGGGCTTTGTCTACGGACGCTCCGCACCGGGCAAGTTCATCTTCTCACACGTCGCGGCGGTGTTTTTCCTCGCCGTCGGCACGGCGGACCCCATCAGTATTGAGCGTCGGCTCGTCTTTCTCGCGCTGATTCTGTTTTTCCTCGTGAACCTCGCGCGTCTGACCAACAATCTCGGCAAAAAACCGCCGAAACCGGACCCTGCGGAGACCGAATAGATGATTACGGCCAAGTTTTACGACATTCAGGGTTTTTCCGTCCACGACGGTCCGGGGATTCGCCTGACCTGCTTTATGAAGGGCTGTCCCCTGCGCTGCGCCTGGTGCCACAGTCCGGAGAGCCAGGCGTTCCCGACGGAGCTGAACTTTATGGAGGTCAAGTGCGTCGGCGTCGAGGCCTGCGGGCGGTGTCTGGACGCCTGTCCGAACGGCGCAATCGCAAAGGGCGCGGCGAAAACCTCGCCCAAGGGCGAGGAAATTACGCTGATATCCGTTGACCGCGATAAATGCACCGACTGCGGCGCGTGCGCCGACGCGTGCTACGCAAAGGCGTTGTATATGTGCGGCACGGACTGGACGGTCGATGATTTATTGGAGCGCATACTGCGCGAGCGGCCGTTCTTTGAATCGTCGGGCGGCGGCGTGACTTTCTCCGGCGGAGAGGTGCTGTCGCAGCCGGAATTCCTCTTGGAGATATTGAAGCGGTGTAAAAACGAAAATATACACACCGCCGTGGACACGACGGGCTTCGCCCCGTGGAGCGTAATCGAGCCGATTCTGCCGTACACGGATCTGTTCCTGTACGATTTGAAAAATATCGACAGCGACCTGCACAAGGCGGGAACCGGCGTACCGAATGAGCTGATATTGGAGAACGCGAGGAAAATCGCGGACGCGGGCGGAAAGATGATGATTCGGATTCCGACGATGCCGGGGTACAACGATTCCGTTGAGGCGTTCGACAAGCTCGGCGCGTTTATTAAGTCCCTCGGCAACGCCGTCGAAACGGTGCAGCTGCTGCCGTACCACACGCTCGGCAAGGTCAAGTGGGAACGGCTGGGGCGCGCCGCGCCGCCGTTTGAAACCGAGGCACCGTCCGACGAGCTGATGAACGCGCGCAAAACGCAGTTAGAGGGCTTTGGGCTGAACGTGATTATTCATTGAGAGTAAACAAAACCGAAAGGAAATTTTTAATATGTTAGAACCCGATAAAATGCCGCTGTCCAAGCAGCCGCCCGGCACGTATCCGTTTATGATGCAGCAGCCGCCGCAGCCGCTGTACCCGGGGAACCGCCCGATTACCGCGAAAGAAAATCTCCTGCGTATCTTCAAGGGCGAGAAGCCCGCGTGGATTCCGATCTGGCTCACGGACAACCAGGTCGTCTGGCCGGACCTCTACGCCGAACACGCGCCGTTTGAGGGTACGGGCTACGACTGGTGGGGACAGCACTGGACCTTTGTCGAAGGCATAGACGGTCAGATGCCGACGCCGGGCTACCGCGTGATTACGGACTTTTTGAAGTGGCGCGACGTCGTGCGCCGCCCGAACTTCGACGGAATGCCGTGGGAGGCGGACGCCGCAATCCAGACCTCGCGCTATGACCCCGACCGCGCGCATATGTTCCACTGCGTCGAGGGGATTTTTGAGCGTCTGCACGAGATGATGCCGATGGACGAGACGATGATCGCGATGTACGAGGAACCGGAAGAGGTCAAGGCGTTCTTTGAGATGATGCGCGACTACAAAATCGACTTGCTGAACCTCATCTTCGAGAAATACGCGCCCGTGGACTACATCATCTACGGCGACGACTGGGGACACCAGCACTCCGGCTTTTTCTCGAACGATATGCTGCGCGAGTTCATTATGCCGGTCACAATTCCCGTAATCGAGTCCGTTCACGCCAAGGGCAAATTCGTTGAGCTGCACTCGTGCGGACTGACACAGCAGTACATTGAGGAAATCGTTGAAATGGGTTTTGACGCGTGGACGCCGCAGGTGATCAACGATTTTGATATGCTCACGCGCAAATACGCGGAAAAAATCTCAATCACCGTGCCGATTGACGGCGTGGAGACCGCGAAGAGCGAAAAAGAGGCGCGCGAGATAGTCCGCAAGTGGGTTGACACGTTCGCGCCGCGCGGCAAGCTCGTCGCGGCACCGATTGAGAACCTCGACCCGAAAATCCGCAACGCGGCTCTCGAAGAGCTGTACAACTATTCAAGCGAGTTCTACGCAAAGCGTTAGTAATTAATATTAAAATATTTGGAGGTAATTACAAATGGAAGTCAGGACAGTTGAATTCGGCGAAGGCAAGCTCGGCATTAAGGTGTTTTACGCACCGGAAAGTGGGTTTTCCGTAGCGTCCGTAATCGTTTACGGCAAAGAGAAGTGTATGCTCATCGACACGCAGTGGACGCGCTCGAACGCGTACCGCGTCTGTGCGGAAATCTGCGAGCTGGGCCGCGACCTCGAAACGATTTTCGTCACGCACTCGCACCCCGACCATTACTTCGGAACCGCGTATATCGCGGAGCAGTTCCCCGGCGTCAAGGTTTACGCGCCGGAGCAGACGGCACGCTTTTACAACACGCAGTTTGACGAGAAAATCGCACACTGGACGGAGGTCATCGGCCGCCACAATGTCTGCCTGAAAAAGACGGACATTATCCCTCTTCCGGCGGAAAACAAGCTATACTTGGAGGGCGAGGAAGTCGTCATCTTCCCCGACCAGATGGGCGACGTGAAGTATAATTCCCTCGTCTGGATTCCGTCGATTGCGACGGTCTACGGCTCCGATATTCTGTTCAACGAGTCGCACCCGTTCACCTGCGAGGTGTCCAAGGCGGAGCGCAACAAGTGGCTTGAAGACCTCGACCTCATCGACAGTCTGAAACCGACGACGTATATTCCGGGTCACGCGAAACCGGGTATGCCGTTCAATCACAGCACCGTCGATTATATGCGCGCGTATATCGAGGCGACGGAGGAGGTCATCGCGGCCATACGTCCGCTGCGCAAGACAGACCCCGAAAAGGCGGAGGGTGTTTTCTTCCTCGAAATGATGCGGCGTTTCCCGGACTCGAATCTCGTAATGCTCTCGAACGAGATGAACGCCTCCGTCCACGGCGGAACCCGCGAGTGGGACTGGCGCGACGAAGACGATAAGCTCACGGATTAGTGGAAAAAATCGGCGTTCTCGGCGTTGAGTTTAATAGCTTAACGACGGCGCAGGCGGTGTCGGCGGCTTTGTCAAAGGACGTTGCCGCCGACAATTCCGCATTTATAGTCACCCCGAATCCCGAAATCGTCTGGCTCGCGCGCTCCGATCCGGAGCTGAAAGCAGCGATAGCCGCCGCCGCGCTCGTCCTGCCCGACGGTATCGGAATCATCTACGGCGCAAGGATTCTCGGCACGCCGCTGCGGGGCCGCGTGACCGGTATCGGCTTCGCGGAGGAATGCTTTGAACAGCTCGCGGCGCAGGGCAAAAGTGTATTTCTGCTCGGCGCGAAGCCGGGTGTAGCCGAAACCGCGGGGGAAAAGCTCGCGAAGCGGTTCCGCGGGCTGAAAATCGCGGGCATTCACGACGGATATTTCACCGACGACGATACCGTTATCGGCGAAATTAACGCGGCGAACGCGGATTTTCTGCTCGTCTGCCTCGGCGCGCCGAAGCAGGAGCTGTGGATTTACCGCAACCGCGCGAAGTTGAAGGTACCGCTCGCGGCGTGTCTCGGCGGCGCGCTCGACGTCTGGGCGGGAACGGTGAAGCGCGCGCCGCGCGCCTTGCAAAGGCTCGGCCTTGAATGGCTGTACCGCCTTATAAAAGAGCCGAAACGCATCGGACGAATGATGAGCCTGCCGAAATTCCTGTTTGCGGTCATCGGCGTCAGATTAAGAGGTAAAAATGGGTAAACTCATTGTATTAGAGGGCATTGACGGAAGCGGGAAATCCACGCAGTTCAAGCTCCTGACAGAGCGGCTTGCGCGTGAGGGACTCGCGTTCCGAACCGTGCGGTTTCCGCGATATGACAATGATTCAAGCGCGTTATTGCGGATGTACCTCGCGGGCGACTTCGGCACGCGGCCGGACGACGTGAACGCGTACGCCGCGTCCGCGTTCTTCGCGGTGGACCGATATGCGTCGTACAAAACCGAGTCGTGGGGCGCGTTTCTCGACGCGGGCGGCGTGGTTCTGACCGACCGCTACACGACCTCAAACGCGATTCACCAGGGCGCGAAGCTGAAAAAGCCGGAGCGTCAGGCGTTTTTCCGCTGGATTTATGAGTTCGAGTTCGGGCAGATGGGTCTGCCGCGCCCGACGGCGGTAATCTATCACGACATCAACGCCGGGGACGCGATTGAGCGGATTAAGACGCGCGACGGCGCGGCGGACATTCACGAAAACGACGCGGATTACCTCGCGAAATGCGCCGACTGCGCGGGCGAGGCCGCCTGCATTCTCGGCTGGATTCCCGTGGACGCTTTTCGGAGCGAAGCGGAGATCCACGAGGAGATTTACGCGCTCGTCCGCGGTGAATTTCAATGACGGACACCAATAAGAAAGCTCTGCGCGAGGAGCTTATGGCGCGCGAATCGGCGTTTTCGCCCGATTACATCGCCGAATCAAACGCGGGGATTGCCGCGAACCTGCTCGCGCTGACGGAATATCGGGCGGCGAAAACAATTCTGTTTTTTTACAGTATTTGGTCGGAGCCGGACACGCACGCGCCGATAAACGCCGCGCTGGCGCAGGGGAAAACCGTTTGTCTGCCGGAGTCGCTGCCGCGCGGGATTATGGTTGCGCGGAAAATCGGGAGCTTGGACGAGCTTGTCCCAGCGCGGTACAATATTCCGTCGCCGACGGCGGAAATGCCGGAGATATTGCCGCAAGACATTGACCTGATTATTGTTCCGAGCGTCGCGTTTGACGCGGACGGGTACCGCCTCGGTCACGGCGGCGGGTACTACGACCGCTATCTGCCGCGCAGCCGCGCGTTCCGCTGCGGCGTTGCGCGGGAGCAGATGCTGCTCCCGCGTGTACCGCGCGATGAATTCGATGTCGCCGTGGACTGCTTAGTCACGGAAAGCCGCGTACTTCGCTTCTGAATCAGCAGCCGCAGTCGCTTGTTGATTCGCCGAGAATGCCGTTGTTTCCCCCGCGCAGCAGGCAGCAGAGGACGATAAGTATAAGGATAATCCAAAGGCAAGAGCTGTTGTTTCCGAACATTGATAGCACCCCTTAATATGTTAGTGTTATAGTATATTCAGGTAAGCAGACTTTGTTACAGTAAAAGGAGTAATATGGACGACGAGTACGAGAAAGTAGATTTTCCGCAGGAGAAAAATCCGGAACCCAAATTTGATGTAAATTTTGACTTTGAGGGTGAGTATAACGACGTTCCCGACGACGCGCCGCTTCACCGCCGCCGCACGCGGCGCACGGGCTGCCTCGGCGGGGTGATGTTTCTCATCGTTATTATATGCGTGAGCCTTGTGCTGGCGTCGATTCTGTGGCTCGCCGCGACGGATGTTCTCGGCTTCGGCGGCGCGGATAAGCTCGTGATTATAACGGTCCCGCGCGCGTTCACGATGGACGAGGTGACGGAAAACCTCCGCGACCTCGGTCTTATCAAGTACGAGGGGCTGTTCAAGCTCTATTCCAAGTTTTCGCACAGCGAGGAGACGATTGTCCCCGGAACGTACGAGCTGAATCTGAGCTATGACTACCGCGCAATCGTCTACGGAATGAGCGCGAAGTCCGGCGCGCGCGTCACGACGGGCGTGACGTTCCCGGAGGGGCTGACAATGGCGCAGATGTTCAAGCTCCTCGACGAAACGGGCGTATGCTCCGCCGAGGATCTGTGGCTCGCCGCTACGAACACGGAGTTCGACTACGCGTTCCTTGAAGGTACGGAAACAGGCGACCGCCACCGCCTCGAAGGATTCCTGTTCCCCGACACCTACACGTTCTGGCTCGGCGATTCCCCGGCGCGCGTCCTGCGCAAGATGCTCGACACCTTTGAACTGCGCTTCCAGGCGGAGTGGTACACCAAGGCCGAGGAACTCGGCTATACCCCGCGTGAGATAATCATCATCGCGTCGATAATCGAGCGCGAGGCCGGCGCGGAGAGCGACCGCACAAAGATTGCGTCGGTCATCTATAACCGCCTGAAAAGCAGTGACATAAAACGCCTTGAAATCGACGCGACAATTTACTACGCAATCGCTGAGACGGGCGAAAAGTTCTCGACCTCGGTGGAGAGCCCGTACAACACCTACCGCGTTGAGGGGCTGCCGCCCGGCGCGATTTCAAACCCCGGCGTCGCGTCGATTAAGGCCGCGCTCAACCCCGACAAGACCGGATTCTATTACTACGCGCTGACGAAGGACGAGGACCGCCACCACGCGTTTTTCGGAACGTATGAGGAGCAGCGCAAGTTCGTCGAGAGCGACCAATATGGGGGTTAATGTATGATTTCCACTGTTCGCTCCCTTGGTATCGGCGGGATTCGCGGTTATGAGGTCTCCGTGGAGTGCTTCATCTCCGGCGGATTGCCGGCGTTCGACATCGTAGGTCTGCCCGACGCGGCTGTGCGCGAGGCGCGCGAGCGCGTCCGCTCCGCGACGAAGAACTGCGGGATAAAATTCCCCGTGTCGCGCATCACCGTGAACCTCGCCCCCGCCGACCGCAAAAAGGGAGGAACGGTCTACGATTTGCCCGTTATGCTGTGCATTCTCTCCGCGGCGGGCGACATTAAGAAAATTCCGGACGACTGCGCCTTTTTCGGCGAATTATCCCTGACTGGGGATTTGCGCCACGTCCCCGGCTCGCTGCCGATGGCACTCGCGGCGGAGCGCGCGGGCATAAAACGCCTGTTCGTACCGTCGGCGTGCGCGGCGGAGGCCGCGTTTGCGTCCGGATTGCAGGTCTTTGCCGCGTCGCACGTGTCGGAAATATTGGAGCATTTGAGCGGCATTAAGGCTCTCGAACCTACGCCTCCGCAGGACTACGCGCCGAAAATAACCCACGCGGTGGACTTCGCGGAGGTCAAGGGACAGGAGAACGTGAAGCGTGCGCTGGAAGTCGCCGCCGCCGGCGGTCACAATATTCTGCTCGTCGGTTCGCCCGGCTCCGGCAAGAGTATGATGGCGAAGCGCATCGTCACAATCCTCCCCGATATGACGCGCGAGGAGACGATTGAGGCGACGGAAATCCATTCCGTCGCGGGAATGACGAGCCTTGACAACCCGATTCTCACCGAGCGGCCGTTCCGAAGCCCGCACCACACGGTTTCCACGTCCGCGATGTCGGGCGGCGGACCGGTGCCGCGTCCGGGCGAAATTTCGTTGGCGCACAACGGCGTGCTGTTCCTCGACGAGTTTCCGGAGTTCCACCGCGACGTGCTGGAAGCGTTGCGCCAGCCCTTGGAGGACGGACAGATTACGATCTCCCGCGCGGCAAGCTCCGTTACATACCCCTGCGGATTTATGCTCGTCTGCGCGATGAATCCCTGCCGCTGCGGTTGGTACGGCCACCCGTCGGGTCGCTGCACCTGCACGGATAAAGCCTTGGAGCAGTACCGCGAGCGGCTGTCGGGTCCGCTGCTTGACCGCATTGATATGTATATTGAGGTCGGCTCGCTCGAATTCACGGAGCTGCGCGAGCGCGGCTCGGCGGACACGTCCGAGGTCATTCGTGAGCGCGTGAACCGCGCGCGCGGCGTTCAGCGCGAACGCTACAAAGGTTCCGGGGTGGATTGCAACGCACACGCGGGCGTGAGCTTCCTCGACGCGCACTGCGCCCTGTCCGAGGAGGCGGAGACGCTTCTTAAAAGAGCGTTTGAGCGGCTGCGTCTCACGGCGCGGAGCTACGACCGCATTCGCCGCGTCGCGCGGACAATCGCGGATTTGGCGAACGAGCCGGACATTCTGCCCGCGCACATCGCCGAGGCCGTGCGGTACAGGACATACGATTTTCAATCGTAGAGGTGTGAAATTTTGAAAGAAATAATTTTGCTCAAACAGGGCGAGATGATACTCAAAGGGCTGAATCGTCGCAGCTTTGAGGTGCGGCTGGAAAACGGCGTGAAACGCGCCGTCAAGCCGTACGGCGAGTTTACCGTGCGCTCCGTCCAGTCCGTGATTTACGTTCTGCCGCAGGGCGAATGCGACATTGACGGTGCGTTCGCGGCGTGCGAAAATGTGTTCGGTATCGTGTCGCTGTCGCGCTGCGCGGAATGCGAAAAGGACATCGGCGCAATCTACGAAACCGCGAAAGCGTACCTCGGCGCGGAGTTGACGTCCGCGAAATCCTTCAAGGTTGAAACCAAGCGCGCCGATAAGCGTTTCCCGATGAGCAGCATCGCCGTCTCGCAGGAGGTCGGCGGGAACCTGAACGAGGACTTCCCCGCCTGCGCCGTGGACGTGCATAACCCGCAGCTGACGATTACGGTCGAGATTCGCGAGGACGCGGCGTATATCCACGGCAATCCCGTGCGCGGCGCGGGCGGTCTGCCGCCAGGCTCTGCGGGGCGCGTCGTGAGCCTGCTGTCCGGCGGGATTGATTCGCCCGTGTCCACGTATCTGACGGCGCGGCGCGGCGCGGCGATAATTCCCGTGCATTTCTTCTCGAAGCCGTACACGTCGGAGATGGCGAAGCAAAAGGTGCTGGATATCGCGAAGATTTTAGCGAAATACTGCGGAAAAATGGTCGTCGAGGTCGTGCCGTTCACGCATATTCAGGAGGAGATTGCGAAACAATGTCCGGAGGAGTACGGGACGATTATCACGCGCAGGTTTATGATGGCGATTGCCGACAAAATTGCGCTGGATAACCGCTGCGGCGCGCTGATTACGGGCGAAAACCTCGGACAGGTCGCGAGCCAGACGCTCGCGTCGCTCGCCTGCACGGACGACGCGGCGGAGACGCTCGTCCTGCGTCCGCTGATTGCGATGGACAAGCGCGAAATCACGGAATGGGCCGTGAAAATCGGGACGTATGACACCTCGATATTGCCGTTTGAGGACTGCTGCACCGTGTTCACGCCGCGCCGCCCGTCCACAAAGCCGCGGCTGGATAAGATTAAGCTCGCGGAATCGGTTCTCGATTGGGACGCGCTGATTGACGAGGCAATAGCGGGGATTGAGCATATCACAATTTCTTAGGGAGGAACCACAATGCCGTACACAGCGGAAATTATCGCGGTCGGAACAGAATTACTGCTCGGCAATATCGTGAATACCGACGCGCGCGACGTGTCCGTCGCGCTGGCGCAGCTTGGGATTAACGTGTTCTTCCACACCGTCGTCGGCGACAATCCCGCGCGCGTAAAAGCCGCCGTCGCCCTCGCGAAAACCCGCGCGGACATCATCATCACGACGGGCGGCCTCGGCCCGACGTACGACGATTTGACGAAGCAGACCGTTGCCGAGGCGTTCGGAAAGGCCCTCGTTTTCAACGAGGCGGAGGCGGAGAAAATCCGCGCGTTCTTCCACGACCGCAATTTGGAGATTACCGAAAACAATTTCGCGCAGGCGTACCTGCCGGAGGGCTGCGTCATTTTCGACAACGGCGTCGGCACCGCGCCCGGCTGCGCGTTTGAGGCCGAGGGCAAGCGGATTTTAATGCTCCCCGGACCGCCGCGCGAATGCCGCGCGATGATTGAGTCCGGCCTGGTTCCGTACCTGAAAACCCTCGCGGGGGAGGAGATTTTCTCGCACAATATCCACATCTTCGGAATGGGCGAATCCGCCGTGGAGACGCGGTTCCGCGGGGTTATGGAACGCTCGGTGAACCCGACGCTCGCGCCCTACGCGAAGGACGGCGAAACGATGCTGCGCGTGACCGCGCGCGCCGAAAATCAGGCGGCGGCGGACGCGCTGATGTCGCCTGTGATTGACCTCGTGCGTGCCGAACTCGGCGATTTAATCTACGGGATTGACACGGACACGCTCGAAAACACGGTCGTCACGCTGCTGCGCGAGCGCGGGCTGACGCTCGCGGCGGCGGAATCCTGCACGGGCGGGCTTTTGGCGAAGCGCGTCACCGACGTACCCGGCGCGAGCCGCGTCTTTCGCGGCGGCGTGACCGCGTACACGAACGCGGTGAAAACCGCGCTCGTCGGCGTCCCCGCGGAGCTTATCGAGACGTACGGCGTCGTGAGTGAGCAGATAGCGCAATCCCTCGCGGAGAATATCCGCGAGCGGCTCGGTGCGGATTTGGGCATCGGCATTACGGGCGTCGCCGGCCCCGGCGCGGACGAGACGGGCAACCCGGAGGGGCGCGTTTTTGTCGCCCTCGCGGCGCGCGACGGGACGTGGACGCGCAAATTGGATTTGTACTACGACCGCGAGCGGATTCGCGCGATGGCGGCGAGCCACGCGCTCGATATGGCGCGGCGTTACCTCACCGGTGCGGCAGATGTCGTTTGACGGGCTTTATATCAACGCCGTCGGAATCAAGGCGCAGAGCCTTGAACCCGCGCAGCGGACGCGGTACCCGGTCGGCCTGTTCCCGTCGCTGCTGACGGAGCATATCCCGTTCCGCAAGCCCGTGACGTTCTTCGTCGGCGACAACGGCTCAGGCAAGTCTACGCTGATTGAGGCGATTGCGATTATTATGGGCTTCAATGCCGAGGGCGGGACGCGGAACTTCCGCTTCTCCACGCGCGGCAGCCATTCGGAGCTTGTGAAGCACCTGTATATCGACCGCGGCTTGAAGAAGCCGCGCGACGGATTTTTCCTGCGGGCGGAGAGCTTTTTCAATGTCGCGACGAACATTGAGGAGCTGGACCGTGAGCGGTCCTTCGGCGGGTCGATAATCGACAGCTACGGCGGCGTTTCCCTGCACGAGCAATCGCACGGCGAGTCTTTTCTCGCGCTGATGAACAACCGCTTTGACGGTCACGGGCTGTATATCCTCGACGAACCGGAGGCCGCGCTGTCCCCCGTCGGCCAGCTGTCGATGCTCAACATCATTCACCGCCTCGTCGAAAACGAGGGCTCACAATTTATCATCGCGACGCACTCGCCGCTCCTCACGAAGTACCCGAACGCGGATATTTTTCAGTTCGGCGGCGGCGAAATAAAGCTGACGCCCTACGCGGAAACGGACCTCGCGGTGCTTTACAAAGACTTTTTGGCGAACGACAGACTGCTGACGGAGATGCTGAAACTCGATTAACATTTCCCGCGCAAAACTCATAGAATACCTCACAAGGAGGTATCTATTATGTACATACTTATTGAGAGTTTTATCACAATCGTGCTGCTTGCGCTCATCTCAATGCTCTGGATTGAGGCGCGGCGCACGGCCTACGCGCCGATACACGTCCCGCGCGGAGCCGCGATTTATACGGTAATCGCCGTTTCAGGCAGCGGCGAGGGGCTGGAACAGACCGTAAACAGCCTCGCGCATTTTCTCGGCGACGCCGCGCCCGGCACAAGAATCGTAATCGAGGACTGCGGTCTCGCGCCCGAAGGCGTGAAAATCGCGGAGCTGCTCGCGAGAGACAACAAGAATGTAGTTTTAGGTACTAATGAGCTTATTGGTGGTGAAAAGGTTTGGCAAACGACGTAATCCGCGGCATTCTGTCCGCTGTCGTGTTTCGCAATGAGGAGAACGGATACAGCGTCGTAAAGCTCGACGCTGTATCCGACGGCGAGTCCTTTACCGCCGTCGGCACCCTGCCGGACGTCTACCCTGGGGAGACGCTGGAACTCACGGGGCAGTGGATCGCGAACGCGAAATACGGTCAGCAGTTCAAGACCGAGACGTTC
The DNA here is from genome assembly GCA_031261745.1 of Oscillospiraceae bacterium. GTDB lineage: Bacteria > Bacillota > Clostridia > Oscillospirales > Oscillospiraceae > JAIRRO01. Next base: position 24,091 of record JAISJC010000003.1, read on the forward strand.
ACGCGTACCGCGCCCGCCGGCACGGATTCAATCTTCCGCTACCTCGCGTCCGGCGTGATAAAGGGCATCGGCCCCGGCAAGGCGCGCGAAATCGTCGAAAAATTCGGCGAAAACGCCCTGAACGTGATTGAAGCCTCACCGGAGCGGCTCGCGGAGGTGCGCGGCATCACCCGCTCCGCCGCGCGCGATATGTCTGTGGAGTTCCGCCGAAAGGCCGGCGTGCGAATGCTTATCGAGTTGCTCGCCGACTACGGCATTACGCCGCTCGTCGCGATGAACCTCTACAAGGTTCTCGGCGAATCCGCCGCCGACGCGGTGCGCGAGAATCCGTATATTATGACGCAGTCCGCTTACGGCGCGGCGTTTTTGGAAGCCGACAGGATGGCGGAGGCGTTGGGGTTTGAGGCCGATTGTCCGGAAAGGTTAGAGGCCGCGATCGTGTTTGAAATGCGGCATAATTTGAATAACGGTCACGTTTTTATCCCGACGGACAAGCTCATCGACGCGACGAACCAGCTCGTCGGTTCCGGAGAGGACGCGCTCGTGGAAGCACTCGAAATCCTCTCCGAGGACGGCGACGTCGTCCGCGAGAGCATCGGCGGTCTTGACGCGTGTTACCTGCGGGAGCTGCGGGACGCGGAGACGTATGTCGCCGCGCGTCTGCTGCAAATGGCGGCGACGAACAAAATCGGCGGCGACGCGGACGCGGAGCGGCTTTTTAACGAGATTGAATCGAAGCTGAACGTAAAATACGCCGAGGCGCAGCGCGACGCCGTGCGCCTCGCGGCGAATCACCGCGTTATGGTGCTGACGGGCGGACCCGGCACGGGAAAAACCACGTCCGTGCGCGGTATTCTGGAACTCTTCGACAGACTTGACCTGAAAACATTGCTCTGCGCGCCGACGGGTCGCGCCGCGAAGCGGATGGGCGAGCTGTCCGGCCGCGACGACGCGATGACGGTTCACCGCGCACTCGGCGCGGGCATTGACGAGAACGGCGACCTCGTTTTCGACCGCGACGAGACCAATCCGCTGCGCGCCGACGCTGTGATTGTGGACGAGACGTCGATGATGGATCTGCCGCTCACCTGTGCGCTGTTGCAGGCGATGCCGCCGGAATGCCGCCTCGTCCTCGTCGGCGACGCGAATCAGCTTCCAAGCGTCGGTCCGGGCAACGTATTCGCGGATATTATCCGCAGCGGCGCGGTACCGGTCGTCGAGCTGACGGAGATTTTCCGCCAGGCGAAGCAGTCCGCGATTATCCGCGCGGCGCACGCCGTAAACACGGGCGATATGCCGGATATCACCGAAAAAACGGGCGATATGTTCTTTATGAAGCGCGCCGCGCCGCAGGCGATTGCGGACACGGTTGCGGAGCTGATTGCGGAGCGTCTGCCGAAAAATATGGGCATTCCCGCCGCGCAAATCCAGGTGTTAACGCCGTCACGCAGGGGCGACGCGGGGACCGCCGCGCTGAATTTGAGGTTGCAGGAGAAGCTGAATCCCGCGGGCGCGAAGCGCGAACGCGAGTTCGGCGGCGTGATTTTCCGCGAGGGCGATAAAGTGATGCAAATTCGCAATGACTATGATATAATGTACACGACCAAGTCCGGCGGAGCCGGAACCGGCGTCTACAACGGCGACCTCGGCGTGATTGCGAAGATTGACCTCGCGCAGGAAACGCTCACCGTGGACTACGACGATAAAATTGTTGAGTACCTGTTTGAGCAGATGATTGACCTCGAACCCGCCTACGCCGTGACGGTTCACAAGTCGCAGGGCAGCGAATACCGCGCCGTGATCCTCGCGCTTCCGCCCGGAATGCCGCGCCTCGCGACGCGCGCGGTGCTGTACACGGCGGTTACGCGCGCGCGGGAGCTGCTGATTGTCGTCGGCGACGCCGACGTCTTTGAGACGATGGTGCAGAACGACAAGCGCGCGAAGCGGTATTCGGGGTTGCGAGCGCGGCTGCGCGCGGGGCTTGACGGGTGACGCGGGTTTTTACGAAAATTATCAACGCCTTTTTCCCGCCGAAGTGCGTACTCTGCGGCAAAATCATCAAGGCGGAGCGCGAGGAGATATGCGCGGACTGCCGGCGGGAACTGCGCTACGCTGCGGATGCGAAAAAGGTCGATTTTTCGGAGGGAGCCGTCTGCGCCGTTGCGTACGACGGAGCGGTGCGCGACGCGTTTCTGCGGTACAAGTTTTCGGGTCAGCGTTGGCTGGCGGACGTTTTCGGTGAGCTGCTCGCCGAGGCCGTGAACGCGCGTTTGCAGGGCAAATTCGACGTCGTCACCTACGCGCCGCTCTCGGCGAAGCGATTGCGCGAGCGCGGCTACGACCAGGCGCGGCTGCTCGCGGAGGCCGTCGGGCAGCGGCTGAATGTTCCCGTAATGCCGAGCCTGCGTAAGGTGAAAAACACGGCGGCGAATTCGTCGCTTGACGGCGGAGCCGATGCGCGGAAAACGAACGTCGCGGACGCGTACGAGGCCCTCGCGGGGATAGAAAACCGGCGGTTTCTGCTGATTGACGACGTACTGACGACAGGTTCCACGTTCGCCGAATGCGCGAAAACGCTCCTCCTCGGCGGAGCCGAGAGCGTCGTCTGCGCCGCGTTTGCAATGGCGGAATAATGGATATAATTGGGTTGAGGTGTAAAATATGATTTTAGGACGCGATATAGGGATTGACCTCGGCACGACGACGGTGCTTGTCGCGACGCGCGGCAAGGGCGTGATTCTGCGCGAGCCAAGCGTCGTCGCAATGGACAAGAACACGGGCCGCCTGCTGAACGTCGGCCTTGCGGCGCAGCGAATGCTTGGGCGCACGCCGGGGAACATCGCGGCAATCCGCCCGCTGCGCGACGGCGCAATCTCCGACTACGATATGACGGAGCGAATGCTGCGTGAGCTTGTCCGCAAGGCGGTTTCGTTCGCGCTGTTCAAGCCGCGCGTGATAATCTCCGTGCCGTCGGGCATTACGGAGGTAGAGGAGCGCGCCGTGATTGACGCGGGAATCGCCGCCGGAGCGCGGCGCGTATACTTAATGGAGGCCCCGCTAGCCGCCGCGATCGGCGCGGGACTGGAAATCAACAAGGCCGACGGCCAGATGGTCGTGGACTGCGGCGGCGGCACGACGGACGTCGCGGTGCTGTCCCTCGGCGGCGTCGTAGAGAGCGAGAGCATCAAGGCGGGCGGCGAGGCGTTCGACGACGAGCTGATAAAGTACATCAAACGCCGCCACAACGTCCTGATCGGCGACGCGACGGCGGACGAGGTGAAAAAATCCGTCGGCTGCGTGTTCCCGCGCCCCGAAACGACGACCGTGGACGTAAAGGGACGGAATCTGATGACGGGACTTCCGAGCGTCGTTTCGATAAACACCACGGAGATTTTGGAGGCGTTCGAGGAGCTGTCGGAGCGCATTATCGAGACAATCCACCACGTTTTGGAGAACACGCCGCCGGAGCTTGTCGCGGACGTGAGCCAGAACGGAATCGTCCTGACGGGCGGCGGAAGTATGCTCTGGGGCTTCGACAAATTAATCGAGAGCCGCACGAATATCCCGACGCGTGTCGCCGACGACGCGGAGCTGTGCGTCGCCTACGGCCTCGGCAAATCCCTGCAAAACATCAATGAAATGCACGAGGGGACAATCAACCTCGCGCGCCGCAAACAGATGAAAACGTAATTCAAGGAGGACATTTTCAAAATGGCAAAAAAGCAATTCAAATCGGAATCCAAGCGTCTGCTTGACCTGATGATCGGGTCAATCTACACGCACCGCGAGATTTTCCTGCGCGAGCTGATATCAAACGCGTCCGACGCGCTCGACAAGCTCCGCTACATATCGCTCACGGACGACAAGGTGGGTCTGACCGCAGACGATTTCAGAATTGAAATTACGGCGGACAAGGACGCGCGGACGCTGACAATCACGGACAACGGCGTCGGAATGACGGCTGAGGATTTGGAAAACAACCTCGGCGTCATCGCGCGCTCCGGCTCGCTGAAATTCAAGCAGGAACACGCGGACGCGCCCGACGATGTGGACATAATCGGTCAGTTCGGCGTCGGCTTTTACTCCGCGTTTATGGTCGCGAAGCGCGTAACCGTCCTCTCCCGCGCATACGGCGCGGACGCGGCGAACCTCTGGGAATCCGCGGGGTCCGACGGGTACACGATTGCGCCTGCGGAGCGGGAAACCGTCGGAACGGACGTGGTTCTGTATCTGCGCGACGACACGGAGGACGACAATTTCAGCGAATATTTGGAGGAATACACAATCCACGACCTCGTGAAAAAGTATTCCGACTACATCACGCACCCGATTGTGACCGCCGTCACAAAGTCCCGCCGCGTCGAGGAAACGCACAAGCACGACGACCACGAACACACGGAGACGAAGTGGGAGGACTACACCGAGACGGAGGTCATCAATTCCCGCGTCCCGGTTTGGCAGCGCGCGAAGAGCGAGGTCACGGACGAGCAGCTCAACGAATTTTTCCGCGACCAGTTCGGCGCGGAGGAGGACGCGGCGGCGATAATCCGCGTCGCGGCCGAGGGCGCGGCGGTCAGCTATAAGGCGTTGCTGTTCGTGCCGAGCACCGCGCCGTACGACTACTTCACGCGCGAGTACGAGCCGGGTCTGCGGCTGTACTCGTCGGGCGTGCTGATAATGGAAAAGTGCGCGTCGCTGCTGCCGGAACACTTCCGATTTGTGCGCGGCGTCGTGGATTCGGCGGATTTGTCGCTGAATATCTCGCGCGAGACGCTCCAACACGACCGCCAGCTGAAAACAATCGCGGCGAACCTCGAAAAAAAGATTCGCACGGAGCTTGAACGCCTGCTGTCCGCAGACCGCGACGGATATGCCGGTTTTTTCCGCGCGTTCGGGATCCAGCTCAAATACGGGTTGCTCGCCGACTACGGTGTGAACAAGGACAACCTCAAAGATTTACTGCTGTTCTACTCCGCGAAGTCCGAGAAGCTGATAACCGCGGCGGAGTATGTCGCGGCGATGCCGGAGGAGCAGAAATACATCTACTACGCCTGCGGCGCAAGCCTCGCCGCGCTCGAAAAGCTGCCGCAGGCGGAGCTTTTGCGCAAGCGCGGGTTCGACGTGCTGTACCTGACGGACGAGATTGACGAATTCGTCGCGCGACAGATCGGCTTGTACGACGAGAAGGAATTCCGCTCGGTAACGAGCGACGATTTGGGTCTGTTGTCCGACGAGGAAACGCGCGACGCGGAGGTCGCCGAGGAGGCGAACAAGCCGCTGCTCGATTTCATCGTCGAGTCCCTCGGCGGGAAAATCGCGGCGGCTAAAATCTCAAAAAAACTCGTGTCCGCGGCCGTCTGCCTCACGACGCAGGGCGGCGTGACGCTCGAAATGGAGCGGTATTTCGCCGCGACGCGCCAGGTCACGGACGTGATGGGCGAGGTCAAGGCCGAGCGCGTTTTAGAGCTGAACGACGGCCACGAGGTTTTCAACAAACTCAAAGCCGCGTTTGAAGCGGATAAGGCGCGCGCCGCTCTCTTCGCGGAGCTGCTGTACGGTCAGGCGGTGCTTATGGCCGGTCTGCCGCTCGACGACGCGGTGCGCTACGCGGAAATAACAAACGAATTGGTAGGTGCGTAAAATGAACATTAAAACCCTGCCTGTCGGGTATCTGGAATCCAACTGCTACGTCATTTCGGACGAAAAAACCCTGCAATGCGCGATAATCGACCCCGGCGACGAGTCGAACACAATCCTCGACTATATCGAGTCGAACCGCCTCACGCCCGTCGCAATCCTCATCACGCACGGGCATTTCGACCACATCGGCGCGCTTGAAGAGGTTCAGGCGCAGACCGGCGCGCCGGTCTATATCCACGCGGCGGAACTCGGCGGAACCGGACGGCTGTCCGGTAAGCTCGACGCGACGCCGAATCTCCGCACCTACGCCGAGGGCGACACGGTCGCGGCGGGGCGGCTCGAATTCCACGTCATCGAGACACCGGGACACACGATGGGCTGCGTCACCCTGCTGATTATCGACGGCGAAACCCGCGCGCTGTTCACGGGGGACACGCTGTTCGCCGGCTCGTGCGGCCGCACGGACGTCGGCGGCGATATGGATATGATGGAGGCGAGCCTGCGGCGGCTCGCCGCGCTCCCCGGCGACTACGAGGTCTATCCCGGTCACGCGGAGAGTACGACCTTGGAGAACGAACGCCACTTCAACTACTACATTCGCCACGCCAACGGCGACTTCCCGAATCAATGAAAATCCGCCTGATCGGGCATTCATACAGGTACGCGGCGGAGCAGATTCTGCTCCAAACGCTCGACGGCGAACGTCCGGAATTCACCGAGGACGCGATTCCGCGCGGCGAAAACGGTGCGGTAATCAGGCTGTTCGAGGGTGACGGCTCCGCGAGAGCCACGGCGCGGCTGGCATATAACGGAGAGCGTCATTTCGGTGCGGCGCAGACGCGTTTACCGGAACAAGGTAACGGTTTGGCGCGCGACCGCGATTTGCAGCGGATTATCAAGCTCGCGTTCTATCGCGCCGCCGCAAAGGCGACGCGGCGGGAACTGCCGTGGGGCGCGACTACGGGCATTCGCCCGTCCACGCTGATTACTCGGCGTGTGCGTGAGGGTGTGACGCTCGACGAGGCGGAAAAGCGGTTGAAACGCATTTATTACGTGACGGCGGAGCGCGCCGCGCTCGCCCGCGGAGCGGCAATCGCGGAATTGGACGCGCGAAAGACGCTTGCGCCGCAGGCGATTGCGCTGTACCTCGGCATTCCGTTCTGCCCGACGCGATGCGCGTACTGCTCCTTCGTCTCGCAGAGCGTGGAAAAGTCCCTCGCGCTTTTGCCGCCGTTCCTCGACGCGCTGCACCGCGAGATTGACGCGCTTGCCGCCGCGCTGGACGGCACGGGTGCGGAAATCGTCGCGGTATATATCGGCGGCGGAACGCCGACGACGCTTTCGGCGGAACAGCTCGACGCGGTGCTGGCGCACCTAAACGCCGCGTTCGACCTCTCGCGCAACCGCGAGTTCACGGTGGAGGCGGGACGCCCCGACACGATTACCGCAGAAAAGCTCGCCGCGATGAAAGCCCGCGGTGTGACGCGCGTTTCCGTGAATCCGCAGACGATGCGGGACGGCGTTCTGCGCGCCATCGGGCGCAACCACACGACGGAGGACACGTACCGCGCAATGGAGCTGGCGCGCGCGGCGGGTTTTGACGTGATAAATATGGACCTGATCGCGGGGCTGACGGACGACGATTCGGCGGGTTTTCGGGATTCGTTGGAGCGCGTAATCGCGCTCACGCCGGAGAATATCACGGTTCACACGCTGTCCTTGAAGCGCGGCTCGAACCTCACGCTCGCGGGCGCGGACATACAGGGCGGGCTTGTGTCGGAGATGCTGAATTTCGCTTACGGCGCATTGCGTGAGAGCGGCTACGCGCCGTATTATCTGTACCGGCAGAAATTTACCTCCGGCGGCTTCGAGAACACGGGCTGGACAAAGCCCGACGGCGAAAACCTCTACAACATCATTATGATGGACGAGCTTCGCCCCGTCCTCGCCCTCGGCGGCGGCGTCAATAAGCTGATTGCGCCGACGGGGCGCATAAAACGGCTGTTCAACCCCAAATACCCGTATGAATATATCGAGCGCATTGGGGATATTATAGACAGGAAACTTGAAATCCGCGAATTTTTAGGGGGTTTATACAATGGCACTTGATTTAGGGTACATAAACGAGCGAATCCGCTCCGACGCGGAGGGTTACGTCGAGGAGTGCGAGGCGGAGTACGCCGCGAAGATTCACAAGGCGGCGGTTTCAATCGCTGACAACATCAGGAAAAGTCCGCTCGTGCTGCTTTCGGGACCGTCCGGCTCCGGCAAGACGACGACGGCGAAGCGCATAGATGACGCGCTGAAAGTCCTCGGAATCAACGCGCATAACGTCTCGCTCGACGACTATTTCATTTCGCCGAAAACATACGGAATGCCGCGCACGCCTGAGGGCGACCCCGACTTTGAGTCGCCGGACTGTATCGACTGGCCGCTGCTGAACACGCACTTCGACGGGCTGGAAACGCAGTGCGAAATCCATATTCCGCATTTCTCGTTCTCGCTGCAACGGCGCGTCGCCGCGCGTGCGGAGCCGATGTGCCTGAACTCTGACGAAATCGCGATTTTTGAGGGGATTCACGCGCTGAACACGCGCATAACGGGGCGGCACCCAGACGCGTTCAAGCTCTACATAAGCGCGCGGAGCGACACGTTACTCGACGGCAAACTCGTATTCAAGGGGACGTGGACGCGCCTTGTCCGCCGCGCCATCCGCGATGATTTGTTCCGCGCATCCGACGCGTCCGTGACGCTCGCTATGTGGGCAAACGTGCGCCGCGGGGAAAAGGCGTACATTTCGCCGTTCAAGGATTCCGCCGATTTGCAGCTTGACACGGCAATCGGGTACGAGATTCCCGCGATGCGCGACCTCGCAAGGGAGGTTTTCGCCAAGGCTCCGCAGGGCGCGGAGCGGTACGACGAGCTGACGGACCTGCTCGCGTCCCTCGACGCGTACGCCGACTTCGACACGTCGCTCGTCCCGCCGGTTTCGATGATTCGCGAGTTCATAGGCGGCGGAATTTACAAATATTAAACATTCGGGCAGAGACCGCTTTATGTGATATTCGTACAACTCGCGGTCTGATTTTTCGGTTTTTTCAACAATCCGGTGTATTGTAAATGCCCGCGCCGCGTCGTATACTTACATCAACAACAAAAAAGGCGGCTCACGCGCCATATCCACAACGGGGTGGTTTTCACGCTGAAATTGCGTGAAGGCCGCCTTTTTTGTTACTCAAAAACAGGAGGTAAGGTTATGCGACAGGTTGCAATTTACGGAAAAGGCGGCATCGGCAAGTCCACGACGACGCAGAATCTCACGGCGGGTCTCGGTGAGATGGGCAAAAAAATTATGATTGTGGGGTGTGACCCCAAAGCGGACTCGACGCGGCTCGTCCTCGGCGGTCTGGCGCAGAAAACCGTCCTCGACACGCTGCGCGAGGAGGGCGAGGACATCGAACTCGAAACCGTGCTGAAAACCGGATATGCGGGAATACGCGGCGTGGAATCGGGCGGACCCGAACCCGGCGTCGGCTGCGCGGGGCGCGGAATCATCACCTCGATAAATCTGCTCGAACGGCTCGGCGCGTACGAGGAGGACCTCGACTATGTGTTCTACGACGTCCTCGGCGACGTCGTGTGCGGCGGCTTCGCGATGCCTATCCGCGAGGGCAAGGCACAGGAGATTTACATCGTCTGTTCGGGCGAGATGATGGCACTGTACGCCGCGAACAACATCTCAAAGGGCATTTCAAAGTACGCGAACACGGGCGGCGTCCGCCTCGGCGGACTCATCTGCAATTCGAGAAACGTGGACGGCGAGGCGGACCTCGTGCAGGCGGTTGCGAAAGAAATCGGCACGCAGATGATTCACTTCGTCCCGCGTGACAACGACGTGCAGCGCGCCGAAATCCACAAACAGACGGTAATCGAGTTCAGCCCGGAGGTTCCGCAGGCGGACCAGTACCGGACGCTGGCGCAGAAAATCGACGGCAACGATATGTTCGTCGTGCCGAAGCCGATGAGCATCGACAGACTTGAAGCCATACTTATGGAACACGGGATTATGGATTAAGGGAGGGTACGAGAATGTTACTTGTAAGAGCGATAGTCCGCCCCGAAAAGGTCGGAATCGTAATGTCGGAGCTGGCGGCGGCGGGCTTCCCCGCGGTCACGAAAATGGACGTTTACGGGCGCGGCAAGCAAAAGGGAATCACCGTCGGTGAGGTGCATTACGACGAAATCCCGAAAGAAATGCTGATGATCGTCGTCCGCGACGAGGACAAGGACGACCTCGTGAAGCTGATTATCCGCACCGCGAAAACGGGAACGGGAACCTTCGGCGACGGGCGTATTTTCGTCACACCGGTCGAGTCCGCGTACACGATAAGCAGCGGCACGGAAGGCTTGTAGGTGCCGCGTATGAAAGAAATAATGTGTTTTATCCGCGCGAACAAGGTCAACGCGACGAAGCTCGCGCTCGCGGAGGGCGGGTTCCCCGCGTTCACCTGCCGAAAGTGCCTTGGGCGCGGCAAAAAGAGCGTTGACGCGGAGCTGCTGAACACCGTCCTCGCGGCGGGTGAGCTGCCGCTCAACGACATCGGAGAGCATTTGACCGAGGCGACGCGCCTGATAGCGAAGCGGTTCTTCACGCTGATTGTGCAGGACGGCGAGGTGCGAAAGGCGGTTGACATCGTGATTGAAGCGAACCGGACGGGCAACCCCGGCGACGGACGGATTTTCGTCCTGCCGATACTCGAAGCGTACACGGTTCGGAGCGGCGAAGCGACCTCCGAAGCGTATTGAGAGGTGATTTGAATGAACGAGAAGAACAAACTCATTGATAAATATTCGGCAAAGGTCTATAAAAACCGCAAGGACCACATTTTACAGCTCGAAGACCTCGACGAGGCGCAGAGCATAGCCGCGAACACGCGCGCAATCCCCGGCGTTATGACGGCGCGCGGCTGCTGCTACGCCGGCGCGAAAGGCGTCGTCGTCGGACCGCTCAAAGACGTCTGCGTCATCACCCACGGACCCGTCGGCTGCGGTTTTTACAGCTGGGGGACGCGCCGCAACAAGGCGCGGGCGGACGAGGATTCCGGCGGCAAGAACTTCGTGCCGTACTGCTTTTCAACGGATATGCAGGAACCGGATATCGTGTTCGGCGGCGAAAAAAAGCTCGAAAAGGCGATTGAGGAAGCCGTCGCGCTGTTCAGTCCCGCGTGTATTATGATTTGCTCGACCTGCCCCATCGGGCTGATCGGCGACGACGTTCAGGCGGTCGCCCGCCGCACGGAGGAGAAGTACGGAATCAAGGCTATCGGCTACTCGTGCGAGGGTTACAAGGGCGTTTCGCAGTCCGCGGGACACCACATCGCGAATAACGGACTTATGCGATACGTCATCGGAACGGGCGACAAGGCACCGGCGAAGAAATTCTCCGTCAACGTACTCGGCGAGTATAACATCGGCGGCGACGGCTGGGAGCAGGAGCGGATTCTCAAACGCTGCGGAATCGAGGTCGTCTCAATGTTCACGGGCGACGGCTCTTACGGCGCGCTGAAAAACGCGCACCTTGCGGGGCTGAACCTCGTGATGTGCCACCGCTCAATCAACTATATCGCCGAGATGATGAAAACCAAGTACGGCATTGACTGGCTGAAAGTCAACTTTATCGGCGTCGGCGCGACGTGCAAGTCGCTGCGCGACATCGCGAAATACTTCAATGACGCGGAACTGACGCGGCGCGTCGAGGAGGTCATCACCGACGAATTATCCTTGATTTACGACGACATTGAGTATTACAAGTCACGCCTGACGGGCAAGACTGCGGGTATCTTCTCCGGCGGCTCGCGCTCGCACCACTATCAGGTGCTGCTGCGCGACTTCGGGATTGAGACGATTATCGCGGGCTACGAATTCGCCCACCGCGACGACTACGAGGGGCGCGAAATTATCCCGTTCATCAAAGAGGACGCGGACAACAAGAATATCGAGACAATCACCGTAGAGCGCGACCTCGCGCTGTACCGCGAGCGGTATTCCGAAGCGGAGCTTGAAGCCCTCGGCGCGGAACTGGACGTTGACAGCTACGACGGAATGATTCCGGAGATGAACCCCGGCAACATCGTCGTGGACGACTACAACCACTTCGAGACGGACGAATTAATCCGCACGATGAAACCGGATATTTTCTTCTCCGGTATCAAGGACAAATATTCGATTCAAAAGGCGGGCGTGACCTCGCGCCAGATGCACTCTTACGACTACTCCGGACCGTACGCGGGCTTCCGCGGGGCCGTGAACTTCGGGCGCGACGTGACAATGGCGTTGTACACAAACGCGTGGTCGTTCGTGTCGCCGCCGTGGAAAAACGAGCCGATGCTCGTCGGCACGATAGGAGGTTAAACTATGCTTGATTTAACGACGTCCAATGTTATGGAGCGCACCGCCCTGCGCGTGAATCCGTGCAAGACGTGCCAGCCCGTCGGCGCGATGTACGCCGCGCTCGGCGTCGCGAACTGTATGCCGCATTCGCACGGCTCGCAGGGGTGCTGCTCGTACCACAGAACGGTTCTCAGCCGCCACTTTAAGGAACCCGCCGTCGCGTCGTCAAGCTCGTTCACCGAGGGCGCGTCCGTTTTCGGCGGCAGAAGCAACATCAACACGGCGGTCAAAAATGTGTTCGATATGTACGACCCCGACATCATCGCCGTACACACCACCTGCCTCTCGGAGACTATCGGCGACGATTTGACCTCCTACATAATGGATATGGATCTGCCGGAGGGAAAAACGGTCGTTCACTGCAACACGCCGAGTTACGTCGGGTCGCACATCAACGGTTTTTTCAATATGATGATGGGCTTTATGAACTACCTCACGAAAAAGACGGGGACGCCGAACGGCAAGGCGGCAATATTCCCCGGCTGGGTCAATCCCGGCGACATTCGCGAACTCAAACGTATCGCGACGCTGATGGGCGTGCCGTATGTAATGTTCCCCGACCAGAGCGGCGTACTCGACGCGCCGATGACGGGTAAGTACGAGTATTTTACGGGCGGCGGCACGACGCTCCCCGAAATCGCGTCCCTCGGCGACACGGAACAGCTGATAGCCCTCGGCGAGATTACGAGCGGCGAACCGGCGGAGCTGCTGCAAAAGAAGTGGAAGGTTCCGCATACGCTTCTGCCGATGCCCGTCGGAATCGCGTACACCGATGCGTATGTGATGGCGTTGCAGAAATTCTCCAAAAAAGAGGTTCCGGAGGAGCTTGAAGAACAGCGCGGACAGCTCGTGGATTTGCTGCTCGACTCGCACCCGTACACGCACGGCAAAAAGGCGGCAATCTTCGGCGACCCCGACGTGGTAATCGGACTGACCTCGCTGTGTTTAGAGCTTGGCATTGTCCCGAAATACGTCATCACCGGCACGCCGAAGGACGAATTCACGCGGCGCGTAAACGCGCTTTTGGAGAAGTACAACGTCGAGGGCTGCACCGTCAAGGCGAACGCGGACCTGTTTGAGCTGCACCAGTGGATTAAAAACGAACCCGTGGAGCTGCTGATCGGCTCGACCTACGGCAAGCAGATCGCGAAAGCGGAGGACATTCCGTTTATCCGCGCGGGTTTCCCCGTCCTCGACCGTTACGCGGGACCGCTGATGCCGGTTGTCGGTTACGCGGGCGCGATTCGTATGGTCGAGAAAATCTGCGACGCGCTGATGGACAGACAGGACCGCGACGCGGCGGACGAGGACTTAGAAATCGTAATGTAAAACACAACTTTCGGAAAGGCGGGCGGTAAAAATGGCTGTGACGACGACAAACATATTGGAGGAGCGCGCGACGTCCATATCCTCAAAACAGCGAAAGGGCATCAGCTGCGAAAAAGAGAGCGTTTCCGGCGCGGTGAGCCAGCGCGCGTGCGTGTATTGCGGCGCGCGCGTGGTACTCAACCCGATTACCGACGCGTACCACATAGTCCACGGACCAATCGGCTGCGCGAGCTATACCTGGGACATTCGCGGCAGTCTGTCCTCAGGCAGCGAACTTTACCGCAACAGCTATTCGACGGACCTGCGCGAGACGGATATTGTTTTCGGCGGCGCGGTGAAGCTGACCGCGGCAATCGACGAACTGATGGAAAAAGCGAATCCCGCGCCGAAGCTGATTTTCATCTACGCGACCTGCATTGTCGGCGTAATCGGCGACGACGTGGACGCGGTTTGCCGCGCCGCCGAGGCGAAGTACGGGATTCGCGTTATCCCCGTGAAAGCCCCCGGATTTTCGGGTACGAAGTCCCTCGGCTATCAGATGGCGTGCAACGCGATTCTTGAAGTTATGCGCCCGCACAGGGAGCAGAAGAAGCGTTTCGGCATCAACATTCTCGGCGACTACAACCTCGCGGGCGAGATGTGGATAATCAAGCGGTACTTTGAGGATTTGGGAATCCCCGTCATCTCCACAATTACGGGCGACGCGTCTTACGAGAGCTTGACGCAGGCTCCGTCGGCGACGCTGAATATCGTGCAGTGCGCCGGGTCCTCCGCGTACCTCGCGGAGTGTATGGACGAGGAGCTGGGCATTCCGTACGTCAAGGTCAGCTTCTTCGGCGTTGAGGACACGTCCGCGTCGATTATCCGCGTCGCCGACGCATTATATGCCGCGGGAGCTTGCGACGACGGGATTCCCGCCCGTGCGCGTGAGTTCGCGGCGGCACAGACGGCGAAAGTTATGCCGGTAATCGAGAAATACAAGCCGCGCCTCGCGGGAAAAAAGGCCGCAATCTTCGTCGGCGGAGGTTTCAAGGCGATTTCGCTGATTCGTCAGTTCAACGAGCTTGGGATTAAGACCGTCGTCGTCGGCACGCAGACGGGAAAAAAGGACGAATACGCGGTAATAGAATCGCTCGTGGACGGCGACACAATCGTACTCGACGACGCGAATCCCGCGGAATTGGAGCAGTTTATGCTCGAAAAAGGCGCGGATATCCTCGTCGGCGGCGTAAAGGAGCGTCCGCTCGCCTACAAGCTCGGCGTCGCGTTCTGCGACCACAATCACGAGCGGCGGCACCCGCTCGCGGGCTTCGCGGGAATCGAGAATTTCATTAAGGAAATCAATATGTCAATCAACAGCCCCGTGTGGCAGTACCTCGGAAAGGAGGCGGCGGTATGAGTACGAATATCGTAAGTTTGAACGTCAACCCCTGTAAGATGTGTATGCCGATGGGCGCAGTCTCCGCGCTTTACGGCGTGCGCGGCTGTATGACGATTCTGCACGGCTCGCAGGGCTGCGCGACGTATATCCGCCGCCATATGGCGACGCACTACAACGAGCCGATAGACGTCGCGTCCTCGTCGCTCACGGAGCAGGGCACCGTGTTCGGCGGCGAGGCGAACCTGCTCAAAGGTCTCGCGAACCTGATCGCGCTCTATCACCCGGAGGTAATCGGCGTGTGTACGACCTGCCTTGCGGAGACGATAGGCGAGGACACGGCGGCGATTATCGCGAAGTTTCACGAGCAGAACGCGGACAGCGGCGTAAAAATCATCGACGTGTCCTCCGCGGGCTACGCGGGGACGCAGAACGAGGGATTTTTCCGCGCCCTGCGCGCCGTAACGGAACAGGCTCCGCACGACGCGACGCCGAACGGCAAAATCAATATCGTCCTGCCGATGATTTCCCCCGCCGACACGCGTTGGCTGAAAAAATTCCTGCTCGAAATGGGCATTGACGCGATTTTGCTGCCGGACCTGTCGGAGAACCTCGACGGCGTGACCGCGACGAAGTACGAGCGGCTGAAAACCGGCGGCACGTCAATTGAGGACGTCGGAAAAATGGCGGGCGCGAAGCTCACGATTGAGTTCTCCGAATTTATTCGCGGCGAGGACTCGCCCGCCGTGTACCTGAACGAGACCTTCGGCGTGCCGTACACGCGCCTGCCGCTGCCGTGCGGCGTGCGCTCAATTGACGCGCTGATTGAAGTGCTGTGCGAGCAGGGCGGCGTCGTAACCGACGAGCTGCTCAGGGAGCGCGGGCGGTACCTCGACGCGATGGTGGACGCGCACAAATACACGGCGGCGGCGCGCGCAGCCGTGTTCGGCGACCCGGATTTCGTAAAGGCGACGGTTCGCCTGTGCTGTGAGAACGGCATTGTCCCCGTCCTCGCAGCGACGGGTTCCGTCTGCCGCGAGCTGCGGACGCTCGAACCGGAGATACGCGCGTGCGCGGATTTGCAGATGACGGAAGATTTCCGCGTCCTCGACGACTGCGACTTTGAGACGATTGAGCAATACTGTTCGGAACTCGGCGTGAATCTGATGATCGGCTCGTCCGACGGGCGGCGCGTCGCGGCAAAGCTCGGACTTCCGCTGATTCGCTGTGCGTTCCCGATTCACGACTTTGTCGGCGGTCAGCGCGTGCGCACACTCGGCTTTGACGGTTCGCTGAACCTGCTCGACCAGGCCGCGAACGCGATGATTACGCGCACGGAGACGACTTACCGCGCGGAGCTTTTCGACGCTTACCACGGCGGCGCGAAAGCGGCCGCTGCGGAAAAGCCGCTCATCTCGGCGGAGATTCGCACGGCGACGCACCCGTGCTTCGGCGACCGCGCCTGCGAGAACGCGCGGATTCACCTGCCTGTCGCGCCGAAGTGCAATATCTCCTGCAATTACTGCGTGCGCAGGTTCGACTGCCCGAACGAGAGCCGTCCGGGCGTCGCGTCCGAGGTGCTGTCGCCGCAGGCGGCGTTCGAGCGGTATGTATATTACAGGGGCAAGCTGAAAAACCTGATGGTCGTCGGAATTGCCGGCCCCGGCGACGCGCTCGCAAACTTCGGGCAGACTAAAAAGACGCTGGAACTGATACGCGCTTACGATTCGGAGGTCACGTTCTGCATCTCCACGAACGGGTTGCTGCTGCCGCTGTACGCGGCGGAGCTGAAAAGCCTCGGCGTGACGCACGTCACCGTTACGCTCAACGCCGTTGACGTCGCCGTCGGCGCGAAAATCTACAAATACGTTGACTATATGGGGACGCGCTACGCGGGCGAAGCCGCCGCCGCAATCCTGCTCGCAAATCAACTCGCGGGGATAAAACTGCTCGCGGATTACGGGATTGTCTGCAAGGTCAACTGCGTCGCGCTGAAAGGCGTGAACGACGGCCATATCTTTGAGGTGACAAAAATGGCGCGCGAACTCGGCGCGTTTGTCACCAACATTATGCCGCACATTCCCGTTGAGGGTTCCGCTTTCGAGGGCCTCGAACGCCTGAACAACAAGGAAATCACGGCGTTGCGCGACGACTGCGAAATCAATATCAGACAGATGAAAACCTGCCGCCAGTGCCGCGCGGACGCGGTGGGGACGCTCGATAACGACATTTCGGCGACGCTGCGGAGCGCGGTCTCCGCGCCGCAAAAGAGCAAAACGCGCCGCTTCGCCGTCGCGACGCGCAGCGGCGTACTCGTCGACCTGCACTTCGGTCAGGCGGAGGAGTTTTACGTCTACGACAGCGACGGCGCGGACGTGCGGTTCATCGAAAAGCGCAAGGTCAGCCAATACTGCAACGGCAAAGAGGACTGCGGCGACAAGGAGAGCAAGTGGACGGCGGTACTCGCGGCGGTCGCGGACTGCAACGGCGTTCTCGCACTGCGAATCGGAGATTCGCCCGCGGAGAAGCTCAGAGACGCGGGGATTGCCGCCGTCGCCACATATGAGCAGGTCGAAACGGCGATACGCGCGGCGGCGGGTGAGCGCGCGCAAACACTGAAAGGGGCTTAATAAATGATTCGTATCACGGACAGGACACTCTCGTGCCTGGACGCGTTTGCGCCGTCGGGCGGGGAGCTTCGCGCCTTTGCGCGGAACCTCGTTGAGATCGGCGCGGACCGGATTGAACTCTCGGAATACGCGTACGCCGCAATGGGCGGGCTGCCGGAGGGCGGGAATTATATCCTGCGGCTGAAAAACGCCGGCGACGCGGCGAAATACCGCGAATTCGACCGCTTCGTCTGCCGCGCCGAGACCGACATCGCACACGACGGCATAATCACCGAAATTTTAATAAACGACATTCGCGAGCGGCAGACGCTAACGCGGTACGGCGGAGCGGGCGCGGTTCGGATTCGCGGCCTCGACGACGTTATGCTCGGCAATTACGCGAACGCGTTCGGGCAGCTTCGGGAGATGTTCCGCGATTACGCCGAGCTGTGTCCGACCAACCGCGGCGGCTGCGCCACGGCGACCGCGATTGAGTGGATCGCCGCCGGAGGGACGGACGTCGTGACGTCGTTCGGAGGCATCGGCGGCTTCGCAGCCACGGAGGAGGTCATAATGTTCCTGCGTTTGGAGCGCGTGCGCCGTGTCGGGAAAAGCTATCCGAATTTCCCCGAAATGCGCCGCGCGGCGGAGGCGATCACGGGACGCTCGTTTTCGCCGTCAAAGCCGATAATCGGCGCGCGAATATTCGCCGTCGAATCGGGCATTCACGTTGACGGGATTATGAAACAGCCGAAGTGCTACGAGCCGTTCCCGCCGGAAATCGTCGGGCAGTCGCGCACAATAACGCTTGGGCGGCAAAGCGGCGCGTCGTCAATCCGCGCGAAGCTCGCGGAACGCGGAATCACCGCGCCGCCGGAGCGGGTCGCCGACCTGTTAAGTTCGGTGAAGGAGCGGAGTATCGCGGAAAACCGCGCCGTAAGCGACGAGGAATTTTTTGCAATGGTACGGTAAATTAAAAAGGGGGGTGCCGCGTATGAAACCGGGAAAGCATATTGTTGACACGACGCTGCGCGACGGCGAGCAGTCCCCCGACGTGTCCTTTTCGCGGGACCAAAAGCTCAAAATCGCCGAAATACTCATAAATTGCGGCGTTGAACAACTCGAAGTCGGCGTTCCCTCCGGCGGCGAGTACGAGCGCGAGACGATTCGCCAAATTATTGTGCGGCGCGGTCACGCGAAAATCGCGGTCTGGTCGCGCCTGAATACGGACGACGTTCGCAGTTGTATCGACTGCGAACCGGATATTGTGCATATCAGCGTCCCCGTCTCGTACGTTCACATCTATTCCAAACTGCAAAAGAACAAGATGTGGGTAATCAACCAGCTCTACACCTGCGTCGGACTGCTTCAAGCGAGCGGATTGAAGATTTCAGTCGGGTTTGAGGACGCGTTCCGCTCCGACGCGTCGTTCCTGCTGTCGCTGGCGCAGACGCTGAATGACCTCGGTATTACGCGCGTCCGGCTCGCCGACACGGTGGGCGTGGCGACCCCGACTATATGCGGGGAGATGTTCGCGCTGATGCGGCAGTACCTCGGCGACGGCGCGGAACTCGGCTTCCACGCGCACAACGACTTCGGAATGGCATTGCCGAACACGATTGCCGCGCTGAAAAACGGCTGCGACTACGCGGATACGACGCTGCTCGGAATCGGTGAGCGCACGGGTAACTGCGACTTTTTTAATCTCATTCGCACGACGAGCGGGCTGTTCGACTGGGGCATTTCGGCTGCCGGCGCGCAGCGTGCGCAGGAGGAATATCTTGAAGCGACGCGGCAAAACGGAGGTGCGGTATGAAAATAGCGGTATTTACGCGCGACGGCACGGAGCTTTGTCCATTCTTTGAGGCGAACGCGTTCAGCGTCTTTGCGCGCGACGACGGCGGTTTTCGCGTTGAGCGCGAGGAACCTTTCGCGCCGGTTGCGCCCGCCGCGCCGTACGAGCTGCGGGAACGCGTGAGCGCGCTCCTGCCGCTTATTGAGGACTGCGAAATTCTCGCGGGAGGCGCGCTGTCGGGGCTTGCGTTCACGGTGTTTGACCGCGCGGGACTGCATATTTTCGAGATTGGCGAACTGAACGACACGGTGCTGTTCGATATGATTTCCGAGATTATTTCCGTCGGCGAGACGGCGCAAATGCGCGAGAAAATCATACGCGACGCAAAGCCCGCGCCGACCGGCACGGACGGCGTGTATTATTTGGATTTGGTGCTGTTGCAGACGGAATGTCCTGAGGTCTCGTCGAAAAAAGCGATGCGCGAATTCCTTGAAAACACGCCGTTTACGGAGCTGCACCTCGTCTGCCGCCACATTCCGCCGTGGATTGAGGGCGACGACGACTACCAAATCGACGCCCGCCCGAAGGACGGGGACGTCTACGCCGTAATTCGGAAAAGGAGCTGCTGATGGAAAATTTTTTACTGCTTGAAAACGACGCGATTCAGCTGAACACGGGCGTTTTCGCGGGCGTTGACGCGTACTCGCGCTACCCCGCGGGGGAACTGCTCGGCGTGCGCCTGCGCGAGCCGAATATGCTCGTCACGCACGTCGGCGAGCTTGTCCCCGCGTACACGGAGACGATGCGGCGCAAGAGCAAATTCTCCGTGGAGTTCCACAAAAACGGTATGGTCAAGGCCGTCGCGCTCAACGAACAGACGGAGATTGAGACGCCGATAGGCGAGTTCCCCGCCGAGCTTGTGACGTTCTACGACACGGGGGAGCTGCACCGCTTTTTCCCGCTCGACGGAAAAATCAGCGGCTTTTGGAGCGAGGAGGAGGAGCGCGCGCTCGGTATTCCGTTCTCTTTCGACCTCGGTTTTACGCGGTTCACCGCGATTTTGTCGGGCGTTTGCTTCTGCAAAAGCGGCGATATACGGAGCGTCACGCTGTTCCCCGGCGAGACGGCGGAGGTTGAGACGCGGTACGGTGTGATTACTGCGCGCCACGGTTTTTCGCTCTACGAATCCGGTGCGCTGCAATCGGTTGAGCCGAACGAGCCGACGGTAATTCAAACCCCGATAGGCGCGGTGACGGCGTTTGACACGGAGGCCGTCGGCGTGAGTGCGGACGAAAATTCGCTCGCTTTTGACGAACGCGGCCGCGTCACCGCGCTTATTACTGTACACAGCAAAGTCGCCGTCCAGACGGGCGCGGGCGAGCTTCGGCTTTTCAGCCCGACGGCTGCGGTTCACCCGCTTGACGACGACGCGGAGTTCACGAAGGGTATTAAAATCAGCTTTGACTACGCGGAAAACGCGGTCACGCTGACAAGCGGCGGCGAAACCGGCGTGTTTTCGCTCGCCGACTGCAATTTTCACATCGAAAGCGCGGAGCCGGCGGCTTTCGGCTGCTCGCCGTCGGACTGCGCGGGCTGCTCCGGCAACTGCGGAGCGGGTTAAAACGAAAAAATGGAGGTAATCTTATGTCTTGGGAACTGTACGACGCTCTGATTGACGGCATTTCGCCGAACGCGACGGTTGACCGCATAATCTGCGGGGCGACGCGCACGCTCGTGCGTTCGGGCGAAAGCATTGGAATGGCGGGGACGCTTGAGGACACCTGGCGGGCGAATATGATGCCGGAAAAGGACGTCGGAATGCCGCTGCGCGAGCTTGCGCAATGCATAAAATCGTGGGAATACACGGAAGCCGGTATCGGCCTCGCCGCGATAAACGCCTGGTACAATACGAAAGATAAGCTGCGCAGGCTGGGGCTTGAAGTGTCGGACAGCGCGAGCGTTGAGGATCGCGCCGCCGACCCGTTTATCACGATGCAACGCGACATCAAGGGGAAAACGGTCACCGTAATCGGGCATTTCCCGTATATTGACCAGCTGTTCGCACCCGTCTGCGATATGCGGATTATCGAGAAGTTCAGCCCGAAGGACGGCGACTATCCGGAGCAGGCGGCGGAATATCTGCTGCCGGAGAGCGACTATGTGTTTATATCGAGCTACACTCTCGCGGAGAAAACGCTGCCGCGCTACCTCGAATTATCGCAAAACGCCGTCGTCACGCTCGTCGGTCCGGCGACGCCGGTCGCGCCCGTCCTGCACGGTTTCGGTGTTCGTAATATCGCCGGCTTCGCCATTAAGGACGCGGACGCGCTTGAACGAATGATACTCACGTCGTGCGGGAACACGCACAAAACGGGGCAAAAGGTAAATCTGCGGCTCGGTGCTTTCGGCGAGATGCGGGAGACGGCATAAGAACTTATTGAAAACGCCCCCGACGAAGTCGGGGGCGTTCGTTTAGCTTCGCTTATTCGCTCTTCGGCTCGAAGTATTTCAGCACGTCGAGCTGACCCGCCGCGCGGCCGTACGCGCCGAGCGTCGAAAGCCCGATTTGCTTGTCCTCGCCCATCGCGCCGAACATAAAGCCGCAGTCGTGCATTGTGCGCAGGTTCAGCAGAACGGTGCCGAGGCCGCCGCCGGCGGTCTCCTCGACCCAGCTCATAATGTACGCCTCCTTGTCGCGCAGCTTGATGTACTTGCACGGTCCGGAGGACATCATTCCGCCCTCCTGGTTCGCGAGGAAAATCGTCCACGACAGCCCGAACGGCGAGGAATACGTGTGCATACTCGTAATCCCCTGCTCGCCGCCGGAATAATTCCACGTGTAGGCCTTGCCGACCATATCCGTCGTAAAGCTGTGGCGAATGAGCGCGTGCGGCTCCACGCCGTCAACCTCGATTATGCCGAATTTTACCTCGTAGCCGACCTCGCGGTTCGTGTATTTGTTGCCGATTTTCGCGTGGTACAGCGTCGCGAGTCCGTTGTCGAAGTCCACGGCGGCGAGAATCGTCTTGCCGTAGTCCTCGCCCGTCTGCGTGTGGCCGAACATATAGAGGTTGTCGGCCGCCTCAAACGCGCGGTACGT
>JAISJC010000036.1 GCA_031261745.1 Oscillospiraceae bacterium
AAAATCGAGAAACTACAAAGCAAACGAGGTGCGTTTATATGAAGAGAATCAAGACGATTGCCACGCGTGACCTTTGCAAATCGGCGAAGGACGGCGGCTGCGGCGAGTGCCAGACCTCCTGCCAGTCGGCCTGCAAGACATCAAACGGCGTGGCGAACCAAAAATGCGAAAGCAAAAACAAATAGCGAATCAACGCCGCGGTGAACGCGGCGTTTGATTTACAGGGGATATAACTATGATACACGCATACAAATTAATGGGACAAAACATAATAATCGACGCGGGAAGCGCGAGCGTCCACGCCGTTGACGACGTGGCGTATGACGCAATCACGCTGTATGAAGCCCTGCCGCGCAGTGAGATTGCGGTCAAACTTGCGGCGAAGTATCCGGAGCTGACGCAGGGCGATGTTGACGAGCTTTTTGACGACATCGAGGAGCTGAAATTCGACGGCAGACTCTTCGCGCCGGACGCGACGTTTCAGGTGGACGACAGGCTGGACGGAGCGCGCGATATAAAAGCGTTGTGCCTGCACGTCGCGCACACGTGCAATCTGCGCTGCGATTACTGCTTCGCGGGGCAGGGGCGGTACCACGGCGACGCCGCGCTGATGAGCGCGGAAACCGCCAAGCGCGCGATTGATTTTCTCGTTGAGCATTCGGGCGATAAGCGCAATCTCGAAGTGGATTTCTTCGGCGGCGAGCCGCTTTTGGCGTGGGAAACGGTCAAATCGACCGTGAGATATGCTCGTTCCATTGAAGAAACGCACAACAAAAACTTCCGCTTCACGCTCACGACGAACGGCGTTCTGCTTGACGACGAGGTGACGGAGTTCTGCAACGCGGAGATGTCCAACGTCGTTTTGAGCCTTGACGGGCGGCGTGAAGTCCACGACGCGCGGCGCAAAACGCCCGACGGCGAGGGCAGCTATGACCTGATTGTGCCGAAATTCCAACGGTTTGCCGCGAAGCGCGACGGGAGCTATTACATACGCGGGACGTATACGGCGGCCAATAAAGACTTCACGAATGACGTTTTGCACATTGCGGATTTGGGCTTCTCGGAGCTTGCGATGGAGCCGGCCGTGACCGCGCCGCACGACCCGCTCGGCTTGACAAAAACGGATTTGCCGGAGCTGTTCCGGCAGTACGAGATTCTCGCGGAGGAGATGGCGAAGCGCGAAAAGGCGGGGCAGCCATTCACTTTTTACCACTATATGCTCGACTTAGAGGACGGGCCGTGCGTCTACAAGCGCGTCGCGGGGTGCGGGTCGGGGAGCGAGTATTTCGCCGTCACGCCTGAGGGGGAGCTGTACCCGTGCCACCAGCTCGTCGGCGAAACGGATTTCATAGCCGGCGACATTTACAGCGGCGTCAAAGACGGATTTACGTTCCGCCGCAAGGCTATTAACGAGCGGCAGGAGTGCCGCGAGTGCTGGGCGAAGCTCTATTGCTCCGGCGGCTGCGCCGCAAACGCGTACCACGCGAGCGGAGACGTGGACGGCGTGTACGAACGCGGCTGCGAGCTTTTTAAGAAACGGCTGGAATGCGCGATTTGGCTGAAGTGCGAGGAGAGTTGAAAAAAGCGAAATTTATCTTGCATAATAATCTATAAAATGATATAATTACAAAATTATTCATTTTGGAGGTAGAAATTTTGAAAAATCGTACAAAAGCACTTTTCGCGGCGATTCTCGCGCTCGTACTGGCGTTCTCGGTTCTGCCCTTGGGCAGCTTGGCGGCGGGTACGACGGCGGCGGTTTCGTCAGCAAACACTTCGGCGGGCAAATCGGCGAAGTTCGTGACGCTGGACGCGGGTTTTGTCCCGAAGGTCGTCACAGCGGGCGGCGTAATCACGAAGGATGCCAACGCAGCGGATTTGGTTGCCGCGGCGGGCGATGCGGCCGTCGTTGTGGACGGCACATACTTTAATTCGTACTATAAAGCCACAGAAAAGACGTTTGAGGGCAACACGCCGGTTACTTTCGGCACGCTGTATCAGGACGGCGAATTCTGGCGCGCCGAGGGCTACACGCCTACGCTGGGCTACACGAACAGCGGCAAATACGTCATCGGAAATGTTGACCGCGGCGGCAATAAGTCCATTGCCGAGGTTTATATTACACGACCGACGCACCGATCGGGCTATCCCGACGAATTTGAGATTAACGTCGCCGTGAACAGCCTGAACTATGACGCGGTTGTGCTGGTCAACTCAAAGCTCGGACTGACGTGGACGATAGAGTCCGGCGCGGTGGGCTACACGATTGAGAACAACGCCGTCACCGGCGTACTCACCTCCGGCACGTTCACCGCAACAGCGACGAAGTCATTGATTTACTTCCCGCAGAGCCAAAAATCTACGTATGACGGCTGGAAAATGCTCCCTGAGGTCGGCGACGCAGCGCGGGTAAACGTAATTTTCGCGGCGTCAGACGGGAGCGACGCGGCGGATTGGGCAGATATCAAAATGGCCGTGTCGGCGGGTCCGCTGCTCCTTTGGAACGGCACGGACGTTTCCGGCGACACGACGATTAACAGCCAGTTCCAGGAGAGCAAAGACAAGGGCAACGCCGCGCGGACATTCCTCGGCGTTAAGGCAGACGGTACCGTCATAATCGGACAGGCGAGCACCTCGCACGCCGACGCGGCGAAAACGCTTGCCGCGCTGGGCTGCACGGACGCAATCGCCCTCGATGGCGGCGCAAGCTCTTTCCTTTACGCCAACGGAAAGACCATAACGGACGCGGGACGCAAACTTAACAACGTAATCGCGTTCTACGGAACGCCGGCGGAACCCGTGCCTGACGAGCCGTCATCTTGGGCTGTCACCGAGATAAAAGAGGCCGACGCGGCGGGACTTGTTCCCGCGGGTTTTGTCGGCAACTGGCAAAAGGTCACGAGCCGCCTCGACGCTGCTGCGGCTACGGTTCAGCTCTTCGAGAAAGCGACAGGCAAAACGGCCGCCGAAATCGCCGCCGAAAAGGGCTGGGTGATTGAGGCGCAGCCGTTCAGCGATACGACAGACCGGAACGTCGCGTTCCTGAAAGCGGCGGGCATAACGAACGGTGTCGGCGACAACAAGTACGGAATTACCGGAAGTTACACCCGTATTCAGGAGGTCGTAATGCTCGGACGCGGCGCGGAAGCGATTCTCGGCGTGACGATAACGGGGACGCATAACTTCAAGGACATTCCGGACTGGGGCGACAAATATGTCGGTTGGGCGGTCACGGCCAAAATTACGAACGGCGTTTCGGAGACGGAGTTTGATTCAAACGGTGATTTAAAGAATGAGCATACGGTCGTATTCAACAAGCGTGCGCTTGCGGCGTTCAAGTAAAACAAGCACAATTTCAACAGAAAACTGCGGGCGGTCAAAGAACCGCCCGCAGTTTTTTAGAAATAATCATTGACAAGCGCGCACTTTTACTTTATAATAATAAGGCTCTGGGGGTGACGCTAATGACAATTGACTTGCGCGACGTTATCGGCGTTCCCGGTCACTCGATTGCGTTTGACTATTCGCCCGACCTGTCGGAGCTGCTGACGAATTCCGTTACGGAGATTGTCGGCGAGCCGAGGGTGAGCGGCGAGGTCCGCAACAGCGCGGGTCTGCTGACGCTCCGCGCCGACGTTACGGCGGAGGTGAAATGCGTCTGTGACCGCTGTCTGCGTGAGTTTACGCGTGAGATTACGGGCGAAATTACGGCCTCGCTCTCGGAGGCTGAATCCGCGCGTGACGACCCTGAGTATTACTTTGTCGAGGGGACAACCCTTGACCCCGGCGAGATTATCGTCACGGAGCTTATTCTTGACGCGGAACAGAGTACGCTGTGCAAAGAGGATTGCCGCGGACTTTGCGTTTCTTGCGGTGCCGACTTGAATGAGGGCGACTGCGCCTGCAAGCCGGACATTGACCCCAGACTTGCCGCGCTGGCAAATTTATTGGAGTGAATTCAACAGGAGGTGTTACAATATGGCGGTCCCAAAGAATAAAGTATCGAAAGCACGGCGCGATAAGCGTCGCTCGTCACACTGGAAGCTCGAAACCCCGGGCGTTATCAAATGCCCGAAGTGCGGTGAATACAGACTTCCGCACAGAGCTTGCAAAGCCTGCGGCACATACAACGGTCGCGACGTACTCAAGGTATCTTAAAAGACGCGGGCGGGATTTCCCGCCCGCGTAACTCTTGCCGGAGGTGATTTTTTGTCCGCGGTAATCAAATCCATAGTCCCGCGCTCGCCCGCGGCGGGGACGAAAATCGCCGTCGGCGAAACGCTTGTTTCCGTCAACGGAAACAGGATTATCGACGTTCTCGACTACAAATTCCGGACGTATGACGCCGTTTTGGGCGTCGTCACGCGCCGCGCCGACGGAAAATTCCGGCTCACGGAGGTGCGGAAACGCGACGGCGAGGAGCTTGGCCTGGAATTTGAAACGTCGCTGATTGACGCGCCGAAAAGCTGCGCGAATAATTGCGTATTTTGCTTTGTGGATCAGCTGCCGCAGGGGCTGCGGGAGACGCTGTACTACAAGGACGACGACACGCGGCTGTCCTTTTTGCAGGGGAATTACGTCACGCTGACAAACCTGTCGGAGCGGGAATTGCAGCGCGTAATCGACCTGAAAATCTCGCCTATCAACGTGTCGGTTCACACGATGAACCCGGAATTGCGCGCGGAAATGCTTGGGAACCCGCAGGGCGCGGACGGCGTTGCCGTTATTCGCCGCCTCGCGGCGGCGGGCGTCACGATGAACTGCCAGATTGTCGTCTGTCCGGGGCTGAACGACGGCGCGGAGTTGGAATATTCAATGGCGGAGCTGGCCGCGCTGTACCCGGAGGTGAACAGCGTTTCTATCGTCCCCGTGGGCTTGACGAGACACCGCGGCGGACTGTCGAAGCTCACGCCGTTTGACGCGAAAACCGCCGCCGAAACGCTCGAACAGGTCGAGGCGTTCGCGGAGATTTTCCTGCAATCGCACGGCTCGCGGATATTCTTTTGCGCCGACGAGCTTTACATCAAGGCGGGGCGCGAACTGCCGGACGACGAATATTACGAGGGTTATCCGCAGCTTGAAAACGGCGTGGGAATGCTGCGGCTGCTCATAACGGAATTTGACGACGAATTAAAGTCCGCAGTGAACGTACCCGACGTCACGACCGATTTTACGATCGCGACGGGGAAATCCGCCGAATCGTTCATAGAAAATTTGCTATGCAAAGCGCGTAAAAAATGGGATAATGTACGCGGAACGGTCGTCGGCGTGACGAATGAGTTTTTCGGCGCGTCCGTGGACGTCGCGGGGCTTGTGACGGGCGGCGATATACTGAAAACGCTCGCGGGGCGCGAGCTTGGCCCGCGGCTGTTGCTGCCGCGCAATATGCTCCGCGTGGGCGAGGAACG
>JAISJC010000051.1 GCA_031261745.1 Oscillospiraceae bacterium
TTCCGCGAGTATCGTAGGCGGAGGACTCCACATATTGCGATTAACAATGTCGATTTTGCCTTGCGGTCCGGCTGAATATGTGTCAGCCCATACTTGCAGGGTATCTGTCAGATTTTTATGCGAGTTGTCGTTATTCTCGTAAACAATAGCCTCAACGCCAAGATTTGACCACCTTTCCCTTACGGCGGCTTCATCGCCGTTGGAGCACTCGTCAAAGGCGTATGCAGAAACACTGCTTGCCGTAATTAACTGTTCAGCAGAAAGCGCATCCATTATGTACCGCAATGGTGGGTCGTTAAGGCTATACCCGACAAATACAACCGTATAACTGCGGAACAACTCGCTTACGAATTTCGCCGCCCAACCTTCGGTCAGATATGCAAGTCCAAAGTCTCCGCTCGACAAAACGAGATTGTTATATTCCGTTTCGTCATCACTATCAGGAAGCCGCCCGTGTAAGTATACTAACCCGTTCCAACGCCACTCCTTTGCCGGCGGCAACAACGGTGCTTTTGTTATTGAATATTTCTTTCCCAATTTCTCGGCGGCACGTTCAAAAAAGTAATCAAAATTCGTAGTAATAAGGCGTAATGTTCCTGAATGTTGAGAGAGTTTTATCAGACTTTCGTGTTCGCCTAATTCGTCATCTCCAAATCCGGATATGTCAAGAATGCTCCGCAGTTTCCGGCGAACTTCGTTCCGTCCGCCGGTGATTCGCTTTTCCAGTAACGAAAGAGTGCGGTCATAAGCCTCATTGTTAAGCTCGTTTTTTTCAGGCAGGGTTGGTTCGTCGCCTACCGCTTTATACAGCATATCAACAAGTCCGTAAAACCCCGGCAGTTTGGGCATAGAAACGCCCGCGCCGCAAAAGAACACCACCTCGCCGCGACTTTGCGCTTCAAGAAGCTCATCTGGTATGTTGGGACCATTGGTTATGTATTGCATAGTACCCTTCCGTTCTTTTTCGGGATCTTTGCGCATCTTATCAAAACCATACTGACATAGCTGCTATGACGGACATCGCCTTGTCAATAATGACCGCAATATCATTCGCGCGTGCGTTGGTGACGATGTACGACCACCACGCGGTTTCGTCTATGTAAAACACTTTCGCCGAGCAGTAAAACGAGTCCTTTTCGAGGAATGCTAGAACATCGCAGGAATCATCCATAAGTTCGGTGCGACGTTTTCAAACTTCCCCTGTTTTTCGACATAGGAATTAATTGTAAAATAATAGCAAATTTTCAGCTCCGTGTCAATTCGTTCATCAAAATATATATTAATACATTGTAATATAATACCCACAGCTATATTGTGTTTCGAACTATTTCATCGCGGTTATAGTCACCCCTCAGCTTAAATAATACATTATGGTAGTATAGTACTGCTTTGTATGATATTACTGTATCTTTTGCCATCCGACAAGATATTATTCTAAAAATCTGCTACAACCTTTCGTGTGTCAGAAAGTACAAATAAGCAATCAACTCCACATTCGCGATTTATATCTTGAATTTGCATTTTTTATAATTTATGATGAATAATAAGAACAGAAAATTATCCGAAAGGACTGAACCGACTATGTGCGGACGGTTTTTGACCGAAGAAGACGACGAAATGGACGCGCTCATTGAGCTTTCGCGAATCGGAGACGCGTTCAAATACGGCGAGGTGTTTCCGACGAATATCGTTCCCGTTGTGACCGGCGCGGGAACCGCGGCGGCGATGAAGTGGGGCTTTCCCGGCTTCGCGCCCGGCAAACCACCGCTGATTAACGCGCGGAGCGAGACGATTGCGACGACGCGCACATTCAGGAAGTCCTTTTTCGAGCGAAAATGCCTCGTCCCCGCAACTGCGTACTACGAATGGCGGCCGCTGCCGAGCAAGAAAAAGGACAAGTACGAATTCGCGCTTGCCGACAGAAAGCTAATTTTTATGGCGGGAATTTACACGGAAAACGGTGAGTTTGCAATCCTCACGCGCGACGCTACGCCGGAGTTCCGCGATATTCACGAGCGAATGCCCGTGATTATCCCGCGTGAGCGGCACGCGGAGTGGTTCAACGGCAAGGACGTTCAGGAGAATGTGACGGAGCTGGAATTTGCGAAAGTATGATGCTCGGATAACAAAAAGCGCGCGTTGCTTACTGCATCGCGCGCTTTTTTCGTCGTAGTATTAACGCACAATGTTAATCGTCCCGTCCCTGCGCGGCGGCACCGCCGATTCCTTGTCAATAAACCCAATCGCCGCCGAGGAGCAAATCGTATGCTCGCGCGGCACACCGAGTTCGGCTAAAAACTCGCGAACGCCCGCGTCATCGCGCAGCCAGTGCAGCTGATTGATGTAGCAACTCCCAAGGCCGAGCGATTCTGCCGCAAGGAAAATGTTCTCCAAGGCGAGCGCGCAATCCGCCATCGCGTTCTCGTAATTCGGCTTGTTCGACGCAATTATCAGCGTCGGCGCGTGGTGGTGGAAGTTGAAATCGTCGCGCTTTGCGTACTCGCGCATACCGTGCTTTCCGGGGTAATCGTCGTCGGGGACGTACCGCACAAAGCCCTCGCGGACGACGGCGTTGAGCCGCGTGAGCACGTCCGCGCTCTGAATCGCGGTGAACAGCCAGCTCTGATTATTGCCGCCGCTCGGAGCCCAGATTGCCGCTTCGAGCAGCGCGTCGAGCTGCTCCGGCGAGATTTGCTCGTCCGTGAATTTGCGCGTGCTTCGCCGCGCGCGGATTGTCCGCAGAATTTCGTTGTCGATAGCCATTATTATACCTCCAAATAAATACCGAGTTCTAACCGCACTTCTCTCCGCTCAACATCGCGGTTACCGTAGCAACTGCGGTCGAATCCGAAAAATGTGAACCCTTGCGACAGATAGAAGTCTATTGCATTAGCGTTGCACGACTGTGTTTCAAGCAAAATCGCACGGCATTTCAATTCAGCGGCTTTTTGCTTTGCGAATGACATTAATTTTGAACCAAGCCCCTGTCTGCGGTAACTTTCGGCGACCCACATCTCCGTGACGCGCAGACGATTTGACCAGTCCTCGCGCCAAATTTCTATACACGCGGCAAGGTTATCGCCGTCAAAAATACCAAACGCTTCCGCGCCGTCCCAATGGTCCTGATACAGCGAATCAAATCCCTCGTCAACGTGGTTGAATTGCGTTTCAAACGGGGTTTTGGTGAAAACCGCGCTGAATGTGCCGTCAGACTGCGTTATATCCGCGTCGTAAAAGTGTGTCGAAGCGTAACTGAACGGTAATACGTGAGTTTTCCACTGCTCAATCGGGAGCGGTTGTATATCGCTTTTCATAATTCAATCTCCTGCACGGGGCGATAACCGGCTTATTCGGAGCGTCCCGTCTTGTTTATTTGCCTTATTATTCGGTCAATTTTATTTCGCCCCACCCGAAACCAGCCTCGCCAAGTTTCCCGACGTGAACCCCATCGGGCAAATCGTACACCACGCGCGTGGCGTGAACAGCACTCCGCAGAGCAGGGCGAGCGCGGTTGCGGACTCCATAAATATCAGAATCGTGTTGCCGACGACATACACGCCGCGCGGAATCGCCCAAACAATCAGCGCGAGGAACGAACCCATCATCACGCCCCACAGAAGCCAGTGAAACCACCGTGTAAACGTGACCTTCGGGCGTTTCAGCCCGATTGAAATGCGCTTCGTGACGACAGCGATGAACGAACCGCGCGGACAGATTCGCGCGCAGCTCATCTTGCCGTAGCCCACGAGCGCGAGAATTATCGGCGTGAACATACACACCAGACCGTACAGCCCGAACGGGTGCCAGAAATTCGCGATTGTCATCCAGATGATCGTTATAATCCACGACCAAGACTGGATACTGCGTATCCACGGCTTACGTTTTGGCTTTGTGTTTGACATCATATTTTTCCTCCCATCCGGCTTGCAGGCAGCCGGTTGAATGCGTCTTACGGCTCGTATTTCGACAGCTCAAAATCAATCCAGCACGACGAAGTGACCCTGAATTTCGTCACACCCTCCGGCGGCGGCGCGAACGCTTCCGCTAAGATATTTCGCTGCGCGCCAATGACTTCCGCGCCGTCATAGACTTCGGTGACGACGCCCGCAAACTGCGGCGGATGCGTGCTGTCGCCGTGAAAGAACACGGCATAGTTCGCGCCGGGTCGCACGAAAATCCCCGCCGAACTTTCGCTGCTCAGTCCGCTCTCGTTCACCCACTCCCACTGCCCGGCGGCGACCTCGCGCCACAGGCTCACCTGCTTGAAATAGCCCGTTTCGTGTTCCTCCGCGTCGGTGTTCGGGAAAGCCGTTATAAAATGCGCGTCAAATTTCACGCCGGAAAGCGTGTCAGCACCGGCATATGCGTCTGAATTGCGCTTAAAGTCCGGCGCGTTTGGCACGCCGATTTTACTCATATCAATCCACTCCACGCCGAGCTTTTTCGCCGTTGCTTCGGGCAACTGAAAGTCCTTGCCCGCGTAATCCGCAAAGCCCGGGTCCTTATCGAAAAGCAGATTGTTTTCGATTTTGCCGTATTTTTCGTCGAGCGGCGCGTCTGCGAGCGGGGGAAAAGTACGTCCGTCCCACGAGTTGCTCCAGTCGCCCGCCGCCCAGAGCGAGCGGCCGCTGCGCGGCGCGTTTATGTTCACGACGATATTGTCGTAAACCTCGACCATAAGCTCGTTTATATCGGACTTTTCCTCCATATGCGCAAAGTATTCGGTCAGTTCGGGGTATTTCTCGCTCCAAAAGCGATTTTTATTGAAGCGATTCAGCACCTCAATGTTTTCAAGAATCCATTGCGGCGACGACCAGTCCGTTCCCTCGGCATCGCGCAGGCTCTCCGGCGGATACTCGAATACCTGCGGCACATCAATGTAGATGTTGCCGATATTCGTCCACGGACCCGTCGGATTCACCGGTTGCGGCGCGCTCGGCACGTTATAGAGTACGTTGTAGGAAAAATCCTTGAACGGCATTTCCGTGTCGTAATACGCCCCGCCTCCGCGCCGCGCAAAGTCGAAGCCGACGCCGGGGTGGTCAATGCCGGTGACATCGCGGAAGTAGTTATACCGCACCTGTACGCCGTCGTTGAGTCCGATATAATTGAGATAGATTGTCCCCGTGTCCTCGCCCATATCGCAGGGAGAGTCCACAAATTCATTATAAATTATCTCGGTGTCCACGACATTTCCCTGAATTGCCTGACCGAGGCAAAACGCGAACAGGTTGTTTTTGACCGTGATTCCGCAGCCCTCAATGTTAATGCCGGAGTTGTATGTCGAGCCGAGAAGCCCCGAATGAATAACGGAATTGCCCTCAAAGAGCGCGTTGCCGCTCTCGCGCGAAAGCGCGCTGCCGGAGGCGATTTTCGCGGCGTTAAAGCCTATATTCAAAAAGGTTGAGTTCAGAATCCTGTGGTTATAGCCGTTGCGTACGGCTTCCGTCAGGGTTTCATCACTATAACCGCCGTCCTGTCCGTATTCGGCCGCGAGGTCGCGCGTCGCTGAGGCGTACTCTCCGAGCCGGATCCCGTTTGTACCAATATTCTTGAACACGCAGTCCTCAACGGTGACGTCGCTCCCGCCGCGTATGTACATAACAGAGCCTTTCGTCAGCTCAAAGGTCAGACCCAAAAACGTGACGTGCGACAGCTCCTCGGCGTTTACAATGAAGTTTTCGTCGAACTTTGACACCTTCACCGTCGCGTTGTCGAGATTTTTCGTCGGATAGAGGTACAAAACACCCTCGCGGCTGATGAAATACTCACCCGGCGCGTCAAGCTCCTCAAACACGTTTTCAAAGGCGTAGCGAGAGCCTTTCGTAACACCGGACATCGCGGCTCCGCTCAGCTCAATCGTCATTGCCTCCGTGTCGATTGTCTTGGCAAGCACCTTGTCCGAGAAGAACTCCCAGCCGGTCATACCGGTTATTATAACGTCCTCATAGCTCGCCCAACTTTTTATGCGCCTCTCGCGTGTCGTGAATTTTGAGTTTTCGCCCGTCAGCCGCTCCGTCTCCGGGTCAAAGCCGGACGCAATTACGTCGGGGATTCGCAGATACGAATTATACGGGTTCTCGGCGAAAATGCCGGGGACCTTGTTCGGGTAACGCGCCAAATCGAGCGCGTCATCATCTACAAAAACCTGCATACGCCGCGTCAGCCACGCATTATCGTGGGTGTTGTAGATGTCACTGTCCTCCGGTACGTACTCGCGCAGCTGTCCCGCCTCCCAGAACGGCTTTGAGTAGTCCAAGTCGTCAAAGGTGAAACCGTTCTCGAAGAGGTCAATTTCCACGACATTTTCCCGCGCGCCGACCGTCAGACGAGCGCGCATCTCCGCGTCGGAAACCGGCGCGAACGCGCTCCCCACGAGGTATTTACCGCCGGTGAATATCGGAACTTCGCCCGAATACGCCGTGTAGACAATCGGCGCGTCCGCCGTGCCGGAATCCTCTCGCGTGAAATACGTCGTGTCCGCCACGTAATAGGTTCCACCGCGAATGTAAACGGCGATTCCGCCGTCGGGGATTCCGGCATTGAGCTTGAGCGCGCGTATTTTGTCCCGCGCGGCGGCAAGCGTCGCAAGCGGCGCGTTTTCCGTGCCGTCGGCGGCGTCGCTGCCGTTCGGGGCGACGTAGAGCGTCACGCCAAACGCGGGCGTATTTGCCGCAGCCTCCTGTGTGTTTGCGGCACAGCCCGCCAGCCACAATAAGGCAAATGCCGCCAGTAGCGAGGCCTTAATCCTCTGTTTCATAAGTTCCCTCACGCGCCAACCTCGCCGCCGTGACTTCGGGCGGCTCCGCGCCGTCGGCGAAGCGGTCGCGCTCAATGCCGAAGCTCACGCCGGAGCGGTTCGCCGTTTCGTCGGACACGAGCCAGTCCGCGAGCGCGGCGACGCGGTTTTGGTACTCAACCGTCTGCGAAAACGTCGATTTGTCCTTGCACATCGGGCAATACGCCGCGTCGAACGAGCCGTAGCCGAGGTCGCGGAAGCAGTACGCGACGTATTCCGCCGCGCGGTGCAGCACGTCGTCGGGCGAGCCTCCGTAGCAGAACACAACGCCCGCTTTACGTTGCGGTTGCGGGGTTTTCAGCCCTTTGACGAAATTGTAATGCACATAAAAACGGTCGAACAGCACCTTGACCGCGCCCGGAACGCCCATAAAGTACAGCGGCGCGGCGAGCAGGACCGCGTCCGCCTTGAAAATCCGCTCAATCAGCCCCGCCGCGCTGTCGCGGTGAATGCAAATCTCACGCTCACCCATCCCCGCGTCGCAGCCGGTACACGGCGCGATTGTCTCGTCGCGCACGCGGAAAACCTCGACGCTCGCGCCGCGCTTTTCGAGTTCGCGCACGGCGAAGTCCGTTGCCGCATCGGAATTCCCGCCGGCGCGCGGGCTGCCGCTGATTATGATGATGTTTTTCATATTACACCTCACGCGTCAATCCACGAACTCCGAAACCCAATATCCGGATAGATAAATTCGCGGCTCTCGCGCAGGTACAGGTACCAAAAGCCGCTCCCGCCAATCCAGCTGCTACCGCGCGCGGCGACGCGCTCGCCGTAATTGCGGATAAACAGCCATTCGGGGTCGCGACCGAGTTTGTCGGCAATCGGGTACAAACCCAGTGCTTTCAAAAGGAAATGCGGCTCGACGCCCTGCGCGGACTGCATCGCGTCGAACGCCATAAACGTATACGCCAAGTGCTTTTTGTCCTCCGCGCCGCCCGTGTACTGGAAGTTTTCGACGACGGTGTTCAGTTGTACGCCGCCTTGAACGCCGACATTCTGCTCGTCGGAACGCCCTGGCGAAACGCCGTCGTACTTGAAAGTGTTCGGACTGCCCGGCGCGACGAGCGTACCGTCAACGGAAATCGCGCGCCAATCCGTACTGTTCGCGCTTTCGTCAACGCCGAGCGCGCTGTCGTTGTCGGGTATCACCTGAATCTCGCCGTCCACGATTCTCACGCCGGAAACCCAGTCCCAGACGTTGCCCGTGAGGTCGAAAATGCCGCTGTCGGTGCCGTCGTGGCTCCACGACGCGGGTCCGCTGCCGCTCAACGTGCGCTCCGCGCCGTCGGGGCGCGGCACGTCCACCAAATCGCGCTCGTACAACCAGCTCTCGGCGGCGACGGCGGCCTCGTGCTGCGCGTAAACGTCACTGCCGTAGCGCGTGTTTCCGTGCGGAATCGTCCCGTTTTTGCGGCACCAATGCGCGATTGCCGCCCACTCCGCGTTCGTGAACAGGTGCCAGCCGCGCCCCTTGCGGGAGCAGGCTTCACGGGCTTCGTCGATGCTCAGCGTGTGTTCGGGTTCGCGGTTCGGCAACGAGTACGCGCGGCCGTTTTCGATGACGTTGAGAAACTTGCTGATGTACACGCACGGCAGCTTTTTGCCGCCCGCGATGAACGCGCTGCAAAGCTCGTCCGGCGCGCCGTCAATCACGTCCGACCACTTGAACGCCGGAATCCGCACCATCACGGACGGCTGTCCCAAATCGTCATAAATCAGCGCGTTCTTGCCGCCCGTCGCGGCTTCGAGCGCGAATTTCGCGGCATCAAACTCGCGGCGTTCCGCGTCGCTCGCCGCCGTCGGCTCCGCGACTGCGCCGTTGTCCACGGGCTTTTTTACGAGGACGGGGAACCCGAATTCGTCAACCTGTCCCGTCTTTTCGACGGTGAAACCGTCGTGGTATGCGTTGTTTTTCATAGTTCAAGCCTCCGAAAATGTTTTATTGCAGCCATTTTATCACATCGGTACCTGTTCTGCAATGAGAACTTCTTAAAAACAGCGCGGCGCAGGGATTTCCCCGCGCCGCGCTATTGTGATTGGTGTGTTATTTGTTTAGAATGTCATATCCTCTGCAAGCGCGTTAATCGCCGCGGCTTCACTGACGAGAAGCTCCGCGTACAGTTCCGCCTGCTCGGTTATCGCGGTGACGTAAATCGCTATCTCGTCGGAAAAATCCCCGCCCGATTCCTCGTATCTCGCGGTTATCAGGCGCGTTGCCGCCTGCACGTCCGCGAGCGGAAGCGTCTTGCCCTGCGCCCAGTTGAGCGGCGCGAATTCGCCCGCGTATGCGCCCCGAATGTGCGCCACCGTCGCCTCGTCGAAGAACATCGGGTACCATTCCGCAATTCCGTTGATTGCCCACGCCGTTTCGTCAACCGCGGACTGAACGTCGCCGGCTTCGAGATACGCGACGGTCTCGCCGATTAGCTCAAGGTTTGACTGGTACCATTCGTGAGGCACAATCGGCGTTTCCGCCGAGACCGCGAGGAGCGCGTCCTGCGTGGATTTGAAAATCGCGAGCGTCTTGCGGTTTAACTCTTTGCCCTCGGCCATTATTGCGGTTCGCTCGTCCGCGGTTGTCGCCGCGAGATAGCGTGCGTTAACGTCGTCAATCTTCGCGGTGAGAGTGCTTGCCGCGGCGGCGTATTTGTCAACTGCGGCGGTAAATTCCGCGCCGCCGTCGGCGTATAATGCGGCAGTTTCTTCATTAAACGAATCGCGCAAACGCTCCGCCTGATAGCCGAAGTCCAGCTCCACCGCAGGGGTGTTATCAATGAAAATCCCAAGCCCGCCGTAGAATTTCAGCTGCCAATCGAATACCGCTTCGTTGTAGGTCTCTTTGGTGTCATAGTTTGTGTGGTAATATTTATAGTAGAAATCGAAGGCGTCGCTGCCGTTTTTCAAATCAAGAAGCATTCCGTTGATAAACGAGGGAACTCCGGAAACATAATACGAAAAGTCGTCAGAATAAGTATAGGTCTGAAATCCGTCAGTCAGAATCCCGTCGGGATACGCGCCCTCAGGCTTTGCGGCGTATTCCGATTCCGTGTATTTCTGCACAAGGCCGTAGCTCTCCGGTGCGGACTGCGTATATGTATAGCTCGAAAATGCATACGCCGGCAGCTCGAAGTTGATGAACGAGATGATTTTCCCCTGCCAGTCGGCGTGAGCCTCGGTTATCTGACGGTACGAACCCAAAGCCCAGTCGTAGCTCGTGTCGCTCTCGCCCCACTCTTCGGCTCCGTGAGCTACGAAGGTGATATCGCGCTCCGGAACATAGCCTGAGTCGCGCATAGCCTTTGCAATAGCGAGCATACCGGTCCACGCGATTGTGTCGTCCTGAAAGCTCTCGTAATACGCGTCGTAGTGCGCGCCGAAAAGTATCGCCTCGCTGCTGTCTCGACCCTTGATAGTGCCGGTCACGTTGTAGGTTGTGCCGCCTTTTGAGTATTCGTTGTCGACGACGAGCGTTCCGACGGCTACGCCGTCCGTCATATTCTCGCGCAGGAACGCCGCGTCGTTGCGCGTGATGCTGGCGGTCGGGATAGTCGCGGGGCCGCAGAAGTCGTTCGCGTTATACGCGTCGTCGGAAATCTCCGAAAATCCGGCGACGTTGTTGGCGATTACCGCCGCCGCGCCTTTTTCAATGGCCTGCATAACGGGTATGCCAATCCACCAGTCGGCGCGCTGGTCAATATCAATAAGTACGACTTTTCCGCTCACGTCAAGTCCCTCGTAATCTGCGGCGGTTCCGGAACCTGCGTCGATAATCTCACCCGTAAGCCCTCCGGCGGGGGTTCCGTTCGTCTGATACGCGTGAAGGATAATCTCGCGGTCGCTCCCGTCGAGCGTCAGGCCCGAATCCCCCGCCTGAATACGGTCAACGATAACGGGGTCAAGCGTGACGTCGGAAAGCCCGATGTCCTTCATTACTTCGGCGATTTTCTCCGCCGTGCGGTGTTCCGCGTCGGAACCCGACTGTCTGTCGCCGAGCCGGTTGTCGGCGTATTCGCCGCTCTCGATGATTTCAACGGCGAGGTTGTACGCCCATTCCGCGTCTACCGCGTCAGTATAGGCACTTATGAAATCCGCGAGTGCGGGAAGTTCCGCAGTTACGCCTTCGGTTTGGGTGGGAGATGCGTCAGCAGACGCGTCGTCCGTCGTTTTTGCGCAGGAAGCGAGTGAAAAGACGATTAAAAGGCTGAGTATCAGCGCGGTGGTTGACTTGAATTTAGTATGCATTAATGTTTCTCCTTCAATAGCGTTTTGCCGACCGGCAAACCATAACTTGGCTATTGTACAGTGTCACAGCATCTTTGTCAAGCGTTGTTAATCGTCACTATCTGTTTCCCGTAGTTGGGAAGGTCAACTGCCGAGAAGTACTCTTTCGGCGTAACGGCGGCAAATTCCTTGAATTCTTTTATCATATGCGACTGGTCATAGTAGCCGAATTCCGCGGCGAGATTGGCGACGCTGCCGCCGCGTCCCTCGTTAATTTTCCTCAGCATCGTCTGGAACCTGATGATGTTGGAAAAAACCTTAGGCGGCAGACCGAACTGCTGCCGGAACACCTTATTGAGATAGCGCGCCGAGTAGTGCGTCTCCTCCTCTAATGCGGACACGCGCATATTGCCGTTATATCGCTCTATATTCGCGATTAACATTTGCAGGAGGTCGCCCTGCCGCCAATCTTCACCGATAAAACGCAGCATTATGTCAATCCTCTCGGAGAAACCGCCGGCCTCCGCAACGGAATCCGTAAGCACTCCCCCGCCTTTTACATCGCGCAGCGAAATATGATTATCCACTAATTCCGGCAACGACACATCAATGTTCTTAGGCAAATATCCCGGCTTAAACCGGACTCCGAAATAAGAGCTGCCGTCGCTCACATCCAGCGTCCGGCTCTTTGTGACGGTGCCGTAGGCATAGCCGTCCGCCCTGTCTCCCGAAATCTGAAAGAGCAGATCGACGCAACCGTCCGGCACTGTTGTGATGCTGTTCTCCTGCATAGTTTCCGCTTCAAAGGCGTAAAAATGTACGATGGGCGAGTTCTGCATCTTCATCTTGTAGTATGTCGTGGTGTTCGTCATTAAAAACGGCTGAACGGGGTATATATCGTTATACATATTGTCCTCCTAAACGCGTAAAAGGCGCACGATACTAATCGTGCGCCTTTGCAACGGAGACAATATACCACGATATCGGGGAACTGTCAACATATATTTTACGGAAAAATACCCTTAATCTCCTCGGCGTATATCAATTTCCGTTGTAGTCCGACAGCGGTTTCTTCTTCTTTGCGTATTCGGAAATCGAAGGATTATAACTCAATTGTTCTACTCCTTTGAACCTATTATTGCTTCAAGCTCAATTTCAACCAACTGTGAGGGGCGGTTGAGCATCGGCGTGCCTACCATCGTGAACAGCGGTTTTACGCCTTTGAATATCTCCGAATATGCCCGACCTATCTCGCCGCCGAACGCCATATCTGTTGTATAGCATTTGATTGCAATGACTTCGGAGGTTTTTGCACCCGTCTCTTCGAGTATCTTCACAAATTTTTCGAGTACGTACTTCGTCTGCTCATACGCGCTGCCCTCGCCGTATACCGTGCCGTCCGGTTGGACGGAGGTCGTTCCGCCGATTCTGACAAAGGGTCCCACTTTCACGGCGCGGGAATATCCCACTTTTTCTTCAAGCGGCGCACCGGAGGAATAATTTACCCTCGTTAAGTCCAATTCCATTTTTCGCCCCTATGTTCTGACCTTAAACCGGTCGTATTTGAATTTTGAAATGTCCAGCACCGTGTTTTCTCCGACAGCGAGCTGCGAGAGTATTGCGGCCGCCGTCGGCGAGATACCGAAACCGTGGCCGGAGAATCCGCAGCCGATTACAAGTCCGGGAACTTCTTCCGGCGCGTCGATTACCGGAATGTGATCCATACAGTCGTCCATCCATCCCGCCCAGGAGCGCACTATTTTCAGGTCCTTCAAAACCGGAAAATACTTCATTATTCCGCGGCAGGTACCCGGCGCGGAACTCGATGTCGCCGGAGGTGATTTGCCGAGGCTCGTGTAAGGCTCAAATCCGGTCGTGCCGCCGAAAACAAATGAGCCGTGCTTGCTCTGATGTCCGTAGAAATCCGCCATCGCCGTGCCGAGCATCTGGTAGAAAAGCGGCGGCGAATCCTCGGTGACGAGGCACTCCAAAAGCGCGGGGTTCATCGGTACGTGCAGTCCCACGGTTTCGAGGATTCTGTTGCTCTCAATGCCTGCCGTGAGTATTATTGTATCAGCCTCGAAGCTGTCCTCCGTTGTGATGACCCGACGCGCTCTGCCTGCGATTTTCCTGATTTCCGTTACTTCCGCGCCGCTGATAAATCTCGCTCCGTTACGGCGCGCCGCACGGTAGTACGCGAGCGTCGCGAGCAGCGGATTCGCGTGTCCGTCGGTCGGGCACCACGACGCGCCGATAACCTCTTCGCTCAGGTACGGGCAGATTTCTTTCGCCTCGGAATAATCTATCATACGCACGTCAAGGCCGCCGGAAACCGCGCTGTTTGTCAAGCCTTCAAGAGTTTTAATATGCTCCGGCGTCTTGCCGAGACGCAGGTTGCCCTCCTGATAGTACTCGATGTCCGTGCCGAGTTCCTCCGATAGCGTCGGCCAATAGTTTTTAACCCCGTACATAACAAGGGGCAGCTCCGCGGGATGTCTCCCCGACTGGCGCACGCCTCCGCCGTTGCGTGAAGAGCCGCCGTTGCCTATATATTCACTTTTTTCAAGCACCGTAACTTTGAGACCCTTCTTCGTGAGGAAATACGCTGTCGCGTTGCCTATTATTCCGGCACCGATGATAATAACGTCAGAAACATTACTCATTCGTCACGCCCCCTCTCACTTGCGAAGATTCTCATCTCAATCGGGCGCGCCGGCGCGCGGCCCGCCGCGTCTTCCAGTTCCCCCTGCGAAATACCAAGTTCGCGGGCGATTATCGCCTTGACGAGTTTCGCGCAGGTCTGTCCCTGGCAGAGTCCCATTCCGCAGCGCAGAAAACGCCTGACTTCACGGACATTGAACATTCCGTCATATATTGCGCGGCGAATCTCGCCCTTTGTCACCTCTTCACAGCGGCAGACTATCATATCGTCGTCCGGCGCGGCGGAAAACGCTCCGATATCGCGGCTCCTGTCGTTTGCGCTCATACAGCCGCCCCCTTTCTCCAAAATCTCGCCCTCATACCAAGCTCTTTCGGCACCGTGAACGTGACAAGAT
This sequence comes from Oscillospiraceae bacterium, assembly GCA_031261745.1. Lineage (GTDB taxonomy): Bacteria > Bacillota > Clostridia > Oscillospirales > Oscillospiraceae > JAIRRO01. The sequence continues at coordinate 14,077 of JAISJC010000051.1, forward strand.
TTGTGTGGTCAAAGACCTTGACTGATTTTACATCCGTCACTTTTGCCGTTCCGATCACGTTACCCGCGCGGTCAAGCGCAGTACCGCTCTCGCCCTTTTCGGGCAACGGCAGAAACTCATACGGAATTGTAACGGAGGCAAGACCATCCCCAATATCCTCATTTACCAAGAAAATCGCCTGTCCCGAACACGCCGCTATACACTGCCCGCAGCCTATGCACCCCTGCTTTTCGTCAAAAACCGGCAGCGTGACAATGTTACCGCCCACCGTGATACATTTTTTCGGACAGGAATCCTGACAAGGGTTACAGGGGATATTCTGCGTGCATTCTATCACCGGATGGATGCCGGATACCGATTTTACGCCGGGATATTTTGCGATCTCCTCATCGGCGAGATATCCTTTTTTGAGCAGGTTTGTCGAGATATCATAGCCCTCTTCCGTCTTATCCAAGGCTTTGCCGCGGTTCTTCGGGGCAAACATTCCCTCGTGAAGTGCCGAAAGTGCGGATTCAAGCACCGTCAGGCGCGCCTTAACCGTCTCCTCCGCGGCAAAGCCGAGTTTGCCCGCAGCGGATATTCCCGCGACACGCCCCTCTATCATTGCGGAACTCGCCTCTTCAATGCCCGACACGTCACCGGCGGCGTAAAGCCCCGGAATTGAGGTCTCGCCGACTTCCGAACACACGGGCAGATAGCCCGCACCCGGTGCCGGCTCCGCCATCTCGCAGCCCGCCATTTTTAGCAGCTGCGTTGAGGACGAGAGTCCCACCGCAATGCAGATTGTGTCAACGTCGAAGTATTTCTCGCTCCCCGGAATGACCTGCCACTTAGCGTCCACCTCGCCGATTGTGACGCCCGTTACTCTGTCCGTCCCCTCGGCTCTGACTACCGTGTGCGAGAGATAGAAAGGTACGCCCGTGCGCGCGACTTTTGCCGCGTGAACCCCGTAACCGCCGACACGCGGCGCGGCGTCAACAAGCGCGACAAGCTCGCAGCCCGCCTGCATCAGCTGGAAACCCACGACGAGTCCCACATTGCCGCTGCCGAGCATCAAAACGCGCTCGCCGGGCTTCACTCTGTTGATATTCATCATCGTCTGCGCGGCACCGGCTCCCATTACGCCTGGAAGCGTCCAGCCTTCAAACGTCAGCATATTCTCCGACGCGCCTGTGGCCACAATGACGGTGTCCCCTTTGAAATGCGCAACTTCCTCGCCTATTCTGACGACAATCTCTTTTTCGGCGTACAGTCCGGCGACAACGGCGTCCAGAAACACTTCAACGCCGAGTTCCTCGGCTTCTTTCAAGAGTTCGGTGCCTATATCGTAGCCGCGAATCTTCGCCTTGTGTTCTTTTGAGCCGAAAAACTTATGTATCTGCTTGAAGAGCTGACCGCCGGGGCGCGCGTTTTCATCGAACACCGCGACTTTCAGACCGTTTGCGGCGGCCTCCGCGGCGGCCGACAGTCCGGCCGGTCCGGCGCCAATGACTATCAAATCGTATCTTGTCATCGCCTGTCCTCCCCGCCCGCTCCGAACTGCGTATCCACTGTCATCCCCTCGGTCAGCGGCGTGACGCAGGTGCGCACATTCGGCTGCCCGTTTATCACCATAACGCAGTCGGTGCAACGCCCTATTGCGCAGAAAATTCCCCTCGGACTATGATATTTTTTTGTATACCTGTGAATCGCAATCCCGGCGGCTTTCAAAGCCGCCGCGACCGGTTCTCCCTCAAAACCCGTGTACTCCGCGCCGTCGTGAGTGAACGTCACCGTCTTTCTCTCCTCCGGTGCGCCGAGTATCGGATGCTCCGCTATTCGCATTTTCAATGCCTCCTATACGGTCAAAACCGTCCTCTATGCCAGCGCGGGCACGTCCCACAGGTTCAGCTTCGTGCCTATGCCGAGTTTCAGTGCGTTTTGGTACACTATTGTGCCCCACGCGACGTCTTCCGTCGGCATACCGCCGACGCTGTAAATGACGATTTCGTCCTTTTTGCGGTGGACCGGTATCTTACCGGTGAGGACGTCGCCGAGGTCGTCTAAGGAACCCTTTGCCATTTTCCCCTCGTGTATGAGATCCATAACGTGGACCGCCGGAATCGGAATCGTGTTGTACGCCGGTTCGCCCGTCTGTAAGCCGTATTCCTCGTGCCACGCTTCGTAGAGCATAATGCTGTCCGCTACATTCCGCGCGCGGTTAATGATAAAGTCGTCGTCAAATCTTGCGGAAGCCGGGCAGGCAATTATCGCGCCGGGCTTAATCCACTTTTCGTCAACATACTGATATGTGGAGGGATCGCCCGTGGGCGAGGATGTCGCAATCTCAACAATGTCGCTGTCGCGGACCGCCTCCTCCGACGTCTCGACAATCCTGATGTCGGTAACAGTCGGGAATTTCTCGCGCACCCACGCCGCAAAACCTATCGTTGATTTTGACGTAGGCGAGGAACCCTTGATTTTCAGCGACGTAATCGTCGGACGGACGGCCATCATCGCGTCAAACGCGGTTTTTGACATAACGCCGGGACCGATGATACCGGCGGTCTTTGCGTTTTCCGGCGCGAAATACTTGAATCCGACGCCCGGCACGGCTCCCGTGCGGTATGCCGAGAGAATGTTTGCCGACATAAACGCCACCGGAGCACCGGTATCCTTGTCGTTCAGAACGAGCATCAGGATTGAGCGCGGCAGTCCCTTTGTCTTATTTTCGACGTTGGAGCCGTACCACTTCGTACCCGCCATATCGAACTTACCGCCGAGATACGCGGGCATCGCCATAAAGCGGCGGTCGGGGCCGTCCTTCGGCATATTCGGGAACTCCGGTTCCGCCGGAAACGTGACCATAGCACCGTGACTGTTGCCGTTTGCCCCCGCCATACGATAGTCACCGAGTTTCATAATGCGGAACATCTCTTCAATCGCTTCGACGCACTCTTTCATATTCATTACGCCCGCTTTGATCATATCCTCTTCGCTGAGATACAGAAAATCAATTTTTGTGTCTGACATTGTATTAGTCTCCTTTTTTATTTAATGAATTTTTACTTACAGGACCGCCTTGATTTCCGGAAGAGCTACACCGATGTCTGCGTTCAGCTTGTCGATAGGCACCGGTTCAAAGGGTTTCGACTTACGAACGACACCGACCCATATGAACGCGAACGCCGCCAGAATTGCGAACAAAACGGAGAACAGTCTGAATATCAGCATCCTGTCGTCCATTACAGGTGAGATATTCCAGATCATATAAATGTTACCTAAGATTCCGACAATCTGCGGAACGCCGCCGAGAACGAGCTTTTTATTGCGCGGTGCGTCCGGATAGCGTTTGCGTAAAACAAGTACATTGAGGTGCGTCAGTATATATGACGCAAGCCAGAAGCAGGAACCCGCGAGCAGCATATTTATAAGTCCGCTTGAATTAACGTACCCCGACGCAATCATACCCACTACAACTACCAGAATCAGAACCATTCCGCCGTAAGGGACGTTCTTTTTGTTCACGCGGGCAAATATGCTCGGTGCCATTTTCTCATCCGCCATACCTTTGAGAATACTGCCTGTCGCCGGCAGAATGGTGTTGACTGTCGAAATACTCGCAAGCACCGACACGATCGCCATCCAGATACCGCCGCCTTTTCCGAACATTTTCTCCGCGAACAGGACGTGCGGCATATCGCTTTCCTGCAACTGCGACAGGGGTACGTAATTTGTCATTCCCATTCCGAGAATCGCCTGCACGACTGCCAAAACGCCCAGCGCGATGACCATTGACAGCAGAACATTGCGCCTTGGATTCCGAAGATTTTTTGAAAACGGTACTATAAACTCAACGCCGATAAACAACCAGAACGCAAGTGCCGACAGGCTTATCAGGTCCCCGAAGGAACTCATCGGCGCGGCCTCAATATCGGCCGGAGCGATAGCCGCGTTTGTTCCGAGGCGGAGCAACGCCAGGACGCCAATAACAAACATCGAGCCGATAAGCAGCACAACCGTTACGTTTTGCACCTTTGCGAAGATGTCAACCCCTAAAAGGTTTACAATGAACAACGCCGCGATAATAAAGATTGAGAACGCCGGAGCCGGTATCAGCGGAAACAGCTCATTGAGTACGATTCCGCACATCGACAGTTCAACCGACAGCGCAAAAAACGAGACGAGTACATACGCCGACAAATTCGATACAATTGACGCCCAGGGACCGAGACCTACGAGCATATACTGTCCGAGTCCTCCGTCGGCATTCGGAATTATACTGTGCAGTTCCGAAAAAGAGAGTGCGATAAAAGAATTGAGTATTGCGACGATAATCAACGGCAGAACGAAGCTCTTTCCCGCAAGCCCCGAACCCTGCCCAAGCGATACGAGGCAACTCGTCGCCACAATAAGCCCCATACATACCGCCACTCCGCTGCCGAGACCAAGTTTTTTGTTTTCCTTCATTTTGGCTTCCCCCTTCTCCGAAACAATAAAAGTCCGACCCCGCTTTGAGGTCGGACTTCTTTGTCCTTGTTCCACTATATTAGCTCATTCTTTCGCTCAGTAATTGTAAAAATCGGAACTACTTTTTTCGACACGCCTATTGCGCCGTTATTTACCCCCAATCCTCTGTTGAGAGCCGTAATTGCAGTGCTTTAATCCGCTTCTGCCGCTCGCGGTAATCCGGAAAAATATCCGCAACAACCGCCCAAAATCGCGGCGAATGGTTCATCTGCCGCAAATGCGCCAACTCGTGTACGACGACATAATCAATCGCGGAATCCTCCGCCATTATCAAACGCCACGAAAAATTGAGGTTTCCCAGCGCGGAGCAGCTGCCCCAGCGCGTTTTCGCGCCGTTGATTTTCACGGTGGCGGGCGTGACGCCCATAATCGGCGCAAAGTGCGCAACACGCGCGGAGATATGCTCCCGCGCGTGCGCCTTGTACATCATAATTGCGGCGGCTTTCAACTGCTCCGATGTGAGCTTCGGCGGGAATCCGAACCGCGCATCAACAATCGGATAGCTCTTGCCGCGCAGCAGTAATTCCCCGTCGTAGCCGAGCGCGAACGCGGTCTTTCGCGCGTTGCGCTCTCTCGCGGCTTCGAGGTGCGCGCGTATCCACGGCTCCTTTGACGCGACAAATGCGTCTATGTCGCGTTTCGGCATTTTCAACGGGGCGCGGACTTCAAGCGTCGCGTCCGGCCGGATATGAATCGCCGCTGTTTTCCTTTTTGCGCGTATCAGCGTATAAACAATCACAGCCCTACCCCAAGTGCATCGCGACTTCGGAAACGGCCGCGAGTCCCAGTTCTACATTCGTACCCCAGCTGCTAACGACGTTATGCCGCTGCATATATGTATTCACGTTGAGCGGTCCCTCGGCCCCGCGTGACCGCGCCTCCTGTATCGCCGCCTGTTCCGACGCGGTCTGCGCTTCTGTCTGCGCCGCATTGAGGTCGTCAAACCGCCGGCTGCCGGACGGCGAGTGAACAATATAGTATGGCGCGCCCCCGGCTATCCTCTGGGATATTTCCACACGCGTGACGACGTTAATGTCCGCTTTTAACGACCCAAGCGCGTTTGCGACCTCCGCGTGTTCCGGCAGTACGCATTTGGTTCCGAGTGCCTTCGCCACGGCTGGCAGGAAGATATGCGTCGGTGCGCCGACCCCGACGAGCGTCACATCCGTCCCCAATGTATAGCGGAAGAGCGCGCCGTCCGGCTTTTCCGCGTCGCGCTTCGCCCACGCCTCCCTGATGAGGAACTCCGTCTGCTCGTCAATGCCGCTCTTGAACCGCGGATACTGCTGCGTCAGAAGTATCCGCAGCAGATTTTCGTACAAACGCCCCTCGACCAAGCCGTAAACCTCGTCGGCGAGCGCGCGGATTTCTTCGGGCGTGTCGCGGCGGCGCATACTTGTCAAAAGATATTTTGCCGCGAGTTCCGACGCCTCTCTGTCGTATTCCGCAAAATCACCTTTTATGTGCATAAAGTCCGTGGGCGTAAGGCCGCAGCGCATTACAACGCCCTCGGCTTCCAGTCTTTCGCTGTCGAAGTGATAGATGTCGATACCCGCCGCCTCATCGAGGTTCGCGAGCATACAAGGGCCTTTCCTCAGAACGTCGAGGAGCTTCATCTCGTTACGGTCATAAATCTTCTGTTTTGCGGGTTCACGAACCAGATAGAAAAATTCGTGGAGCGGATAACGGTTGATGTGTTTTTTGTCCAAAAGCTCCGCGAGTTGCGTCTTTATCTCCGGCCAACGCCGCGCCGCCACGCAAATCGGTGTCGCGCGGCGCGGGAACAGCTGTAATTTCCCGTCGGACAGTCGCACCGCGCTGTCGCCGCCGAGCGCGAACGGGTCAACAAAAACGCCTTTCACGGCTGTCTGCCAGCCGCCGAGCTGTATACCGCCCTCCGCGGTTACGGGCTTCCCGCCGCGAACGACGGAAACGTCCGTCGTCGTGCCGCCCATATCAATGATGACGTAATCCGCGTCCTCGGAAAAGTATTTGCCGGCGAGAACGCTTGCCGCCGGACCCGACAGAATTGTCTCCACGGGTTTGGCTGTTGACAGGTCGGAGGACATAAGGCTGCCGTCGCTGCGAACGACCATAACGGGCGCGCCGCACTGCCTTGCCGAAAAATCCGTAATCGCAGCCTCGACAAATTCACGCACAATCGGCGAAAGCCGCGCGTTAAGCAGCGCGGTCGCGGCGCGCACAAGCACGTTGACCTCGCTCGTCAGTTCGCTCGCGCTTGTAAACGGCAGACCGAAACGCTCCTCCGACAGCTTTTTGACGCGCTTCTCACAGGGCGCGCCGTTGTATATCGCGTACAGCTCCGCCGCCGACAGCGTGTCCGCATCCGCGAGCCACGCGCCGTGTTCCGCAAGAACGGCGTCCCAGTCCGGCTCGTCAACTATCAGTCCGTCGGCACTTCCGTGGGTGTCGACGCCGCGCACGCTGTCGGTTCTAAGCCCGTAATTCTCGGCTTTGAACCGCAGAATATGCTCGTCGGCAAGACCAAACAGCAGCATCTTTGCTCTGCCGCCCTTATCTTCGAGGACCGCGTTCGTCGCAAGCGTCGTCGAAAGCGAGACGAGCAGCGCGTCGCGGATCAGCTCCGCCGGAAGCATATCCAACGCCTGCCCGATGCCCGTTGCGAGGTTCTCCCGCGTCGTGAGTGCTTTCCCTTTCGCGAGTAGTGTTTCCGTCTCAAAATCATACGCGACCGCGTCCGTGTAGGTGCCGCCGGTATCAATTCCGATGCCGATTTTCATTTGCCGTTCTCCTTTGTATAATCAGTCGGTTCAAAACACAAATGCGAACCCTCACCAAATAACTATTGGCTTGTGTTCGCATTTGGACCTGTTTGGTGGAGCTGGCGGGAATCGAACCCGCGTCCGAAAGCCCCTCCGCACAACTTTCTCCGGGCGCAGACGGTTATTTCGCGGTTGCCCGCAATTCCCTTATACCCTGCAAGCCGTCAGGCGCGGGTGTCCGGTAGCTTAATGTGCGTGACGCGTATTCAAGCTCAGCGCGTACACGTTCTCCACTAAGTGACGCCCGGCCGGTGCGTGGACTTCCCGGCTCGGACGGTTAGCCTAAGCGGCTAACAGTTGTTGTTCGTTGTTGTTCTTTAATTTATAAAGACGCCCATTTTTGAGATGGTAGGCGCATCTGCCCGCTTATTGAGTTTCAGAACCCCCGTCGAAACCAGTGCAACCCCTCGTCGGAGCAAACTACGCTAAGTCTTGCATTTGCGTTGCGACGCAAACGCTCGCTCGCTTCGTTGCTCCTCCTCTTTCGCCATCGAAACAGCCTGCGGCTTGGTTTCTCGGCGATTTTGGATACGTTAGTATTATATCACAACTAATTCACTTTTGCAAGTTTTTTTATTGCGTCATCCTCCGTCGGGACGAAAAAGAGCGTCGCGCTGTTGTTGGATTCATACATAAAGTCGCGCAGCGGCTTGCTCGTGAACTCAGAAAAGTCGCCGTAAACCGCGAGCGTACACCTGTAATTCGAGATTTTTTGCGCGACCTCGCCCGCGACGCCCGTCGCTAGGCGGAAGAAATCCGGCGCGAGCGCGGAGCGCGGAATCGCAATCAAGCGGCAGTCGTGTTCGTAAAAGACCGACGCGAGGAAGTCGAGTGCGCTCTGCCCGTCGGAAATTACGGTGCCGTCGCCGCGCAGCAGCGCGATGTTGCGGCCGTTTTCGGTGATTACGGTGACGTTATCGGCCATTCGCGGCTCTCCACTCGTCGGCGAGTATGTCCATATTCACCTCGTCGTAAAACCTGCCGTTCTTGAACACGGCCTCGCGCCGCCGGCCGAACTCACGGAAGCCGACCTTTTCGTAGCAGCGCAGCGCGCGGGCGTTGTCCGAATGCGCCTGCAAGCCGATGTTGTGCAGCCCCAGCGTATCAAACCCGAAGCCGAGAAGCAGGCTAATCGCCTCCGCGCCGTAGCCTTTTGAGCAGTTCTCCGGCTCGCCGATATATATGCCGAGCATACCCTTGCGGTAAACGAGGTCGATATTGTTCAGCGTGATTCCCCCGATGAGCGCGTCGTCCTCCGCGCGGATAATCGCGAAATTGTACCCGCTATTCGCGAGCTGTTCAAGCGCGGCGCGCTCCGCTCCGAGGCTGAACAGTGTGTGGTGAAAGGCCAAAAATTGCGTCGTTTCGGCGTCGTTCACCCATTTTGTATAGATTTCCGCGTCATCTGGGTCAATCGGCGAGAGGTAGACCCGCTCGCCGACCAGTTTCTTGAAGTATTTCATATTTTTTACGCCTTTTCAGGCTCCGGATAGGTCACGCCCTGCGTGTCCACAGTGATTTTCTTGATTTTCTGCTCGTCGTCGGGGCGGTCGTTGTAGTCGGCGGGCGCGGTCGCGATCAAATCCACAACGTCCATTCCCTCCGTGACCTGGCCGAAGCCCGCGTAGTCGCCGTTGAGGTGCCGCGATATCGCGTGCATAATGAAGAACTGGCTGCCCGCGGAGTTTTTCGACTGCGCGCGCGCCATTGACAGCACGCCGGGTGTGTGTTCAAGCCCGTTCTCGAAGCCGTTGGACTTGAACTCACCGCGGATTGTGTAGCCGGGTCCGCCGGTTCCCTCGCCGTCGGGGCAGCCGCCCTGAATCATAAAGCCGGGGATTACGCGGTGGAAAATCAGCCCGTCGTAGAAGCCGTGGTTGATTAGCGAGATGAAATTGTTGACCGTGTTCGGCGCGATTTCGGGATACAGCTCCGCCTTGATGATGCCGCCGTTTTCCATTTCGATTGTCACAATCGGATTTGCCATTGTAGTGTCCTCCTAAAATTTATTTATTGTTAATCAGATAGCTGTTTATCTCATTTGCCACATCAACACAGTTTTCATAGCAAAAAAGTTTCGGGTCTCCAAATTGGCTTGTAAAAACTTTGGAAACAATATATGCAACATCGTTTATGTCGCTTTCAGAATCTATCTCAAGTGCAATAAGTTTGCTTTCGCCGTCATATTCATTTGCAGGAGCTCCCATAGGGAAAAAACCATACGGGTCCCATTTATCTATTGATGCTTTTACAATCTCAAATGTTGCCTTTTTCATATTCATTCCGTATTTTTTCCCTTTCCTCAGGCAGCTTGCCAAAATAATCCTCCGCGAGAATTGCGTAATACGACGCGTCGCAAATACCTTGATTGTTCCGGTCGGATTGCCTAAGCGTACCCTCGAATTTCAGTCCGGCTTTCATCATCACCGCGCCGGAATTCGGATTGCGAGGGTCGTGCCGCGCCTCAATACGATTAATGCCGACTTCCTCAAAGAAAAACTTAATGAGCCGCGTCAACGCCTCGGAGGTATATCCCTTGTGCCACCACGCTTTGCCGATACAATACCCGATATGAACCATTTCAGTCGCGTCGTCAACCTTCACCGCCCCGATTGAACCAATCGGCTCGCCTAAATCCTTGGGTACAATCGCCCACTGGTAATAGCTATCGCTTTTATAATTATTAACCCAGTCGTTTGTAATGTATTTGCTTACCTCAATATCAGGGTGCGTCTGCCACATCAAGAACCTTGTGACCTCCGTGTCGCTTGCCCAGTTGCGGAACATCGGCTCCGCGTCCTCGGCTGTAAACCGCCGCAGAATCAGCCGTTCGGTTTCGAGCATTATTGTGCCTTTGTGTGTCATAGCGCATACTCCTTTATCTCACTCACAAGCTGATTGCCGCACCGCGAAAGCTCGCCGAACACGCGCGGAAACTCGCGCTCCCCGCGGGCTATTATGTCTTTGTGTGTCATTGCATTTCACCTCGTTAAATGTCAGCTTTCAAATACAGATTGAAATCAAATGTGTCCACCTGAAAAGTCTCGCTGCAACGCTTAACGAACGTAGTAAAACCGAGCTTGCCGTAAATATGTTTTGCAATATCGTTATCGTCCTCAACGCCGATTGTCGCTTCGGTGTAGCCTGATTTGCGAAGTTCGGCTAATACCTGCGTAGTCAGCGACTGCGCCAGTCCGCATCCTTGAAATTCCGGAAGAACGCGCAACGCGGAAAAATACGCGCGTTTTCCGCTTTCCGCAAAGTCATAATCACCATCGGTGTCATAATAGTAAGCGGTAATCTCGGCAACCGGTCTGCCGTCACGCTCAAACAAGAAAATATCGGCTTCGCCGCTTTCAATTTCTTCTCGGCGTTGAGCGATAAGCGCGTCATTATCGAACGCCGTGAATAATTCCGCGAGTTTCGGAATTTCACTTACCGTTATTTTATGAAAGTTCATTCCCGATTTCTCTCCTTTATCGTCCGCGACATCTCGCGGTTGGAGTCCTTTTCCGCCGCGGCATCGCGTTTGTCGTACAGCTTTTTGCCCTTTGCAAGCCCGATTTCAACCTTGACGCGCGAATCCTTGAGGTACACGGACAGCAGCACGAGCGTCAGCCCGTCCTGCTTAATCCGCGCGTAGAGCTTGTTGATTTCGCGCTTGTGCATCAGCAAACGCTTGGGGCGCAGCGGGTCGCGGTTAAAGATGTTACCCTTTTCATACGGCGAGATGTGGAAACCGCGCGCGAAGATTTCGCCGTCCTTAATCGCGCAGTACGAGTCTTTGAGGTTCACCGTCCCCGCGCGCACGGACTTGACCTCCGTCCCGAAAAGCTCGACGCCGGCCTCGTATTTCTCTAATATATAGTAGTCGTGGAACGCCTTGCGGTTCGACGCGATTTGCTTAACGCCCTGCTGCTTCGCCATAACGGCTCACCTCCTTATGCGTGGAAATATTATAACATATGTGTCAAGAGCGGCGCGTTTATCCTTGCTCGCCAATGTAAAGGTTCGTGCGCGACTGTATTATTCTGCACACTTCCTCTACGTCTTTCTGTCCGGCAAAATATGAGGCGGTTTCCTCGTGAATAATGGCTTGAATTGGCTGACTCATACCGGACAAAGTGTCAATTCCTTCAAGAAATTTCATAAATTTTTCGTATTGCGCGTTTGTCATCGGTTCTTTCAGCAGCGTTGGTTCAGTCATCGCTGTATTTATTGCGGCATCAAATTGTGATTTAAGAAACGGCATTGAATACGCGTCTGCATTTGTTTCAAGTGCGGATTTAATAAATGCAAAAGCTCCTTTCGGGTTCGCAGAGGTCGCCGAACAGGCAAGCTCAAAATTTGCGGAAGCCAACACGCCCGACGATTTCCGCACGGACGGAAAGCCCTTTGCGACAATCTCACCGCCCATAATGCTATCGAAATTTGTGAAGCCCTCTACCGCGCCGAGAGCTGAGAATATAACAATTGATTTGCCGGTTCGTAATTGCTCAAACCAGTCCGCGTTTCCGGTTGTTGATTTTGGAAATGTATTGATAAATTCAAGCAGGTTCTTAAAATCTTCCGTATTGAACAATGCTTTACCGTTTTCCCAGTCAATATACTCGTCAAGGTTTTGGTACAGCAAAAATGTCAGCGCGGCTTCTTTATCCCATTGCTGTGCAATTACATCGGTGACCGTCGCGGAATTGTCCGCAATTATTTGTTCTAATTCGTCGAAAGTCCACCCCTGCGCGTCACCGACGACATCCGAAAGACCGGTTAGCGTCCACGCGTGAAAACTCGGCGAAATTTTGTAGAGTTGCTCGCCTGTTGACATTGCTTTGCGAAACGCCGGAACTAAATCCATTTTCGGGTCAGCGTCGAAGTACGGATTCAAATCCTCAAACAGTCCTTTGTTGGCAAAGCTCTCAAACGGCAAACCGTCAACTCTGAAAATATCCGCCGATTCACCCGCCGTGATATGCGTGTTAAGCTCCGCGACGGAGGCGTATTTTACGATATTCACCCTGTAATCCGCGTCAGCCGCGTTAAACGCCGTGACAGCCGATAACAGCGCGGGCTGAACAAACCCGTCCTCGGCGACAACTGCAAGCGTCAATTCCTGAACCTGCGTCGGAGTATGCGTACTGTCCGCACTGACTGCCTCGCCGGATCGCGTGTCAACCGGCGCGCTTTTCGGCGCACAGCCCGCAAGCAGAAATAACATCAGCAACGCCGCGATAAATTTCCTTATCTCCATACTATCGTCACCGTCGCAATCAGATTTATCAGCGCGTGAAGCACGACGGGCGCGACGAGCGTTCCGGAATATTCGTAGCACCACGCGAGCGCGATGCCCGCGGGAATGTATTGCAGCGCGTACACGAGAATGTCCGCGCCCCAGCCGCCGACGAGGTAGCCCCACAGGTGATACACCGCGAAAAGCAGCGCGGAAACCGCGTACGCCGCGAAGCGGCTCTTCTTGCGGAGCGTCCCGAACAGCGCGCCGCGGAACATCGTCTCCTCCGCAATCGGCGCGAGAAGAACGGTCACGACAAGCATCATATTCGGGTTCAGCTCAACCGAATCTATTACGGCGGCGGAATTCGGATTTGTGAGGTTATCCATAAAGAACGACATCACAATATCTACTATGAAATTCGCGAGGAAATAGCACGCGTATCCGAGGAAAACAGCCTGAATCGTGCGGAACACAGTCTTTTTAAGGTCGCGGATCGTCGCTTTCCAGTAGCTGCTCATCGCACACAGCAAAAACAGCGCGGAAATACCGTAGTAAATCAGATCCATTCGCGGCTCCGCAAGCCGCAGACCAACCGCGTCAAGGATAAAATAGAGCAGCATAGGCAAAAAATACGCGTGAAACGGGATATAGATGATGCCGATTACGCTCTCATACCTCCTCATCGGGAACGGAAATGCGCGCTTTTTCATTCTGCCACCTTCTTCTTTAATTCATACAGCAGCCCCATAGCTTCGAGCGGCGTAATCGTGTCGATGTCCGTCGTGCGGAGCGTTTCGGCAATCTCGTCCGTGCGGTTGTCCTGCAACGAGATTTGCGTCTCAGGCTCCGCGGAAGCGCGCGCGGGCGCGGGTCCGCCGCTCTGCAAACCGTCCATAACCTCGCGTGCGCGGCTGATTACGGAGCGGGGCAGCCCCGCAAGGTTCGCGACGTCAATGCCGTAGCTGTCGCTCGCGCCGCCGGGCGAGATTTTACGCAGGAAAATCAGGTCGCCGCCGCGCTTTTTCGCGGAGATTGAATAGCATTTCACGCCCTGAACCTCGCGCTCCGCCTCGGTAAGCTCGTGATAGTGCGTTGAAAACAGCGTCTTGGCGCGCAGCCGAGTCGCGCAGTATTCGAGGATTGCGCGGGCAATCGCCACGCCGTCGTAGGTTGAGGTTCCGCGCCCGATTTCGTCGAAAATCAGCAAACTGCGCGGCGTTGCGGCAGACAGTATTTCAGACGCCTCCGTCATCTCCACCATAAACGTGGACTTGCCCGCCGCGAGGTCGTCGGACGCGCCTATGCGCGTAAAAATGCGGTCGGCCACGCCGATAACCGCGCTCTGCGCCGGGACGAACGAGCCGATTTGCGCGAGCAGCACAATCAGCGCGGTCTGGCGCATAAATGTGGATTTGCCCGCCATATTCGGTCCCGTGATCACCGCCGCGACATTGTCGCGGTCGTCTAAATATGTATCATTCGGCACGAAAAGCGTGTCGTTGTGCGCGATTTCAACGACGGGGTGCCGTCCCGCCCTGATGTCGATTACGCTGTCGAGGTTCACCTCCGGACGGACATAATTGTTCCGCGCGGCGCACTCGGCGAGGGAGACGTAAACGTCAAGCTCCGCAAGCGCGGCGGCGGTTTTCTGTATTCGCTCGCTCCGCTCGGCGATCAGGGTTAACAGCGTCCTGAACAGGTCGTATTCGAGCGCAATCGCCGAATCCTTTGCGGACAGCAGCTCCGCTTCGAGTTGTTTCAGTTCTCCTGTGACGAACCGCTCCGCGTTCGCGAGCGTCTGGCGGCGTTCGTAGCCCTCCGGGATTGATTCGCCCTTTGAGCGCGGCATCTCTATGTAGTAACCGAACACGCGGTTGTAGCCGATTTTGAGCTTGATTCCGGTCCTGTCGCGCTCGCGCTTTTCCAGCTCCGCCATCGCGCCGCCACCGTCATTCACGAGTCCGCGCAGTCGGTCGAGTTCCGAATTGAAGCCGGTGCGGATAACTCCGCCGTCGCGTATATTCGGGTTAGGGTCGTCCGCTATCGCGCGCAGAATGTCCTCGCGCACATCGATGAGCTTGTCAAAGCCCGCAATCCCGCGCAGAGCAGCCGCCCTGAAACCGTTCAGGCGCGCAATAATATCCTCAAATTCCGCGGCGGATCCGGCGAGCGCGAGCAAATCGCGCGCCGTCGCGGAGCCGTAGATTATCCTGCCGTTCAGGCGTTCCAAATCCCCGACGGATTTGAGTGACTGCGCAAGCTCGCCGCGCGCGACGGTGTCACGCACCAGATCCGAAACCGCTTCGGAGCGGCGCAGGATCGCCGGCGGCGAGAGGAGCGGACGCGTGACCCACGCGCGCAAAAGTCTGCGCCCCATAGCGGTTTTCGTGTGGTCCAGTACCCAGAGCAGGCTGCCTCGTTTTTCGCCCGTCGCGTTCGACGCGAGCAGCTCCAGCCCGCGGATTGCGGACCAGTCAAGCTCCATATAGCCGCTGCCGGGCTTTGAGAAACGCAGGTGCTGCGCTGTCGCGCGGCGCGTGTCCGCAACATATCCTAAGAGTGCGCCGACCGCTACGGCGTCGGGCGAACCGGCTTTCAGTCCGTACTCGCGCATTCCGTCCGCACCGAAACGCTCTGTGAGCGTACCTGTCGTGTAGCCCTCCCAGAAACGCGCCTCCTCGCTCGTGGAAAAGCAGTTGAGCTGCGACGTGAGAAATTCCAGCAGCGCGCCGTCGCGCGCCGCGCGCCCGCCGAGGATAGCCTCGCGCGGGGAGATGACCGCAAGCTCGTTTTTCAGCCGCTGAGTGCTGCCGCCGTCGATTGAAACGACGGCCATTTCACCCGTGGAAATGTCGGCGTAGCAGATTGCCGCGCCGTCGTCGTCGGCGTACACCGCCGCGAGGTAATTCGCGCGCCCGTCGTCGAGCATACTCGGCTCCGTGACCGTTCCCGGCGTGACGACGCGGATAATATCGCGCTCAACGAGACCTTTCGCGTCGCGCGGGTCCTGTAATTGCTCGCACACCGCGACCTTATACCCGCGCGCGACGAGCCGCGCGATATACGCGTCCGAGGAATGGTACGGTACGCCGCACATCGGCACGCGGTCGTCGGGGTTCTCTACCGAGCGGTCGCGCGTCGTGAGCGTCAAGTCCAGCTCGCGCGACGCGGTAATCGCGTCGTCGCCGAACATCTCATAGAAATCGCCGAGCCTGAAAAACAGCAGGCAGTCGGGATTTTTCGCCTTTATTTCGCGGTATTGCCGCATCATCGGGGTGTTATCGGGCATCAGATTCTTACCTCACACTATCGTTTTAGTTATTCTACCATAATATAGTGCAAAAACGCAATGAGATTTTCACATTAATACTTGTTGAAAGACGACGGAATTCGTGTTATTATTAATTTCTCTGATAAACGTGAATAAATGATTATTGAACTTAATTTGAATAAAACAGGAGATGATCCACGTGCCAAACGTACCCGCTAAGACAAAGTATGTCTACAAATTCTCCGAGGGGTCCGGTTCGATGAAAAACCTACTCGGCGGCAAGGGTGCAAACCTCGCCGAAATGACGAACCTGGAAATGCCGGTACCGCAGGGATTTACCATTACCACGGAAGCCTGTACGCGCTATTACGACGACGGAGAAACAATCGCGCCCGTAATTGAGGAGGAAATTCTTACATACCTCGACTGGCTCGAAAAGCAGACCGGCAAGAAGTTCGGGGACACCGAAAATCCGTTGCTCGTCTCTGTGCGCTCCGGCGCGCGCGCGAGTATGCCGGGAATGATGGACACCGTTCTTAACCTCGGACTGAACGCCGAAACGACGGAGACGCTCGCAAAAAACTCCGGCAATCCGCGCTGGGCATATGACTGCTACCGCCGTTTTATCCAGATGTACAGCGACGTCGTTATGGAAGTCGGGAAAAAATACTTTGAACAGCTTATCGACGCGATGAAGGCAAAGCGCGGCGTCACGCAGGATGTGGATTTGACCGCTGAGGACCTCAAAGAACTCGCGGAGCAGTTCAAAAAAGAATATAAGTCAAAGATCGGCACCGAATTCCCTTCGGAACCGCGTGAGCAGCTTCTCGGCGCGGTAAAGGCCGTCTTTCGTTCGTGGAACAACGAGCGCGCGATTATTTATCGCCGCGAGAATGATATTCCGTCCGGCTGGGGAACGGCCGTCACCGTCCAGTCAATGGTTTTCGGCAATATGGGCAACGATTCCGGAACGGGCGTCGCCTTTACTCGCGACCCCTCGACGGGTGAAAAGCGGCTGTACGGCGAGTTTTTGATGAACGCGCAGGGCGAGGACGTCGTCGCGGGAATCCGCACTCCGCAGAAGATTTCGGAAATGGCGCAGATTTTGCCGGAGGCATATAAGCATTTCGTTGAGATCGCGAACAAGCTCGAAGACCACAACCGCGATATGCAGGATATGGAATTCACGATTGAGCGCGGTAAGCTGTTTATGCTTCAAACGCGCAACGGTAAACGCACGCCGAACGCCGCGCTCAGGGTCGCGGCGGACCTCGTCGCCGAGGGGATGCGCACACGCGAAGAGGCGTTGATGCTTGTTGACGCAAACAGCTTTGACGCGGTACTCCATCCCGTGTTCGAGGACAAGGCGATAAAAGCTGCGGAACCCATCGCAAAAGGACTTAACGCGAGCCCCGGCGCGGGCTGCGGCGCGGTTTACTTCAACGCGGAGGACGTGGTGAAACACGCGAAGGACGGGCCCGTGCTGCTCGTCCGGCTTGAAACCTCGCCTGAGGATTTGGCCGGTATGTACGCGGCGCAGGGGATTCTCACCGCCCGCGGCGGCGCGTCGTCTCACGCGGCCGTTGTCGCGCGCGGAGCGGGCATCTGCTGCGTCTCCGGCTGCGGCGAGCTGGTTATCGACGAGGTTTCGCACACGCTGACAATAAACGGACACACCGTACACGAGGGCGAATTTATGTCCATCGACGGCACGACGGGGAATATTTACCTCGGCAAAATCCCGACCGTCGAGCCGGATTTGACGGGCGATTTTTCGACCGTTATGGGCTGGGCGGACGATGTACGCCGCCTGAAAGTGCGCACAAACGCCGACACGCCCAAGGACGCCGCAAAGGCTCTTGAACTCGGCGCGGAGGGTATCGGACTCACGCGCACGGAGCATATGTTTTTCGCGGAGGACCGCATCCCCGCAATCCGCGAGATGATCGTGTCCAAGACCGCGGAGCAGCGCAAAATCGCGCTCGACAAGCTTCTGCCGTTCCAGCGCGACGACTTCGCGGGCATCTACCGCGTTATGCTCGACAAGCCCGTGACAATCCGCCTGCTCGACCCCCCGCTCCACGAGTTTTTGCCGCACACGGACGAGGATATTCACACGCTCGCAACCGAGATGTCGCTGACTTTCGAGGGGTTAAAAGCGACCGTTGTCGGCCTGCACGAGGCGAATCCGATGATGGGACACCGCGGCTGCCGCCTGCCCGTCACTTATCCGGAAATCGCCGTTATGCAGACGCAGGCTATTATTGAAGCCGCGATTATCGTCAAGGAAGAGACGGGGGCGGACATCGTTCCGGAGATTATGATACCGCTCGTCTGCGAGGTCAAGGAACTCAAATTCGTCAAGGATATCGTGACCTCGACCGCCGACAAAATCATCGCGGAGAGCGGCATAACGCTGAAATACCACGTCGGCACGATGATTGAAATCCCGCGCGCGGCTCTGCTCGCGGACGAGATTGCGACAGAGGCGGAGTTTTTCAGCTTCGGTACGAACGACCTCACACAGATGACGTTCGGCTTCTCCCGCGACGACGCGGTCAAGTTTTTGCCCGCGTATTACGACAACAAAATTTTCGAGACCGATCCGTTCCAGCGGCTTGACCGCAGCGGCGTCGGTAAGCTCATAAAAATGGCGGCAACGCTCGGCCGCGAGACACGCCCCGACATCAAACTCGGCATCTGCGGCGAACACGGCGGGGACCCCAGCTCGATTGAGTTCTGTCACAACGCCGGTCTGTCGTACGTGAGCTGTTCGCCGTACCGCGTTCCGACAGCCCGTCTCGCCGCCGCGCAGTCGGCAATCAAGGAAAAAGATAAGGCATAAATTCACAAAAATAATTCTTGCAATATTAATGCGCTTAGGTTATAATATTTAGGCGCATTAATCTTGCGCCGTTCCAATCGTTCCAAATCACCGAGAAACCAAGCCGCAGGCTGTTTCGACGGTGAAGAGGACGAACGACGGAGCGGGCGAGAATTCGTGTCGCAACACGGATTCGAAATTTAGCGCAGTCCGTAAGGACGAGGAGAAGTACCCAAGAGGCCGAAGGGGGCGGTTTGCTAAACCGTTAGCCGGTGTATAGCCGGGCTCGGGTTCGAATCCCGACTTCTCCGCCATTCCGAACAAAAGCGAACTTTCTTATGAAAGTTCGCTTTTGGCTGTTATCGCGCAATGCCCAACCAGACCTGAATCACGACCCCGCCGAGTTCGCGTAGCCAATAGCGGGCTTGCAAATATGCGGGCGCGTACGAGGACACGGAATACGGCGTGAAGCCGTATTTTTTTGCGAAAAAATGTGCGCGGAACTGGTGAAAACCATCAGTGACAATGACCGCATCCCCCCGCGCGAACCGCGCCGAATATTCCAGATTCGTCGCGGTGTTATTTGACTTGTCCTCAACGGAAAACTGCGTCATATCGTATCCGCGGGCCTCAAACCAGCGGTACATCGCCTCCGCCTCGCTGATTTTCTCGTCCGTTCCCTGCCCGCCGGATAGAATAACCGGCGCGTTCGGGTGAGCGGCGATGTATCGCTCCGCGGCTTCAAGCCTCCAACCGAGCATACCGCTCGGAGCGGTGTGATCAAGGGGTGACAACCCGCAACCGAGGATAACAACAACGGCATCCGCGGGAATATCGTCGTCATCGAAATAGCACGACAGAATCTGCGCCGAAGCGATTGCGGCAACAAGCAATGCCGCGCCGACAACCGCGAGAATTATTCGTATAATTGCTTTTGCTTTGCAGTATTTTCGCATTTTCACCTCGCTGTATACTGTATTCAGTCCCGTCTATCCGAACAGGTCGTGCAGCAGTTCGCGCACCTGCTCTCCGGTAACGCCGACATTCGCCGCCGCATCAATGCGCCTGTCTCCGCTCACAAAGGTCGGCACAGCCCATACTTTTTGAGTTTCATACGCATAATCGTTTGCGGCAAGCTGCGCCTGCGCGTAGATTCCGTTTTGCAGTGCCGCCTTGAAAGCCGCGGCGTCCAGACCGGTCTCCGCCGCGCACTGAGTCAAAACTTCAATGTCCTCAAAACCCCGGCGGTCGTCCCCCGCCAACTTAAACAGCCGCGCCGCATACGCGTATTCGTCGCCGCCGACAGCTTTTACGAACAATCCGCCCTGCACCGCCAGGTCAACATACGGACGGTGTTCCGGTTCCTCATTTCTGGGGTGCGCTTCCACGGGTAACAACTCAATTTGCGCGTTCGGAAACTCAGGCAGCAGTTCCGTCAGGTAGCCGTAACCTGCTTTGCAGAACGGGCAGGTGTAGTCGAAAAAGACCTCAATCTTTGCCATAGCGTTATGTCCTCCTTGGTGTTTTCTTTATATTCTACACTAAATTTCGACATAATGCAACACGCTCCCCGATTATTGTATCAGCGGCAGGTATTCGCCGTAACCCTCGCGCTCCATATCCCCCTGCGGAACGAACCGAAGCGACGCACTGTTTATGCAGTACCGCAGGCCGCCGAGTTCCGGCAAACCGTCGTCAAAAACGTGTCCGAGGTGCGCGCCCGACTGCGCGGAGCGCACTTCCGTCCGCACTCGTCCGTACGAACTGTCCGGCAGTGTTTTCAGCAACGCGCCGTCAATCGGCTTTGCGAACGCCGGCCATCCGCAGCCGGATTCAAATTTGTCTGTCGATACAAACAGCGGCGTACCGCTTACAATGTCAACGTAAATTCCCGCCTTAAAGTTATCAAAATATTCGTTTTGGAACGGCGGCTCCGTCGCGCCGTTTATTGCGACCTCAAACTGCATCGGCGTCAGCCTTTCGCGCAGTTCCTCCGCGCTGTGCGTCCGCGCGGAACCCGCGTTGCGGGCGCGTTCAAATTTCGACTGCGGGATATGGCAGTAGCCGTTCGGGTTCTTGTCCAAATAATCCTGATGATACTCCTCAGCGACATAGAAATTCCACAGCTGCTCGCATTCAACGGCGACGGGTGCGGTCAGGCTCTCCCCAAGCAGCACGAGCCACCCGCGAATAATCGCCGCGTCGGCCTCGTCCGTATAGTAAACGCCCGTGCGGTACTGCGTTCCGACGTCGCCGCCCTGACGATTTACGGAAGTCGGGTCAATGACTTCGGCGTACAAATCCAAAAGCCGCGTGAGCGGCAGGACTTTTTCGTCATACGTCACCTCAACCGTCTCCGCGTGTCCCGTGCCGCGCCTGCACACATCCTCATACGACGGGTTTTCTGTATTTCCGTTCGCGTAGCCGACCGAGGTATTGACCACGCCCGGTATGAGCGCGATGTATTTTTCCACTCCCCAGAAGCAGCCGCCCGCGAGATATATTATTTTCATTTGTGTTCTCCTTATGTTTCTCAATTTCAAAACGACGCACACTAAGCAAATCAAATTACTGATTTACTTAGTGTGCGTTAAGTTGATGAAAATATGCCGCAACTTACAGCGCAAGCAGTTCCCTTTTTACAAGGGTTTTAATCAGCGGGACCTTGTACGCGTTCGCCTCAAAGGGCTTGGCTCCCTCTGCCGCTGCATCCCCCGCCTGTTCGGCAAGCTCCTCCGTTATCTCGCGACCGTTCAGCAGGGCTTCGGCCTTAGCCGCGACGTACGGAACGGGCGCGACGCCGCCGAGGCATATGCGGTAATTGTTCTTATTATCGACCGATATGGCGAGGTTTATCACGGGAAAATCAATGCTCTTCCGAAAAGCGAAGCGTTTATAACGGTTTTTTCGCGCGGTCTCCGGAATCGGTATCTGAATCTCGGTCAAAATCTCACCGCAATTGAGTACGGTCGCGTTCATCACGCCGACGCCGAAGAAATCCGCCGCGTCGATTAGCCTTTCGGTCGTTTGGAATTTCGCGCCGAGAACCGTCAGCACCGGCGCAAGCTCCCCCTGATTCACGGCTATGCACGTCCGCTTTTCTCCCGAAGCCGTTTCAAAGGTCGCGCCGCCGAAAACCGAGTGATACCTGTTATCGCCGGTGAAAGCAAAGCACCGCTCGCCGCCCTTACGGGCGCAGTCGAACCTGTTATTCAGCTTTCTGAAATACCAGCAGCGCGGGAGCTGACAGAGGTTCCCGCCGATTGTCGTCGTTTCCCGAAGCGCGGGAGACGACGCTTTCCCCGCCGCCTGAGCGAGAATGTCGAAGTTTTCCGCCGTTATTGTGCTGCGGGCAATATCTGCAAGCGTGGTGAGCGCGCCGATTTTCAGTGTGCCGTCGTCCGATTTGATGTAATCCAAATCCGGAACGGACTTGATATTAATCACGGTCTTGGGATACTCGTGAAATATATCATCTTTAAGCGCACTGAGCAGGTCTCCGCCGCCCGCTATGGCTACCGCGCCGCCCTTTTTTAGTGCGTCGGAAACCTCGTCGAGCGTATTCGCGTTTATATGGTTAAAAGGTCTCATAGTGCCTCCTTACCTAACATTTACCCAGTGCTTTCAGCACCCTGTCCGGCGTCGCGGGCGGGTCAATCCATACGCCGGTGGCGTTGTATATGGCCGTTATAATCAAATGTGAATTCGCGAGCGAGTGGCTGATACCCGACGCGCCGTATGCCGCGTTGCCGGAACGCAACTCTAAGATTTCTTTGTTTACGACAGGCACATCCAGCGTCGTCGGCTTTCTGTAATCTATCATATTCCCGTTGAGCTTGACGCCGGTTTCGGGATCCAGAATGTACTCCTCCAAGAGCTGGCAGCCCATCGAGAAGAACACCGCCTGGTCTATCTGACTCTCCAAAGAGGTGCGGCGTATTACTTTGCCGGGGTCGGCAACGATGCCGTATTTCAGTATCTCGACCTCGCCGGTTCCGTCGTCAACGGCAACCTCGCACCACGAGGTATTCATCGTGTCGAGAACGCGGCCGAAGCCCGTTGTCCACGCCGATTTGGGCGAGCCGCCGCCGTAATCGGCCGTAATGGTTTCGGAGGTCGCCTGCGCGAACGGAACGAACTTGGACGGGTCTGACTTGACAAAAACCTTGCCGTCCATAATGTCCAAATCCTCGGCGGCATAGCCCATTAACGGACTCGGCATTTTCGAAAAGACGAACGGACCGAAACCCGAAGTCGTCTGCTGCGCCTCCTTTGCGGCGGATTCGAGTATCCGCGCTTTGAGCAGATTGGCGCATTCCTTGACGATCCAGCCCTGACCTGTTACGCCGTCGGAGCCTCCGGCCTCGTCGGTGTGCTTCGCGCGGTAATCGTAGTCAACGGAAATATCGTCGAATTCAAGCCCCAGTTCCTCTGCGATTATCATCGTAAAGCATTCCGTACCGAACCAGCCCGCAATCGGACCCTGCGTCGGGAAATGCACCACGCCGTCCCTGTATTCGAGCTTGCAGAAATAACTCAGCATAGCGTGGCGCGGGCACATCTGATAGCGGAAAGACGTCCCGTGCAGCCGCCCGTCGGGAAGCCGCTTTGTGCCTGCGGGGTGCCACTCCCAATCCATCAGCTTTTTGCCCTCTTCAAGGCACGCCTCAAAGCTCGGAACAGGCCGCGTGTCTTTCTGCGAGTCCGGTCCGTGGAGGTTGAGCTTTGCCAGCTCCACCGGATCTTTGCCCAGCTTTTCCGCGAGTATTGCAAGTCCCACGGTAATCGCGTCCCAGTTGTACGGCACGAACTGGCCGCAGGTGTGCATAAAACCGCGGTTCGAGTCAACGATTGTATACTTTTGGGAGATATTTTCGCACTTCAACGTGTAATAGCTGTCGTAGTCGCGGTCGTACACCGTACCCATTTCAGAGGAAGCGGGCGCGCCGTGGTCGGCAATGCTGTTGTCCTCCACAGCCGTTATCAGACCGTCTTTGGTGACGCCGAGTTTCAGGTGCAATAACCGCTCGTTTACGCACATATCAAAGGTTTCCTCGCGGGTGTTACAGCACCGCACCGGTCTGCCGAGCCGCTTGCTCAAAAGCGGCGTAATCTCCTGCGACATTCGCAGACCCCAGTCGCAATACTTGCCCCCCTGGAACAGCCCCTCCTGGACAACATTGTCGTCGGGCAAGCCGTACATAGTGGCGATTGCACCTCTGCGCTGAACCGCGCCCTCGATATGGAGGCTCTTCTCCGGTCCGCTGTACATATCGTCAAACCACCACGCGACCGAAGCCGGCGGATTCGGAAGCAGCGACACGACGGCGTGAAGATTCACGTCGTATTCCAGAATGAAGTCCGCCTGCGCCCAGCCCGCCTCCATATCGCCGTCAATCTTGTTGGTCCAGCTCACATTGCCCACCTTGCGCGGGTCCTCCGGGTAGTGGAGATTCAAAATGCTGTGTCCGTCAACGGTGGTCATACCGGGTCCGTAGGTGTCGGATTCGTCCCATTCGGGTCCGCGTATCGTCGGGAAGTCCGGGTCAAGACCTTGATTTTTCAAATCAATAATAAACGGCAACTGCTCCCACTCTATTTTCAGTGCGTGCAGTGCTTCGTCGCACAAATCCTCGCTTTCGGCGATGACAACCGCGCCGACCTCGACGCCCTCATAGTGCGCCTCGTTCATAAGATATGTCGGCCGCTTCCCGCCGATGGGATTCTGTCCGATTTCCTTAAAAATCGGGTCGTCCCACAGCACTACATCCACGACGCCGGGGATTGCGAGAGCCGCCGCGGCGTCAATGCCGAGTACCCTCGCGTGCGCGTACGGACTTCGCAGCATTTTTGCGAACAGCATATTTGGCACAACAAAATCCGCACCGAATTTCGCTATGCCGGTTGCCATCGCGTATGAGGTCAGGCCGGGTATGTTGGGCTTGCCGACAACCCTGAAATTCTCACGCAGGCCGTTTGCTCCGGTATAATCAGGCATTGAAGGCACCACCTTCCGCCATAACCCTCACAGCCTCCGTAATCGCCTGGGAATGGCGGGGCTGCGTTCCGCAAATGCAAATATTTCCGCTCAGTGCCTCGTTAATCTCGTTTTCGGTCGGGTTGGGATTTCTGTCCAAGAGAACCTTCGCCGCAACCAAAAAGCCCGGCGTACAGTAGCCGCACTGCATCGCGTCCCACTTGCAGTACGCGTCAATAAGCGGTTTCCACTTCGGAATGACCGCAATGCCCTCTACGGTCTGGATTACCTTGCCCTCACATTCGGCGGCAAGAATATTGCACGACAGCGTCGCCTTTCCGTCCATAATCACGGTGCAGGAGCCGCAGGCTCCCCTGTCGCACATCTGCTTCGCGCCTATCAAACCGAGATGAAACTGCAAAACCTGTTTCAGCGTCAGATGCGGCTCAATTATCAACGTACACATCTTCCCGTTCACGTTAAGCGTCACAACAACGGGAGCCACAATGCCGGGATGTTCCGCGGCGTAATGGTCAATCAGCTCGGCATAGCTCAGGCCTTGCCACCGGCAAATCGGACAGCGGATTGATTTGGGCTGCACAGGCATAGCCGCAATCATTGCCGCGGCCTGCTCGCTGGCGGATTTCAGAGTCGTTCCCACTCGTTGGGTCTCCATACTGTCGTTCCCTCCTTTATAATCGCAAACGGCGCATTATTGTCAACACTTTCACCAAATTTCGAGCGTCAGTTCCGGTGTTTTTTGTATTATACACCAATCAGGCGTATTCGTCAAGCTCTATTATGTTTTGTTGTCCGCTTCGCGCATTTTGCGGTCAAGGGCGAAAATCAGCGTAATCACAAGCATTGCCGCGCCCGTGATGATGAATTCCAGCGACAGCCCGATAACGTCCGCGAGAGGCCCGAAAATGAGCAGGCTGATCGGCATTCCGAGCGTGTTAATCATCGTGCTTATACTCATCACGCGTCCGAGGTATTCGTTGTCCACGTTCTCCTGTAAAATCACCGTCATCGGCGTGTTGAACAGCGGCATTGACACGCCGACGAGAACTGAAAATCCGAGGAATATCCAGAAGTTCGGCACAATGCCGTAGGCGATTGTCGCTACGCTCATTGCGGCGCAGCCGAGCGCGACGGTCTTAATGCGATTTTTGAAGCCGCCCCAGGTCATCATAAGCACGCTGCCGCATATCATTCCGACGGCGAAGAGTCCGTCGTTGACCGCGAGCCGCCAAGCGTCCGCGCCGAATTTCTGCGTGATAATCAGCGAGAACAGAATCCCGACCGGCGCAATCAGCACCACAAGCGGAACCATATAGAGGAAAATCCGCCCGACGAAACGGTGCTTCGCGATATACCCGAATCCGAGTTTCAACTCGGCGAGATACGCGGGTTTTCCGCCGTCTTCCTCGTCCCGTGAACGCACCTGCTTCTCCGACTTCACGAAGAAACCCAGCACGAATATCGCGAGCGCGGCCGTCACCACGTCCACAGCGAATGTGATTTCTATCGGGAAAATGCTGATTAAGAGTCCGCCGAGCGCGGGGGAAACGAGCATCATCGCGCTCTGCGCGGAGCTGTTTATCGCGTTTACGCGCATAAGGTGCTTCGGCGGGACGAGCTGCGGCAAAAACGCGCCGACTGCGGGTTGCTGCACTCCCTGCCCAAGGCCGCGAACCGCCATCGCGCCGATTATCACCCAGACGCTGCCGTAGCCGAGGCGGAACGCGATTACGAGCGCGAGCGTCGCGAGGGCGACAATGCCGTCCGACAGCATAATGATTCTCTTACGGTCATAGCGGTCCGCCCACACGCCCGCAAAAGGCGACACGAGAAACGTCGGCAGAAATCCCGCGACCATTGCGACCGTCATCATCGTCGCGCTGCCGGTTTCGAGCGTTATGTACCAGAACACGACGCACTGCGCGAGCGAGGAACCGAACAGCGAAATAATCTGACTCGCGAGGTAAAGGACTATGTTGCGCTTCGAGAAATTCTCCTGCATTAATTTTCCCTCCATTTATAATCTGCCACGGTGCCGAGCATCTGCGAAAACAGCGCGACCTCTTGCTCCGAGTACTTTGCACGCAGTTCGCGCTCCATATCGTCGCTCATTTCGTTGAACATTTCGTAGACCTCGGCGATTTTCGGCGTCAGCGTCAGATGGAATACGCGTCCGTCGTCCCGGCTCTGCGTCCTTTCAACAAATCCGTGTTTTACGAGTTCGTTGACTTTGAGCGTTGCGCCGGATTTTGTAATCTGCATCAGCTCTGAAAGGCGCGAAACCGTGCAGCTCTCAACGCTCGCTATGACATTGAGGTAGAGCATACTGTGGTATGAGATACCCAGCGTATAATCGGAAACATTCAGCATTTTCAGCTCGCTGATAGACGCGCGGAAATAGAAATAACGCATTGCGTCGGAAAATGTCATCTTCGCCCTCCTGTTTTTTATAGTTAATCCGAATTATATAAATTCACTTAACCAATATAGCTTAACGAATGCCGTTTGTCAAGTGATTTTTCACCTGACAAACGACACCCGCTGTCAAAAGGCTTATTCGCTGAGCAACCGCGCGAGAATCGTGTACGCGCAATAGGACCAGCTGCAACCGTTGTACATTCCCGCGCCACTCGTCGGGTCGAGGAAGAACGGGAAATTCGACGTGCGGAGGGCGTTGCAGTAGTTCTCCGCGGCTTTCCGCGCCGTGTCGCGGCGTTCGGAATCCCAAAGGCCCGTGCATATGAAGAGCATCGCCGGCGGCAGAATGCAGCCCACGCCGAACAGCGTCGGTGCGAAGTACTCGCTCGTCGTCTCCTCCGACGCGAGTCCCCACGGACTGAGGAATTTGCTCTCCAAGTCGTCCGCGAGCTTGTTCAGAATCTCGCGCGGCAGCCTGTCGCCGAGAACGGCGGGCAGATAATGCACGATATTCTGCGAAACGAGCTTTTCCCCCGTCGCCGGCACAAGCCCGACGAAATGCTCCCCGTCCCACAGCACGTCAATCATTAGTTTCAGCAAATCCGCGGATTTCTTATACCAAGCCGCCGATTCCGTTTCCGTCTTGCCGAGCAGTTTTGCCAAATCGCCAACGGCTTCGTATAAAATCACGAGGTACGCGGCGGTGTCGGGCGACGTAATTTGCAGGTGATTGCGGAACAGCGAGCAGTTGTCCAAGCCTGTTTCGTCGCTGTGAATCAGCGACGGCAGCCCGTCCCCGTCGTCGTCGCGGCAGAGCAGGAACCAGTCCGCCCATTTGCCCATTCCGGCGTAGAGCTTTTCAATATTCTCACGCGGACACTCCTTCAAGAGGTCGTGATTTTTCATCAGTTCCTTGACCGCCCAGCCGTGCATAGGCGGCTTGACCATAAGCGACTCGCACATCGCGTCGTCGTAGCTGTCCGTGAGCTGCCCGAACGGACCGGCGCGGTCAATCGGTCCGAGCAAAAGGCTGACGGCGAGGTCCGTGTGCTCCTGCAACGCGACGGCGTTCTGGCACATCTGCCACTGCGACGCCATAACGCCCGCGAACATCTGAATCATCGGGTATTTCGCGGTGCCGTACGGACTCGTCAGGAACGACCAGAGCAGGTATTCGCACTCCTCGCGCGTCTCCTCAAACGGCTCCGCAAACGCCGGCATTGCGTTGACAAAGCCGTCCCAGTCCGCCTGCATTGACGCTTTCGCCTCGGCGTAGGTCGGATAGCTCTCGCGGACTATGCCGCCGTAGGTGAATTCCTCCATTACGAGCGTGAATCCGCCGTCCGCGGCGGGGCGCGTCTGGCCGTAAATATCGCCGCTCGCGAGCTTGCTCCACTCCCAGGGCGCAACGCCGTCGTTAAAATCGAAGGTCGAGCCGTTCAGCCCCTTGAACACGAACGCGCACGTCAGGCGGAAGAACGCCTCCCACGCGCCGTCCTTTTTCGGGTGGACGGTCTCGTGTTCAACCATCGTCTTTTCAAAGCGCAGACCCATACCCGCGTCGCCCTCCGCGAGCAATTTTGTCGTGTCCGCGAACGTGAAGCGCACGTCGCCGCGCTCCGTTTTGAGCGTAAGCTCCGCCGGGAATGCCTGAACGGTGAACGGGATTTTTTCGCCGTTGTACGTCGGGAAAATGTTGATCAGCCGGTTCTTTTCCGGTGCCATCGCTGCCATCCCGTGGCAGGTGCCGAGGTAGAACGAAGTGTCGCCGCCGGGAAATCCGAAGTTGAACAGCCCGAACCACGCGCCTGAACGCTTGAACATTTTTCCGTCTATGCTGACGGGTTTATTGTGTGTTGTTGCCATATCGCCGCTCCTTTATTGTTTTTGTGTCCACTGTTAAATAAAATTTTTTGGTCCGGGCGACTGGATTCGAACCAGCGGCCCCTTGCTTCCCAAAGAATCCTAAAATCCGAAACCACATTGCAATCGCAAGACTTTTTCGCTATTTTTACTGCAAATATACTGCAAATATCATAACACGGCGCAATCTACTGCAATTAAGGATAACACAAAATAAACGAACGCCGCGCGCGTGAGAATTGGGTAGCAACATTTACTAATCAAAAAAGCGTCAGTCAGGTAACCAATGTAGGTAGTCCGACAGATAGACTTTCCGGAACAGTGTGCGGAGATATTCGGCTTTTTCCCACGGAGTCTTTCGCGAAAGAATCAGCGGCAGCCTGCCATAATTGAAATAGTCGTCCCAAGTCTGACGCGAGGTTCTCGCCGCCCTCGCCGCGGTGTGTGCCGTCCGCGTAGCCGTATTCGGCGGAAACGCGAATGCCCGACGCGTCGTAAACGTATCGCTCGGTGAAGCTCCCGTCCTCGGTCACCAGTATATCACGGTTCGCGAGAGAAAGATAGTCCAAAATGTAATTTCTCGTCACTGTCTCGAAATTGTTCTGCACCGTCGTGCCAATCTCGCTCTCCCACACCCGCTGCCACTCGAAACGCCCGTCACGGAGGTACGGCAAATAGTCCTCACCGCCGGAGCCGTCAATGAGGTTGCTGTTCTGGTACCCCGCGTTCGCGTTCTCGCGGACCTGCACGTTCTGTATCCGCACGCCCAGCGCGTTGTACGTGTATTCGGAGCTTTCGCCGTCCGTGTTCTCGCCCCTCGCGAGCTTGTTCTGCGCGTTGTACGTGTATGTAATCTTGCCGTCGGAAATGAGATTCCCCGCGTTGTCGTAGGTGTAGCTCGTGTCTCCCTTTTTCGTCAGACGGTTTTGCAGGTCGTTAATCCTCGTCAAAAATTTCAATCTCAACGATTTCATCTACTTTCACGAGCGGAAGTTCGTAATCGTCGTTGTCTGTAACATATTCCTCACGAGGTTCAGGTTCGCGCACCAGTTCCGTGCCGCCGTTAGCCAGTCTAAAATTACACTTTAATCCAAATGTTTTCAGATACCCTTCACCAGGGAAATCGTACTCGCATTTGTCAAATGATGCGTGAATTGTTCCATCTTCACTAATATTATAAGTTCCGATATCAACATTCCTGTGTCCTACGTGCCTTATTGTACCGTCATCATAAAAAATAGTATGATAATTGTAAGCCCATAAGGTTTCTCCGTTGTGCCATATTCCAACGATTGCGGCTTTAATTTCGTCAGATGTGAGATATTGCTCCGACACGATCGGTTCGATTGTTACCGGAATGTTCGGAGTTTCGTTATTAGCAGTAACGGGAAATTGCGTATTGTCAGATATTATATCTGCGTCGCTGTTGTTTGCAGCGCATTGCGTCAAACCCACCAAGCAAAATAGCACAAGGGCAAGATAAATGAGCTTTTTCAAACTTTAATTCTCTCCTATGGTTATTTTACACCCGAAATGGTGAAGTTTCCGTCTGGTTTCCCATATGAATTTTGGGAGTTTTGATTTAGATAGAATTTGTAATCTTCAAAATTAGATTTTCCAGTTATTGCTGTGACAACAGATATATCAATTGTTGAAATATAATCTGACGGAATTATCCCCTAACGCACGGAGAAGAAAAATATTTGTAGAAAATTGCTAAAAAGTGAGAAATTCGGGAATTGAGGAGTTATAATAGTAGTATCAAGAAAAGGAGATACTGCAATG
>JAISJC010000101.1 GCA_031261745.1 Oscillospiraceae bacterium
TTCCTCCTTGATTTTAGGGCTACCATTTAGCGTTGTTTAACGTCAGATGTTTTGAGTCGCAAAATCTGCCCCGTTTTTGTTTGGGATTTGAGTGAAAAAGAATAACGCCAAACCCGCAACCCCTTGATATGACTGGGCTTTTGAGTTTGGAGTTATTATACCATAATGGCAACGCATTGCAAAGACGAACTATTGAGAAATGGTTCGTCTTTTGCGTTTTTGGTACGGTTGACCACCTTGTCCTCATTGGAATTGTTACCGGCGGACATTAACTATGAGAAACTTAGTATGACTTATAAGTTTGAGATTGTGGATTGAGGTGCAGTAGTATGATTGTCAGCGCGTCGCGCAGAACCGACATTCCGGCGTTCTATTCCGAGTGGCTCGTGAACCGACTGCGTGAGGGCTTCGCGCTCGTGCGCAATCCGATGAATGCGTCGCAGATTCGCCGCGTCGAGCTTGCGCCGGAGAGCGTGGACGGCTTTGTGTTCTGGACAAAAAACGCCGCACCGATGCTCCCGAAACTCGGCGCGGAATTTGAGCTGCTGCGGGCGTTTCCGTACTATTTCCAGTACACCGTCACCGCCTACGACACCGACATTGAGCGCGGTCTGCCGTCGAAGCGCGACGTTGTGATTCCCGCGTTCCGCGAGCTTGCGGCGCGCGTCGGCGCGGAGCGCGTCGTGTGGCGGTACGACCCGATTTTGTTCACGCGCAGATACGATTTTGACTACCACGTCCGCGCGTTCACGCGGCTGTGTGACCTGCTCGCGGGCAGTACGCGGCGGTGCGTCGTCAGCTTCGTAATTCCGTACAAGTCGATTGCGGGCAGCTTCCGCGCCGCCGGAATTGAGGTGCCGCAGGGTGATACGCGGCTGCGGCTCATCGAAAAGCTGTTGCAAATAGCGGCAGAGCGCGGTATAACGCTGTGCGCGTGCTGTGAATCGCCGGAGGTTTACGCGCTCGGCGTGAGTCAGACAGCGTGTGTGGACGCGGTATTGCTCGGCGAGATTGCGGGCAAACCGCTCGATGTGAAGCGCGATAAAAATCAGCGCGAGGGGTGTAACTGCGCCGCGAGCGTCGATATCGGCGCGTACAACACGTGCCTGAACGGTTGCGCGTACTGTTACGCGAACCACGGGGAGCGGCGCGTTGCGGCGAACGCGGCGGCGCACGACCCGAAAAGCCCGCTGCTCGTCGGCGCGGTCGGGGAGTTGTAATGAGGATGAGATTGACTTTATAGAAAAGAGATTCATACATAACACTTCAAAGACGAACCATCAAACGATGGTTCGTCTTTTGCATTTCTCCGCTCCATTTTTTCAAGTAAAATTGAGGGAAAGGAGATGAACCATATGACAAACACCTACGGTTACGTCCGCGTATCCTCGCGCGAGCAAAACGAGGACAGGCAACTCGACGCGATGCGCGATTTCGGTGTGCAGGCGGACAATATTTTTACGGATAAGCAATCCGGCAAGGACTTCGCGCGACCGGAATACCAGCGTCTGTTGCGAAAATTGACAAGCGGTGCGACGCTCGTCGTGAAAAGCATTGACCGCTTGGGTCGCAACTACGAAGAAATTCAGGAGCAGTGGCGCGTCATCACGAAAGAGCGCGGCGCGGACATCGTTGTGTTGGATATGCAGCTGCTCGACACGCGCGAGCGCGGGCAAGACCTCACGGGGCGGTTCATCGCCGACCTCGTGTTGCAAATTCTGAGTTACGTCGCGGAAACCGAGCGCGGCAACATTCATCAGCGGCAATCGGAGGGAATCGCCGCCGCGAAGTCACGCGGAGCGAAGTTCGGACGACCGCCGAAGCTGCCGCCGTTGGAGTTCGCGGAGGTGCGCGACCTGTACCGCATCGGCGGAATATCCTTGAACAAGGCGGGCGCGCGGCTCGGCGTGAGCAAGAACACGTTTAAGACTTGGGTTGCGGGCGGTCAATAAAGTGGTCAAAAAGGTACACCTTTTTGACCGATGCATACGGTTTTGCGTTTTACCAAAATTACCCTAAATATGCGTTGACTTGCGAGGGAATTTCGTGTATAATGTGTGAAATATACACATTGCCGATTGAAATTGTCGGTGGTCAAAAAGGTGTACATTTTTGACCGATAAGAGGTGACCGGCGGATATGACTGACAGACGAAAAAGAACGGCGAAATCTTTTACCGCGTTGCTGCGGAGGATATTGACGTTTGTTCTTGCTGTTTCAGTAATCATCGGTACGGCAATCGCCTGGTATGATTATTCACAGTATAAAACGAATGAGTTTTTCGGTAAAAGCTGGCTTGCGTCGGCAATACTGATTTTATATGAGAAGGATGCCGATGGCGGATACATAGGTCTTGACGGTTTGCCGTCCCCGCAACCGGGGCGCACGGTATCGGGCGCGACATTTCAGCTTTATCGTGTAAACACGAGCGGCGGACCGGACACCCTAATATTCACGGGAACAACAAATGATTCAGGTCAGTTGCTCGTGCCGTCTCAACTGGGAGTCGGCACGTATTATTTCAAGCAAATCACGACATCCAACGGATTTGACTTAGATCGCGGTGTCGATGCTTCCGGTGCTGTTTTTGAGATAGAGCGGTATGCGGATTTTGATATTGACGACGCGGCAGCGGCTTCGCCAACGCTAAAATTGTTTGAAGCGTTCAACCGACGAGGCAAGCTGACGGTTGAGAAAACTGTGACTAACGCCGATGGTTCGGCGTTGACGGCGGAACAACTTGCACAGGAGTTCAGTTTCAAGGTCTGGTTTACCGACGGGAAGATGCATCAGCCCTCCTATGTTTTATCGTCGCTTTCAATGTCTGCGTTTGAATCAATACCTGAACAGGAACCCGAACAGGAACCGGTACAAGAGCCTGAACAAGAGCCTGAACAGGAACCGGTGCAAGAACCTGAACAGGAGCCTGAACAAGAGCCCGAACAGGAGCCGGTGCAAGAGCCTGAACAGGAACCCGAACAGGAGCCGGTGCAAGAACCTGAACAGGAGCCGGTACAGGAGCCGGTACAGGAACCCGAACAGGAGCCCGAACAGGAACCCGAACAAGAGCCGGTGCAGGAACCCGAACAGGAACCGTATTGGACACAGAATGCTGTCGGCGCAATATCGCCGCTGGGTCTGCCGAGCGGCGACGGTGTAGAGTTCAAATTGAAGCCCGGACAGCAAGCCGTATTCAACACCCTGCCCGTGGGTGTCGGTTATCAAGTATATGAGATTAACATTCCGGCCGGATACACGCCGGATGTGGATAACCGCGCCGGTACGGTACCGTCATTTAATGAAAACCCGCTCGGAGCGGCTGCCGGCTATAACAATGTACGCGAACGCCCGCCTGAACTGCTGTATATAACCAAAACCGTGGATAACAGCACGGGCGACGATATTAGCGGTGTCGAGTTCACAATTCGGGTGAGTATTGACGGCGCGGATCAGATATTTACGCTGAAAGACGGCGAAACCGGTTGGCCGATTCTTGTACAGACCGGCGCGCTGATTGAGGTCTACGAGGACGCGGAGACGATTCCGAATGATTTCAAACTGCTTTCCATCACAACGGATCCTGCCGGCGCAGCGGGTACAATAAACGTAACCGTGACGAACAAATACGATCCGGAGGCACCTCCGACACCGGTAACACAAAATATTCCGGTCGAAAAGCGGTGGAATCTTGCCGGTGCGGCTGGGAACGCAATCCTGCCCGCGTCCATAACCGCGCACCTGATAGACACGGAGACCGGACTTGATGCGGCTCTGCCGATTATAATTACGCGCGACGCGAACGGGGACTGGCGCGGCGTGTTCCCGGATATACCGGTGTTCCGCGCGGACGGCACGACGGAAATAATCTACACGGTAAGTGAGGACGCGGTTTCCGGCTTCTCGGCAACGGTTTACGGCAGCCGGAGCGGCGGATTCACAATCATTAATACACTGCAAAGGAGCGGTGACCGCGATGACCCGCCGCCGGACGACCCGACTGAAACTCCGGATCCGACGGAACCGCCGGAGGAGATCGACATTGACGAGGAGGGTTCGCCGCTCGGCGAAAAACCGGATGAGTCGCCGCCGGAAGAAATGGAGATTCCGGAGGAGGAAGTGCCGCTCACATTGGCGGTGCCGACGGGCGACGAGAGCCTGCGACCGTGGATTCTGCTTACCGGCGGAAGCCTGCTGGGCATTTTGATACTTATACCTCGCAAAAAGTATGCGGGAGAGGAGGGGGAAGATGCGTAAACCTCGTCTTTTACCGCAGGAAATGACATTTCCTTAGCGCGCAAACCCACGAAAATCATTACTGACAAATTATTTTATGAAGGAGCAAAATCGAATGAAAACCAAATTAACACCCAAAGTCAAGAAACTACTCGCACTCGTGCTTGCGGGCACAATCATCGCCGGAACAATGCTGTGGGGCACGTTCGCGTGGAACGATCAAACGCAGTTCGACCTCAATGAGGCTTCGGGAGGCGTTGATCACTACGACGTAACGCTCAACGACGCGTACACACCAGTAGACGACTGGAAAGTCTCTGATTCACCGCTCAAAAAGGAAATCTCCGTTACCAACACGGGCGCGGAAACGACGTATGTCCGCCTGTCGCTCAAAGAATACCTTGAAATTGCGAAGCTCGCTGTCACAGCGTCAACAGAACGCTATGCGACTGATCCCGATACCGGTGAGTTTTACGTCTGGACGGACGGCGCGATTTGGACGTTCGGTGAGTATACTGATACAATCACCGGTGCTACATCTATTGGCTACATAGACAATACCGGCGCAGGCTCACAAACCGCACCGACTATTGACACGACGAATATTCAATCCTGGCTTGACAGCATTGATTACTCTGACAATTCATATGAATTTGTTGCGGACTTTGCGACAGGACAAGTCGGATACTTTGTCGTTGCTGATGATAGCGATATCAACGGCGTTTACGGCAAACACGCGATCAACGCGAATGCCGCCGCCGCTGAATCGGTTGTTGCAGGCGTAACCCGCGCGCCGAAGCTCACGGATGCAGATTTCTACAATCCGCTCGATATCCAAACAGGAACCGAGTTTGCATACACGCCTTATTATTTCGGCGCGGTGCTGCCGGATCCCACTTATTACCCAATTCGCGAATATGTACAGTGGAACGCAACTAACGCGCCCGTTAAGCTGACTGACTTTCTTGCCAGTCCGTCGACATATGCCGGCGGTGTGTGGCTCTACGACGACGTAACAGGAAGTCCTGCACAGAATTATGTATATTGGAGTGAACCGCTTGCGGCAGGAGACACGACAGCGAAAGTTCTTGACACAGTTGAGCTGATTAAGCAGCCCGAAGGGCCGTTCTACTACGCGCTTCACGTCGACCTCGAAGCGATTTCCGAGGATGCGCTTGTAAAGTGGACAGGTGTAGACTACCAAGTCAAGTATGTCGCATTACCTGGTGTTCTGTATGACTACTGGACAGTACCGGCGGCAGCTCCGGTAGTTACGAAAATTACCAGCCAAGCAGAGTTGAAGGCGTTCCTCATAGCCGGCGGCGTCGGCGAACTGGAAAATGATATTGTTGTGGACGGTAACTATTTTGGAGGCAGTGATTATGGATCAAAAAGTGTCTCACTCAACGGCAATGGATATAAAATTACCGAGCCTGCACCGACAGGTGCTTATCAACAAACCGCGTTCCCGTTCAGCAACACTGATTATGCCGGTTCACCGGTTGTCGTTGTAATTGAAAACGTAGTTGTTGACCTTGGAATACCCATCGCAGGATACGGCAACTTAGACATAACACTAAACAACGTAAACTTCAAGTCTCGTCAGCACAATGCCATTGAATTCTGGGACGACGGATACACGAAAATTACTGTTAATAACAGTGTGCTTGATGGCAGTCATATTGTGGGTTTAGCTTCTGATGGCTCAAACAATCACGGCGGTATGCTTATCGAATTCAACGGCTGCACATTTACTACGTCCGGCACCAATCCCATTGTGGATTCCGCAGTGAGTGGGACTTCGTCAAACGTTACAATTAAAGTTGATGGAACGACAACATTCAGCAACTGATAACCAACCACCGCGCGCATAACAAAACCAACACCGGCGCGGGCAACCGCGCCGGTGTTCCACGGAGGAGCTATGGAAAAAAAGTCCCGCACCGCGCAGATCGGCAGCGCGCTGTTCTATATAATTCTCGCCATTGCCGTCGCGGGAACACTCATATGGCGGCTGACAAACACGCAGACCGGACCCGCGCAAATCGCGGGTTTCTCCGGCTTTGTCGTGCTTACGGAGAGTATGGAGCCGGAGATTCCTACCGGCTCGCTCGTCATTTCGCGCCAGACCGACCCGTACAAGATAGCCGTCGGCGACAACATTACGTTCTTCGTCGGCGAAAACACGACGGTCACGCATAAAGTAATTGAGATAATAGACGATGGCGGGCTTGCGTTCCGCACCCGCGGCGTTAACAATATACAAGCGGACTATAACCCCGTGCGCCCCGGCGATATTGTCGGGCGCGTGGTGTTCCACAGCCTGTTTGTCGGCAACGCGATCGCGTTTTTCAAAGCAAAACCCTGGATGCTCGCGGTTTTAGCCGCGATTTCTGCGGCGGTCGTTCTGCTGCTGCGGTTCGCGTTTAGCCCTAAGCTGAAAAAAGTAATGGACGACGCGTTAGAGGGGCGTCGATAGAAGCCCGCCGAAAACGCAGATTTTACTTGCTTACTGAGTGAAATGGGTGTAAAATAAATAAATACGCGCAAAATTAATAAACAATAGGAGACTCAATGACATTCAGAGAACTCGACATCATCGACCCGATTTTAAGAGCAATAGAGCGCGAGGGCTATAAAACGCCGTCGCCGATTCAGGCGGAGGCGATTCCGCTGCTGCTGAAAGGCCGCGACCTTCTCGGCTGCGCCCAGACGGGAACGGGCAAAACCGCCGCGTTCGCCGTTCCGATTTTACAGACGCTTTACAACAACCCAAGCGTGGGAGCGAACGGCAGGCGAAAGCTCCGCGCACTCGTATTGACGCCGACGCGCGAGCTTGCGATACAGATTGCGGACAGCTTTAAGGCTTACGGGCGGTACACCAAGCTGAACACGACCGTGCTGTTCGGCGGCGTTTCGCAGAACCCGCAGGTCGCGGACCTTATGGCGGGACCGGATATCCTCGTCGCGACGCCGGGGCGGCTGAACGACCTGATAAATCAAGGGCTGTG
>JAISJC010000035.1 GCA_031261745.1 Oscillospiraceae bacterium
GCGCCGGATAAAACTAATGTCAATGAGTATATCGCGGAACTCGGAAAGACCCTCGGCGAGGAACTTTTGACGCCGACGCGGATTTATGTGAAAACCGTTCTCAAGCTGCTGAACAGCTATGGCAAAGCGGTTACGGGCATTTCGCACATCACGGGCGGCGGGATTTATGAGAACGCGCCGCGCTGTCTGCCGGACGGCGTTAAGATGAATGTTGACGCGAAGAAATTCCCGCAAAAGCCGATTTTTGACCTGCTCGCCGCGAAGGGGAATATCCCGCTGCGCGATATGCACAATACCTATAATATGGGCGTCGGAATGATTCTCGCCGTTGACGGCGCAAAGGCGGACGAGATTCTGCGCGACCTGAAAAATGACGGAGAAGAAGCCGTTCTCGTCGGCGAGTGCGTCGCGGGCGAAACCGGCGTAACGATTTGGAGTTGATTACAAATGTCAAATAATGCAGTCAGCCGTGACGTAAAAACCGCGGTCCTCGTGTCGGGCGGTGGCACAAATTTACAGGCGATTCTCGACGCGCACATCTTCGGAGAGATTAAAAATTGCGAGCTTGCGGCGGTGATTTCATCCAATTCCGACGCGTACGCGCTGACGCGCGCGGCTCACGCGGGCATCCCGTCGTACGTTATTGACCGCAAGATTTTTCCGAACCGCGCGAGCTTTTCGGAGGCAATCCACAGGAAACTTGAAGACCTCGACATTGACCTCGTGGTGCTTGCGGGATTTATGTACGTGCTGGATCCGCCGCTGGTTCGCGCGTTCCGCAACCGGATGATCAACGTCCACCCCGCGCTGATTCCGTCGTTTTCCGGAATGGGCTATTACGGGCTGCACGTCCACGAAGCCGCGCTGAATTACGGCGTCAAGGTCTCCGGCGCGACCGCGCACTTCTGCACGAGCGAAGCGGACGCGGGTCCGATAATCCTGCAAAAAGCTGTGGAAATCCTTGAAACCGACACGCCGCAGACGCTGCAAAGGCGGATTATGGAGCAGGCGGAGTGGAAGATTTTGCCGGAGGCGATTTCGCTGTTCTGCGAGGGGCGGCTCGAAGTCGTTGACCGCAGGGTCATTATAAAAGATTTGTAGGGGATTAATATGCAGACAATCAACGAAATTCTCGCGGGTAACGCCTATCCGGGGCGCGGCATAATTCTTGGGCGCAGCGAGGACAACGGGCGCGCCGTCGCCGTCTATTTCATTATGGGTCGCAGCGAAAACAGCCGCAACCGCATCTTCACAAAAACCGAGGACGGCATTAAAACCGAGGCGTTTGACGCGTCGAAGCTCACGGATCCGAGCTTGGTGATTTATCACCCTGTACGGCAATTCGGCGACGCGCTGATTGTCACGAACGGCGACCAGACGGACACGATTTGCGAGCATCTGACAAGCGGGAAAAAGTTCCACGGCGCGATGATGTCACGCGTGTTTGAGCCTGACCCGCCGATATTCACGCCGCGAATTTCCGGCATTTTACGCGGCAACGGCGCGGTCACGCTCGCGATTGTGAAGAACATCGGCGGCGACGCGGAGGTGCCTGCGCACCAGTTCTTTGAGTACTCGCAGCCGCAGGCGGGTAAAGGCCACCTTATCCACACATATTCGGGCGCGGCGCGTCCCGACGGGTCGCTTGAAAGTTTTGTCGGCGAGCCGCGCGCGGTGAAAATCAACGTCGCGGACGGCTTGGAGACCTACGCGAACGAGGTTTGGAACGCGCTCGACGCGGCGAACCGCGTCGCGCTCTACGCGCGCGAGATTGTGGTTGCGACGGGGGAGTACAGGGAGATTATTATCAATAAGTATAAATGAGAAAAGCCGCCTTACGGCGGCTTTTTTATCTCAAAATTTTACACCTCATAAGCGTCAAACCGTTTCGCGCCGCCGGTTACGAGCCAGCGGTACAGCAGCGCGTCGAGCGCGGCGATAACGGCAATCACGAGCCACACATACGCCGAAATCGTGAGAACGCCGCGCAAAAAGATGATGTACGGCAGCGCAAGCACGATCAGCA
Source organism: Oscillospiraceae bacterium (assembly GCA_031261745.1). Lineage (GTDB taxonomy): Bacteria > Bacillota > Clostridia > Oscillospirales > Oscillospiraceae > JAIRRO01. Next base: position 2,027 of record JAISJC010000035.1, read on the forward strand.
GGGCCATTGAGCCGAACATCAGAAGCACCACGGGCATACCCTGCTTGACGGGCTGAACCTCGTTCACCCAGTCGAATTTCGGGAGCAGAATGTTCAGAGCGAGTCCGCCGACGCCCATAAAAAGCGTGAACAGAAACGGCAGCAGCAGCGCGATGAGCAGCTCCGACGGGTTGTAGAGCGACAGCGCGATGATGATGAGCAGGGAGGCGAAAACGCCGGGCAGCGCGCCGATTTGCAGGTGCATCAGGAGCTTTGAGAGGAGCGCGTCGCGCGCACGGACGGGGAGGGAGCGCGCAATCCAGAGCGACTTGCCCTCGATTGATATGAGCGACGCGGACGCGCAGTTCGTCGTCGCGAAAAATGCGAGGGCAATGCCGGCGAGAATGCCCGGCGTAAGCCCCGGAATGAGCAGAGAGAACTGCGACGCAAGCTCCGCGAGCGCGCCGCGCTTGACGACGGCCGCGACGCCGCCGACGACCATAAACATACTGCCCATCGACATATTCAGCACATACATCGGGTTCGACCAGTAGTGGGAGAGCTCTTTTTTGTTGAGCGCGAACAGCGCGGTCGAGGTTTTCAACGCCTTTTCGCGGTATTCAATCCGTTTTGCGCCGCGTTTTGTCGTCGCGACTCTGACGAAATTCGCGGAGAGCAGCGCGATAATCAGCGCGAAAGGAATGACCGCACAGAGCGCGAACAGCAGAGCGTCGAGCGGTGCGCCGTTCGCGACGGAATTGCCGTAGAAATACACGGGCGGGAACACGCGGCGGAACGCCGCCGCAATCTCCGCGCCGTTTTCGACGAGCCGCGTAATGTAATTTTGCATATTGAAAGCGAAATAAAAGTACGCCGCGAAAAACGCGACAGAGATGACGAGCGTGACGATATTTTTGCGGCGCATACGCGACGTAACGAGCGTGAGAATCCACGCGAGCAGGCACGCGACCGCGAGCGCAATCAGCGGCAGCAGGATAAACCCGACGACGAAGAAAACGACGCCGAGCGAGGTCCCATAGCCGCCGCGCAGCCAGACGAGCAGCGCGGGGATTGAAATCAACGCCTCGAACGCGTATTCAGTCACCAAAAGCGTGAGAATACGCGCGAGCAGAATGCTCGACGGTTTGAGCGGCATTGACAGCAGCAGGTCGTTGTCCTTTGCGTTGAAAATCTGCGACTGCGCCGTGAAAATGCACGAAATCGTGCAGATGCCGAACACGAGAACGCCGTCAATCGCGAAGTACAGCCAGCCGATACCGAGCGCGAAAAATTCGTCGAGCATTGAGCCGAACAGCCCGAAAAACATAAACCCGAACGCGCCGACACAATAGATGATACGCGCGGCAATGCCGATTTTGCCCGCAGTGCCGCGCAGCGGCAGCGGACGCTGCGCCCTCGGCGAAAACCGTGTGCGGTTGAACATCTGCGAGAAAATCGCTTTGAGGTTGATAATAAACAGTTGAAAAATCATTTTGTGCTGTCCTCTAACTCAAAGAACACGTTTTCGAGCGACTCGTTGCCGAGCACGTCCTCCATATTGCCGGACGCGGCGAGCTTGCCGTGGGAGATAATCGCGACCTTGTCGCAGAGCTTTTCCGCGACTTCAAGCACGTGCGTCGAGAAGAAAATCGCGCCGCCGCGGTTGCAGACCTCGCGCATCAGGTCCTTGACGGCTTTCGCGGCCTTGGGGTCCAGCCCGACGAAAGGCTCGTCCATAATCATCAGCTGAGGCTCGTGGAGCAGCGCGGAGATAAGCGCGAGCTTCTGCTTCATTCCGTGCGAATACGAGGACACGGGCTGCGCCAAATCGGCGGTAAGCTCGAACAGCTCCGCGTATTTATGTACGCGCTCCTGCCGCACGGTGGAGGGGACGTCGAACACGTCCGCGACGAAATTCAGGTACTTGATACCCGACAGAAATTCGTACAAATCGGGGTTGTCAGGCAGGTACGCGATTTCGCGCTTGACGGCGAGCGGGTCCGCTTTCACGGACTTGCCGCAGACGGTAATCTCGCCGGAATCAAAGGCGAGCAGACCCGCGACGGCCTTGATTGTCGTGGATTTCCCCGCGCCGTTGTGACCGATGAAGCCGTAGATTTCGCCGGGCGCGACGTGCAGGGTCAGATTATCCACGGCGGTTTTTTCGCCGTAGGTTTTTGTGAGATTGTCGATTTTCAGCATAGCGTTGCCCCGCGTCTAATACAAAAACCCGGCGACGCCGATGTCATATAATTTCGCGGGGACGGGGAACGGCGGGTCGCCGCCCTCAAGCTCGCCCGCGAGGAGCTTTTTCGCGCCCGCGAGCAGCTCCGGAATGATGTCCGCGCGCACGGGAAATTCGCCGTGCGACGGATAAACCGTGTCAAATTTATTGCGAATACCTTCGAGCTTTTCAAGGCTCGCGATGTACGCCGTCAGACTGCGGTCCGCGCCGAACATAAAGATTGAGGTCGTCGAAATGCTGTCACCGCCGACGAGAATTTTGTTCGCATCGTCGAGCAGCGCAATGGAACCCGGCGTGTGTCCGGGAATGTGGATTACCTCAAAGGCGCGCCCGCCGAGGTCGATGTTGTCGCCCTCCCAAATCGGCGCGACGGGGGAGGTCTTGCCGGACGCCGCGAACTTCTCAAATTCGGTGGGGTAGAGGTACGCCACGTCGAATTGCGCGTTGCAACCCGTGTGGTCGCCGTCCGCGTGCGTGTTCACGAGCTTTACGGGCAGCTTTGTTAAGCCGTCCACGACGGCCTTCAGGTCGCCGGTGCCGAAGCCGGTATCGACGAGCAGCGCAGATTTTTCACCCGCGAAAAGGAATGAGCGCACACCGTTTTCTTCGATGCGCCAGCTGTTTGCGGAAATTTCGATTACTTCGTATGGCATTGTAAAAACCTCCTGTAATAGTGTTATTTTAGATGTTATCATTTTAACAGTACGCAGGCGAATAATCAAGAGTTATTTTCGGCGTCGTCCGCGGGTACGCGTTTGTATTCGAGAATGTCGCCCGGTTGGCAATCGAGGACGTCGCAGATTGCGTCGAGAGTGGAAAACCGAATCGCGCTGATTTTTCCCGTTTTAATGTTCGACAGATTCACATTGGAGATGCCGACCCGTGCGGCGAGGTCGCCGAGTGAGATTTTTCGGTCCGCCATAACGCGGTCAAGCCGCAGAATTATTGCCATAATCGCACCTCACAGCGTCGTGTCGCTCTCGGCCTGTAAAGAGCAACCGTAGTCGAAAATTAAGCACAGAACCCAGACGATTCCGGCGGCGAGGAAACCGACGACGCCCGTGACCACGCCTAAGCACAGCAGCACGACCGCCAGCTTTCTGAACCCTGCCGCGATGTCCCGACGGAACGGCGAGCCGCTGTCGCGCAAAGCCCGAAAGGTACTTTTTGCGTACGCCAACGCGACGATGGTGAACGCCGTCCGCAAAATATCGCCAAGGCTGAATTTCAAAAAGTCAAAGCCCGAAAGGTCAACGCCGGATTCGTTCAGAATAAAGACCGGCAGATAGATTTTGAGCTCGCCCAGCTTGAACAGGAACGGCACCTCGACGCTTTTGCCGCCTATTATAACGGCCTCGGTGTGGAGTGCCAGCACCGACATAAACCACGAAATAGCCTCCACCGCACCTACGATGATGAATGCGACAAACGCAATCCGCAGTAGGGTGTAGATTATTCCGCTGAAACGCCTGATTTTTTCGGTATGAATTTCCATAAGAAAACGCTCCTTATATAATTTATTTATACAAGGAGCATATCACATAATTTAATGCTTGTCAAGTGTTATTTATCGTTTATCAATAAATTTTTAATTCTAATTATTTTCGTCGGTTTTGAAGTCCGCGAGAGGGGAGCGTTGCGCGGCGTCGCGCAGACTCTCGCTCTCGACGTGCGTGTAGATCTGAGTCGTGTTCAGGTTCTCGTGACCGAGCAGTTCCTGCAATGTCCGGACGTCCACGCCGTTTTTCAGCATAAGCGTCGCGGCGGTGTGCCGCAGCTTATGCGCTGAGTATTTTGTGCTGTCAATTCCGGCTTCGAGCAGGTGTTTTTTCACGAGACGGTGGACGGTACTGCGCTCAATCCGACCGTGTTTTGCTGTTACAAACAGGGCCTTTTCTTCTTTTTCAATATTTTTCCGAATTTCAAGATACGCATTTATCGCTGCGACACAAGCGTCATTGAGGTACAGCACGCGCTCCTTGTTGCCCTTGCCGAGGACGCGGAGTGAATCCGCGCGAATGTCTGAAATGTTCAATCCCGCAAGCTCGGATATGCGCATTCCACAGTTGAGAAACAGCGTCAAAATACAGTAATCGCGCTCCGCGTTCCGCCCGTGAACGCTCGTCAGGAGCGTCTTGGATTCGTCGAGCGAGAGGAAGCGGGGGAGCGTTTTTTTGGCTTTCGGCGGGTCGAGGTCGATGACGGGATTTTCTTCAAGTTGTTTTGTTTTGACGGTGAGGTACTTATAGAGCGACCGGATTGCGGCGATTTTTCGCGCGCGTGACGTCGCGGACAGCCCGCGCTCACGCGACAGAAACGAGAGAAATTCGTACACGTCCGACAGCGTGACCGACCGCAAAAGATCCAAATCAACGTCTTTAATCGGAATTTCGTCGAACGCGGAGTCCTGCGGAGATTTCTGTTTTTGCAGCTTCATAAAGCGGAAGAACATCCGCAGGTCGAGAAAATATTCGTCCACGGTTTTCTTTGAGTGTCCCTTGATTGTCTCGTGGTATGTCAAAAAGTCGCGCAGAACTTCGGGGGATTCGGAACGGTAGTCGTGCATTTTCATCACCTCGGTGATAATTGTACCATATTTCAGACGGGGAAGTCTATTGACAATATATACAAGAAACGCAACAAAATAGCATACGTTTTGTTGCGTTTATGGTCGAATAATCAGTAATCGCAATGGATTATAAACGCAACAAAACTATTATTTTGTCCGCGCGAAGCGAGGGTATGCGTTTCAAAAATAAATGGGAGCATTAACTCAAAAAAAAGAAAGGTTGGTAATTGACAATGAAAGCAGTGGTAAAAGGGTACCGTCCGTATAGCTTTACGGACAAAGACAGCGGTAGACTTATCGAGGGCGTAACGGTGTATATCGTTCACGTATCCGACGATAAGGAAGTTGTTGGCGAGATTGCCGAGAAGTTCAGCGTTTCCAAGGACACCGACAAGAGCGCAATCGCGGTCGGTAAGACGATTGAGCTTGAATACGGTCGCAATTCGCGTCTGCTCTTGAAGTAATGGCGCGCCGGAACTTGTCTGAGGTTGAATACCTTGAATATCAAATCGCTATGTGCTTTGAGGAACCGCCGCGCGAGGTCATTGAATTGCTCGGTCGCGTACGGTATCTCCAAGCAAATCGCAAGGGTTGCGAGTATGAAATAAATCAGCTCCGCAGTATCTTGCGCGATATTCGGTTAGGCTGCAACCGTGAAAGTAGTCGCTAATGCCGTTAATTAGGCTCCAAAAATGCAGAGGTGGAGCGCGAGAGGAAAAATCCGCGCTCCATTTCTGGAACACATAGGGGCTTGTCTATGTGTTCCAGACTGTGTTCCAAAATAAATGGAGCTGAACTATGGACAAGAAAACAAAAATCCGTGTTTTTACATTCACGGTTGACGCAGAAAATCCAGATTACCCGAACCAAGCGGAAAACATCATATCGGAAATGAAGTCTGTACCGCGCTATGCATATGTGCTTCACGATAAAGATGTAGACATTGCAACAGGTGAGGTGAAGAAACCACATTATCACTTCTACCTCGAATATCTGAATCCGCGCTATGTATCGTCAATTGCTAAGGAGTTCGGACTACCTGAACATATGGTCGAGATTGTCCGTCACAAGAAAGGTGCGTTAAGCTACTTGCTTCACCGAACCGCTAAGGCGATAGGCGAGGGAAAGTATCAGTATGATATCGAAGAGCTTCATACGAATATCGAGGATTTTGACTTTGAAGCAGTGTCAAACGGAGATTCAATAGATTATCTTTCACTGTTTGTGCAGGCAGAAACCTTACAGGAGTGCCACACATCATTAATAAAAAACGGAGAAGATTTCTCAACGCTTATTCAGTTCTCGCGGTTCGTTTCGACTTATAAGGCGGTCAAGGACGTAACGCGAAACGAATTGCAAAAGAAGAACGCCTCAGAGGACGTTCAATATCCGACGTATTTTATTGGTCATTCTGTTCCTGATGACGTTTCTTTTTGAGTAATATCTGCTTCAAGTCTAAGCTCGTCAATAGCTCGATAACGCAGGACTTTGTAACCGCAATTCGTCAAAACATTATCTACAAAAATATCGCGCTTAGTTCTGTCTGCGCTGTCGTGGCTGCTGTCATCAAGCTCGACAATGAATTTCGCAACAAGTTTTTCATCACAGATAACAAAATCAACGTGTTTCGCCTGTATGCGGTATTGTAGCGATTTATAGTTTTTTCCTTTCTGCGGCTCCACCAAGTCAAACAAGCGGACTTTCGCAAGCAGTGTAAATTCGAATTTGTCGGTTACATTCTTGATTTTCCGAAAAGCGTCTTTTTCTGCATACGAAAACAACCATTTCGAGGTATATTGCTTTGAATAGTCAGTGTTATCATTGCTTGATTCTGGTTTGAGTAAATCTCTGGTTTCGATTATCGCATTTTCTACTTCCCTTTTGCGTTTCCACCGGATAACATTTAATGTGATACTCAAAATTATAATGCCAAAGAAGAAAATAATAACAATCATAAAAACACACCTCACTTTCATTACTATTTTATTATAAAGGGGCTTAGAAGTCAATGAAAAGATTAATATCGCTCTTGGTCGTTCTCGTAATTGTTATGGCTTTGTTTGTTCCTTTTGCGTCAGCGAATGCGACGATAACACAGTTAAAGGTAGATTCATATTCAAACGGTTATGTTGTAGTTTCTTATACTGGAACGTATAGCTATGTAACTTATGCAAATGGCGGCTTCATAGGCACAACAGACACTATAAATCTGGGTTACGCATTGCCGATAACTAAAATAGATATCGGATTTTCTCGTAACAATAGTTCATTAGCTAATACTTTTATGTATGGGGCGGTTAATGGAGTTAGCAAAACATTTACGGTATCGACGCCTATACCGATAATAGCACAGGCGACGTACAGTTCAACAGCATTTGAGATTAGCTCATATAATATTGGAATTAGTTACGGTACAACAGGCGGTACGTCATCTTCTCAAACAGTATCATACATTGTGCGGTTCACAACAACA
>JAISJC010000133.1 GCA_031261745.1 Oscillospiraceae bacterium
CATCATCGGCAACGCGCTTTTCATCTACGTTATGCACTGGGGCGCGTTCGGCGCGGGCCTCTCGACGACGATTTCGCGCGCGGTCGCCGCACTCACGTTGCTCGTAATGCTCCGCAATCCCGCCCTCGCGGTCGCGGTGCGCTCCTACCGTTTCTGGCGGCTCGACGGCTCAATGCTCCGCCGCATTCTGCGTTTCGGCATTCCGAACAGCTTGGAAAACAGTCTCTTTCAAATCGGCAAAATCGCCCTCGCGGGCCTCGTCTCGACACTCGGCACGGCCGCAATCGCCGCGAACTCCGTCATCAACAACGTCGGCGGCTTCGCCGTCCTCCCGGGTCAAGCCATCGGCTCGGCCGTAATCACCGTCACGGCGCAGTGCATCGGCGCTGGCGAGTACGAGCAGGTCCGCCGCTATTTCAGGCAGCTGATGAAGATTGCGTTCGGCGCAATGGTCGTGTTCACCGTCGCGATTTACGCCGCCGCGCCGCTGATTTTCAAGCTCTACAATCTCTCCGAGGCGACCTACGCACTCTGCATAAAAATAATGCTGCTCCACAGCTTCGGCACCGGACTTTTCTGGACGACGGCGTTCGTCCCAGCCAACGCGCTCCGCGCGTCGGGCGACGTGCTGTATCCGATGGTAATCGCTATCGTTTCAATGATGCTCTGGCGCGTCGGCATCGGCTATCTGCTCGTCTACACGACCGACCTTGGGATTTACGGCGTTTACGTCGGCATTCTCGTGGACTGGGCATTCCGCAGCGCGACCTATATGCACCGCTACGTCAAGGGCAAGTGGCGCACAATCGCCCTCAAATCCCACGCATAAATAACTTGCGTTTTTTTGATATTGCTGATACAATATAAATCAATAAAACAAAATTTTAGGAGGTTCACTATGGAAACAATCAAAGGCAAGACCGCGTTCGTAACGGGCGCGGCGTCGGGCGTCGGGCTCGGAATCGCCAAGGCTCTCGGTAAAGCGGGCGCGAATATCGTAATCGCGGACGTGCGCCAAAAGGCGATTGACGAGGCGTTGCCGTGGTTCAAGGAGAACGGTATTCCCGCGACGGGCGTCGTCGTTGACGTCACGAACGAGGAGGCGTACGCCAAGGCCGCCGACGAGGCGCAAAAGGTCTTCGGCAACATTCACATTCTCTGCAACAACGCCGGCGTCGAGGCACCTATGGTCCCCGTCTGGCAGAACACCGCGAAAGACGTTGACTTCATCGTCGGCGTGAACATCAAGGGCGTTCTGAACGGCATCCGCACCATCGTTCCGCGTATGCTCGCTCACGGCGAGCCGTCGCACATCGTCTCCACCGCGTCGCAGAGCGGCATCTCCGTCGTCCCCGGCGCGGCCCTCTACTGTATGACAAAGGGCGGCGTAATCTCCCTTATGGAGACCCTCGCCTGCGACCTGCGCGGCACAAATATCGGCGCGTCGGTCTACGCCCCCGGTCCCGTCAAGGGCAACCTGTCCGTCTCGTCGAAAGAAGTCCGCCCCGCGGACCTCTCCGACCCTGCGTCCGCGGCTCCCGTCGCGCCGCCCCCTCCGCCTCCTCCCCCTCCCGCGACGACGGGCGACCCGCACACGGACGGCTTTGTCGCTCCCCCCGCGTTCGACTTCGACAGCCTGACTATGCCCGCCGAAATCGCCGGTGAGCGCGTCGTGCGCGGCATTGAGCGCGGCGATTTGTATATCTTCACGCACGCCGAATTCAAAGAGGGCGCGAAAAAACGCGCGGAAGCGCAGCTCCGCGGCTATCCCGACGAAACCCCGAACCCGACGTTTATGCAGCTGTTCTCGTTCCTCGTGAACAACCCGATTTACGACGGACAGACGCAGGTTCCCGCGTTCCCCAAGAAGTAAATGACGAAAAAACAGTCCCCGATTCCGTCCATAATCGGCTGCTTAATCATTCAGCTCTGCGTCGGAATCCTGTATATTTGGAGCGTTCTGCGCCGTGAGTTCGCCGCGTCGTACCACCTCGCGGACGGCTCAACGCTCCCCGCGATGGTCGCGTCATACAATCTGTTCGCGTTCGTCGTCGGTAACTTCGTCGGCGGCATAATCAACGACAAAAAGGGCGCGAAGTTCACCGCCCTAATCGGCGTCGTCGCGTTCGCCCTCGGCGTCGGACTGACGGGTCTGCTCACGGACGGCACCGTGAACCTGATCATCCTGACTTACTGCGTAATCGGCGGTCTCGGCTCCGGTATCGCCTACGGCGCGTGCATATCCTGCGTCCAAAAGTGGCTCCCGCACCGCCGCGGCTTCGCGTCGGGTCTCGCCGTTTCCGCGTTCGGACTGAGTACGGTCGTTTTCGCCCCCGTCTCGCGCTGGCTGATGGACACGTACCGCATTCACGTGGTCATCGACGCCGTGGGCAACGGCGGCACCACGCAGGAACTGGTCGATTACCGCACCGTTTTCCTCTTCCTCGGCATCGTGTTTCTCCTCCTCGGCGTCCTCGCGTGGTCCCTCGTCAAAACGCCGACGCAGGAGTACCTCGACGGTCTGCCGAAGTCCGCCGCGAACGCGAAAGTCGTCTCGACGACGCGCAACTTCACCTTCGCGGAGGCGGCGAAAACCGTCCCGTTCTGGTGCATTTTCCTGTACATCTTCTTCATCAACGGGACGTGGAACCTCACAAGTCCGCTGATTGCGACGCTCGGCGAGACCGCGCGCGGCTTAACGCCCGCGCAGGCCGTGTTCGCCGTGTCTTTCGCCGCGATTCCGAACTGCGCCGGCCGATTGATAATGGCGACCGTTTCGGACCGCATTGGCCGCATTCCTGCGTCGATTATCCTCTGCGTCCTCACGCTCGTCGGAGCCGTGTTTATGACGTTCATCGCGGGCGTGCCGTACATCATAACCGTCGCGGCGATTGCGTTCGGCTACGGCGGTCCGTCGGCGATTAACGCCGCGATTACGACGGATTTCTTCGGCCCCAAGTACAGCGGCACGAACTACGGCGTGGTTATGATGGGTCTCGGCGTGTCGAGCATTTTCTTCAACTTCATCTCGAACACGCTCCTGCACAAAGACCCCATTCCGACGTTCATAATGGGCGCGGCGACGGCCGTCCTCGCGGCGGTCTGTATGCTCGTCATCAACCGCTATCTCACAAAAATGAAAAAAGAAATCGCATAACGCCGCACACAAAAACCGCCCCCGAACTTCCGTTTGGGGGCGTTATTTTGTTTTTTCACGCGTTTTCTTGCGGCGCGCATAGTTTCAGACGGTAACCCACGCCGCGAACCGCGGCGATTTTGAACCCGTACCTTTCGGGCGGAAACCGCTCCCGCAGGCGGCCGATATGAACGTCAATCGTCCGCTCGTTTCCCTCGAAATCGTAGCCCCAGATATCCTCGATTATGGTGTCGCGCGTGACCGTTTTGCCCGCCGCGGCGGCGAGCTTCCAAAGCAGCTCGAATTCTTTCTGCGGAATATCCGTTTTGTCCCTGTCGAGCGTCAGCGCACCGACGCTCAAAGTGTGCGCCGTATTGGGCTTTTCTCTACGAAGCAGTGCCTTAACCCGCTCGACAAACTCCTCCGAATCCATTGGCAGAGTAAGGTAATCGTCAGTACCAAGCACGAGGTACCCCACCGCAAAGGATCTGTTTTCGGGTGAATCCAGCACGAAAACCGGTCTGTCGCTGTGCTGCCGCAGGAGTTTGATGTCCTCAATTCCGTCCGGGGGCGGCAACACGCGCACGACGTAAATATCGGGTTCCTCCGCACCCGCCGACGCGAGCGCGGCGCGGACATTTTCGACGCCTAAGGCTGAAATTTCCGCGGCGTTTAGTATATCTGCGAACAACTTACGGTCAAATTCGTTGGCACAAACCACTATTATTTTCGGCATAACGCACCTCCGTATGATTTTATGCCGACATTATAACACAGAATTGTAAACTGAAAATAAATTTCGGGCGGAAATTTGAAAGAAAATTGTTACAAAACCCGCCCCCGAACTTCTGTTCGGGGGCGGTTCGTTTTGCCTTTATACCTTTTCCCAGATCGTCGCTACGCCCATTCCGCCGCCGATACACAGCGTCGCGAGGCCTTTTTTCACGTCGGGACGCTTCTGCATCTCGTGAATCAGCGTCACAATAATCCTCGCGCCGGAGGCTCCGACCGGGTGTCCGAGCGAGAGCGCGCCGCCGTTCACGTTGACCTTGCTCATATCGAATTTCAGGTCGCGCGCGACCGCAATCGACTGCGCCGCAAAGGCTTCATTCGCTTCAATGAGGTCGATGTCGTCAATCGTCAGCTTGGACTTCGCGAGCGCGTCGCGCGTCGCGGGTACGGGACCGGTTCCCATAATCTTCGGGTCAACGCCGCCCTGACCCCACGAGACGAGCTTCGCGATGGGTTTCAGTCCGTACTTCTTCACGGCCTCTTCACTCGCCAGAATCAGTGCCGCCGCGCCGTCGTTAATGCCCGACGCGTTGCCCGCCGTCACGCGTCCGCCGTCCGCCTTGAACGCGGGTTTCAGCTTCGCGAGGGCCTCCGCGCTCGTCGCGCGCGGGAATTCGTCAACCTTGAAGTCCACGGTTTCCTTTTTGACCTTTACCGGCACCGCGACAATCTCGTCGTCGAACCGTCCCGACGCCTGCGCCGCGGCGGTTTTCTCCTGCGAGGACAGCGCGAACGCGTCCAGCTCTTCGCGCGTAATGCCCCACTGGTCACAGATATTCTCAGCCGTAATGCCCATATGATAGTCATTGAACGCGTCCCAAAGACCGTCCGTCACCATCGTGTCAATCATCGTGACGTTGTTCATTCTCGCGCCGTAGCGCGCCGTCGGAACGGCATACGGTGCCGCCGACATATTCTCCGTACCGCCCGCGAGGATAATCTCCGCGTCACCCGCCGCAATGGCGCGCGCGGCCTCGATAACGGCTTTCATTCCGGAGCCGCAGACCATTCCGACCGTGTACGCCGGAACCTCGGCGGGGATACCCGCCTGAATTGCGACCTGACGCGCGGGATTCTGCCCCAGCGCGGCCGTTAGGACGCAGCCGAACATAACCTCGGAAAGGTTTTCGGGCTTGATCCCGGCTCTTTCAAGCGCGGCTTTCGCGGCAATCGCGCCGAGCTTCGGCGCGGGCGTGTCTTTGAGCGAACCGCCGAACGACCCGATTGCGGTGCGCACCGCACTGACTAAATAAATATTTCCCATTGTGAGAACCTCCAATAAAATTTTCTCCGATTATTATATACTCTTCTCATAAATATGTCAAATAATTTCGCCACATTGCGTCTCAACTCGGCTTGGAGAGTAGGAAGCGTTTTCGCTTTACTACATTTTCGGAGGTAAAACCCAATGCAAAACGAAATTCAAGCCCAAGACGAAATCCAAATTCCGGAGCAAACGCCAACCCCCTGCCGGCGCGACTGCGCGTATTTCAGTACCTACACGGAGTCCTGCGACTACACCCTGATTTTCTACCGCTCGCGCCCCTGCCCCGCCGCCGCCTGCACGGAATTCAGGCTGCGGGAGGAGCGTCGTTCGTGGCAAATCTATACGGGCAACACGCCGTTCCCGCGCCACGAAACGGAGGCGAAGTAGTGCCGCGCCGCAAGTTCCGCCTTATTCCCGGTCGCGAGAATAAGGACGTTAACTGCTTCGCGTTCTTCCGCACAAAGTCCGGCAAGCCCTGCTGTGACGCGCTTTCGGACATCTACTGCCTCAAAGAGTACAAGCCCTGCGCCTTTTTCGCGACGCCTCTCGAAGCCAGACGCGCCGCCGCAAGGGCGGCGGCGCGGAGGAAAATCACCTGATTGCCAGCATCAATACGGCTATATCGGCAGGCGACACGCCGGAAACGCGCGTCGCCTGTCCGAGGTTTTTCGGGCGTATTTTATCGAGTTTCTGCCGCGCCTCAATGCGCAAACCGTGCAGCGACAGGTAATCCAAGTCCTCCGGAATCGGCGAATTTTCCATTCGCCGCGCCTCGTCAAGGCTCCGCTCCTGCCGCTTCAAATACCCCTCGTACTTGATCGCAATCTCCGCCGCCTCGCATATATCCGCTTTTAATTCCGGCCGTTCCGCGTCAAAATCCGCCAGCGCGTCGTACGTCACTTTCGGGCGTTTCAGCAAACTCGCGAGGGAAACACCGCTCTGCGGCGCGGTTTCGCCGAGTTTTGCGAGCATATCCGCGAGAGCCGCCGTCGGCGCGACGTGAGTGTTTTCGAGCCGCGCAACCTCTGCGTCCACGGCGGCATACTTCGCCGTCACGCGCGCGAACCGCTCGCCGGACACAAGCCCGACGCGGTTTCCTATGCCGCACAGCCGCAGATCCGCGTTGTCCTGCCGGTGCAGCAGACGGTATTCCGTGCGCGATGTCATCATTCGGTACGGCTCATTTGTGCCTTTCGTGACCAGATCGTCAATCAGCACGCCGATGTACCCGTCGCCGCGCGTCAGAATCATCGGCTCCGCGTCATTGAGCTTCAACGCGGCGTTCACGCCCGCGACGAAGCCCTGGACAGCGGCCTCCTCGTAGCCGGAGCTGCCGTTGAACTGCCCCGCGCCGTACAGCCCGCGGACGACCTTGCTTTCCAGCGTCGCGAACAGCGTCGTCGGGTCCACGCAGTCGTACTCAATCGCGTACGCCGGCCGCTGAATCTCCGCATTCTCCAACCCCGGCAGCGTTTGCAGCATAGCGACCTGAACGTCCTCCGGCATACTCGACGAAAACCCCTGGATGTACAGTTCCATCGTATCCAACCCCATCGGCTCGATGAAAATCTGGTGCCGCGGCTTGTCCGCGAACCGCACAACTTTGTCCTCAATCGACGGGCAGTACCGCGGTCCCACGCCCTCAATCACGCCCGAATACAGCGGCGAGCGGTGCAGGTTTGCGCGGATAAGCTCGTGCGTTTTCTCATTCGTATACGTCAGCCAGCACGCCGCGCGGTTCACGAGAGGCGCGGTTGTCTCAAACGAACACGGAATCGGCTCCTCGTCCCCCACCTGCAACTCCATCTGCGTAAAATCCACGCTCCGCGCGTTTACGCGCGGCGGCGTTCCCGTCTTAAACCGCCGCACTGACAGTCCGAGTTCGCGCAGATTTCCGCTCAATTCCGTCGCAGCGAACATTCCGTCCGGTCCGCCCTCGCGCAGCGTCTCGCCTACAATCGTCCGCCCGTTCAGATACGTCCCCGAACAAATCACCGCCGCGCGGACGGCGTAAACACCGCCGTTGCGCGTCACAACGCCGCTCACCGCGCCGTTTTCGACGAGGATTTCGACAATCTCCGCCTGTTTAAGGCTCAAATTTTCCTGTGATTCAAGCGCGAGCTTCATAATCTTCTGGTACTCGCGGCGGTCCGCCTGGACGCGCAGCGAGTGAACGGCGGGACCTTTCCCGCGGTTGAGCAATCTGTATTGTATCGCGGCTCTGTCCGCCGCTTTCGCCATTTCCCCGCCGAGCGCGTCGAGTTCGCGCACGAGATGACCCTTGCCCGTGCCGCCGATTGCGGGGTTGCACGGCATATTTCCCACGGCGTCGAGGTTGATTGTAAAGCACACGACGCGCAGGCCGAGCCGCGCCCCCGCGAGGGCCGCCTCAATCCCCGCGTGGCCCGCGCCGATTACGGCAATATCAAATTTTCCGGCGTCAAAACGCATCGCTTGTCACCTGCTCCTCCACCTCTACGCTGTCCAATCCGCTCTTCATAACGAGCTTCCGCAAAAACGGCCTGTACATAAACTGCGACTTGACGTGTTTCATCATCAGTTTTCGCCGAATCGGCGCGCTCAAACGCGCATACGCGCGGTTCGCGTCCCCGCCGCCGTTAATCGCGCGCACAACCGCGTGCGCGCTGTCGAGCGCGTAGCTGATGCCTTCAAGCGACGACGGGCTGATGAATCCCGCCGCCTCGCCGATGAGAAACGCCCCGTCCGTACCGGCGCAGAAATCGCGCCAACCGCGCGGAATTGACACCAGACACGCCTCGGTCTTTGCCGGCTCCCCGAAGATAAATCCGCGCTGCGCGAGCTTGCTTTTCAGCCGCTCAAACCGCGCGCGCGAGTCCTCAATCGGAAACGCGCCGCCGAGAATAAAAAATCCGTCCTTTGAAATGCTCCAGCAATACGACGGCGTAATCTCGCTGTCGAAAACGCACGAGTAAAACGGCGTCGCGTGTTCCTCGGTGAACCACTGCTGAATCGCCGTCAGCCGCCGGATTTCCCTGTCGGGGAACAGCGCGCGCCGCACAGACGAATCGGAGCCGTCGGCTCCGATAACGCGCTTCGCCGTAACGGTGCGCGCCGCCGCGCCGTCGCTGTACGCGACCTCAAACCCGCCGTCAATCCGCCGAATGTCCGCGCACCTGCAACCCGCCGCGATTTCCACGTTCGGCGGTATGAGCGAGATGAGCCACTCGTCGAATTTTCGCCGGTCGAGGTTCATATAAAACCGCTGATAGCAGCGCAATAAGTCGTTTTCCAAATCGACGGTCCGGACGGCGAAAATCTGCGGGTCCACCAGCACGTCTTTCGGGAGCGTGAGGTTGAATTTCGACAACGCCTTTTGCGCGTCGGGTGCGAGCAGGCCGCCGCACGGCTTCGTAAACGCCGTTTCGTCCCACGCCGCCTTTTTGTCGATTGCGATTACGCGCAGCTTCGGACTCAGCAGCCGCGCCGCCGTCGCGCCCGCCGGTCCGAGGCCGATAATCGCAACATCGTATTCCATTTAGTCCTCAAAAAACTTCCTGTGAATCGCGCTCACGGCGCGGTCCGCGTCCTCCTCGTTCACGAGAACGGAGATTTTAATCTCGCTCGTGGAAATCATATTGATATTGACTTTCGCGTCGTACAACGCCTCAAACATCGTCGTCGCAACGCCCGACGCGCTCATCATTCCCGCGCCGACAATCGAAACTTTCGCGACGGTTTCCGACACGTCAAGCTCGCTGAAACCGAGCGCGGACTGCTGCGCCGACAGGACTTTCACGGCCGCCGCACCGTCGGAGCGCGCAACGGTGAAGCTGATGTCCTTTGTGCCGTCGCGTCCGATGGACTGCAAAATAATATCCACGACAATCTTCGCGTTCGACAGCACGCGGAACACGCGGAACGCGATGCCGGGTTCGTCCGCGAGACCCATTACCGCGATTCGCGCGGTGTTCGTGTCCTTGGCGACGCCGCTGATTTTTGTCTTTTCCATATCAATCACCTCTTTAACAATTGTGCCGGGTTTTCTCTCGAAGCTCGAACAGACTTCAAGCTCCACGCCGTACCGCTTCGCCATCTGAACGCTGCGGTTGTGCAAAACCTGCGCGCCCAGACTCGCGAGTTCCATCATCTCGTCGTATGTAATCTCGTCGAGCTTCCTCGCACCCGGAATTTTGCGCGGGTCGGAGGTGTAAACGCCCTCGACGTCCTTATAAAACTGGCACACGTCCGCGTGCAACGCCGCCGCGAGCGCGACGGCCGTCGTGTCCGAACCGCCGCGGCCGAGCGTCGTCGTGTCGTCGTTGCGGTTGATGCCCTGAAAACCCGCGACGATTACGATTCTGCGGCGGTCAAGCTCGCCGCGTATGCGCTCGCCGTCGACCTTTTCGATTCGCGCGGAGCCGTAATCCGTATTCGTGCGAATCCCCGCCTGGCGGCCGGAGAGCGAAACCACCGGAAGCCCCAGCTTTTCGAGTGCCATCGCCATAAGCGCGACCGAGGCCTGCTCGCCCGTCGCGAGCAGCACGTCCATCTCGCGCCGCGACGGGTTTTCGTTCAGCTCCGCCGCTTTTGCGATGAGGTCGTCGGTCGTGTCCCCCTGCGCGGAAAGCACGACGACTAAATCGTGTCCCTCCGAATAGTCGTCCGCGATTATCCCCGCTACGTGCCGGATTCGCTCCGCGTCGGCGACGGAAGTCCCGCCGAATTTCTTTACAATTAACACTGTATTGCCTCCTGAATCTCAAAATCAACAGCAAGTACATATGGGTGATTCTCATCCGAAAGGCTCGTAGCTATTGATTGTGACGCAATGCATTTAATGCTTTTTGAGAGATATGCGCGGTCAAGCGAACGGCCGCGGTTATTTTCGTCCAATATTTTATTGCATTCAACTTTCTTCTCCACAAAATTCTCAAGCCTTTTTTTCTCATCCTCGTGCTTATCTTTATATTTCTCATTTGTCGGGTTAAAATCCCCGATTATTATAGTATTTTCTCCCCCGTAAGTATCGGCATACTCTCCGATGCAATCCCAGAAATCAATGTTGTGGGATTTTTTACACGGTACGTGTACTCCCAGAATATTCAGATTGCCGACTTTTACCGCAAGCCATTTCCCATTTCGGTCAGGAACCATTTTTGTATCCATTTTTAGGGCCGTAAGCTCTTTTCTCACCGCGATGGCAACTCTACTGGTATTACGTAAATATTCTTCAGCAGCAACAACCAATTCGTATTTTATTTTTCTATTGTTTAATTTTTCCTTAAACTCGGCTTTGCAGCTATATGTAAACTCCTGCAAAACAATAATATCGGGTTCGGGTTCAAAATCTAAGAGCAAATCCGCAATGTTTTTTTCTTGCTCCTCAATAAAGTCTTTCTTTGCTTTTTTTATTTTACGTTTTTCAGACGGGCGAGTCGCCTCTGTGCCGCAAAAATCGTTGACATTAAAAGTTAATATTCTCACAGCTATTCCCCCTAATCCAACACCCGAAACAGCGTCAAAACCTCAACGCCCGCGAGTGACGCGTCAATCGACGACTTGGACTGCGCGGATGGGGTTATGTACTGCTTTTCGCCGGTTCGCACATACCAGCGCGATTCCAGCTCCGCCGAGTCGCGCATCATCGAAACGTCGCCCTCGTCCCACGAGACGAGCTTGCGCGCGTGCTCGTGCTTCGCCGCGTCGATTACGTCCGCGACGACCGCGGAAGCCGTCGGGAGCTTTCCCGCGCCCGCGCCGTAGAACATCACGTCGCCGATTGCGTTTCCGCGCACGACAATCCCGTTGTTAACGCCCTCAACGCCCGCGAGCAGATTCTCCTCCGGCACCAAATGCGGTGCGACGTACGCGAAAATGCGCCCGTCCTCGTTCAGCACGGCACGGCCGAGCAGCTTAATCTTAAACCCATTCTCCGCCGCGTAACTCACGTCCTCGGCAGTCACGGTGCGGATTCCGACCGTCTTTACCCAGTCGGGGTCCATATGCCGCCCGAAGCTCAAATCCGCCAGAATGCTGATTTTGCGGCACGCGTCAATCCCGTCCACGTCGCTTGTCGGGTTCGCCTCGGCGTAGCCCTTGGCCTGCGCCTCCGCGAGCGCATCGTCAAAGCTCGCGCCGCGCTTAATCATCGACGTTAAAATATAATTCGTCGTGCCGTTGAGTATGCCGTAAATTTCCGTGATTTTATTCGCGGCGAGGCACTGCGTAATCGGGCGCAGAATCGGAATACCGCCGCCGACCGAGGCCTCAAACAGGTAATTCACGCCCTTATCTTTCGCTATTTGCAGCAGCTCGCAGCCGAATTTCGCGACCAGCTCCTTGTTCGACGTTACGACGGATTTTCCCGCCGCCAGCGCGCGCCGCGTGAACTCCTGCGCAACGCCTACGCCGCCGATAGTCTCAACGACGACGCGCACGTCGGGGTCGTTCTCAACGACCGAAAAGTCCTTGATAATCAGGTCTTTGTACGGACTGTCGGGGAACTCACGCACATCCACGATGTATTTTAGGCTCAATTCGCGTGATGCGCCCTGCGTAATCCTGTCGGCGTTTTTGTCCAAAACCTCGGCGACGCCGGAGCCGACGACCCCGAATCCGAGAATAGCTACTGCGTACATTTGCAATTCCTCCTGTATAGAGCGCATATCTCCGCCCATAAAACAGTATAATAACATAGAGTTTCAGCCCACGCAACAGAAAAATCGCATTTTTCACAATTTTTAAGGGGTTTTGCGCGTATGGGCTACAATAAACACATAAATCGCGCCATTTCCCTCGCGTATATCGCCCTCGCACTGCTCGCACTCTGGCTGTTCGCCAAGTTCGCCCTCGGCTGGCTGCTGCCGTTCCTCACGGCGTTTCTCCTCGCGAAAGCCATAGAAAAACCCGTGCGCCTGCTCACCACGCGGCTCCGTTTCCCCCGCGCCCTCGCGTCGGGACTGTGCGCCGCACTCGTTTTCGCCGCCGTCGTACTTCTCGTTTCCCTCGCCGTCGGGCGCGCCGTGTTTGAGCTTTCCGCGCTCGCGCGTCAGCTCCCCGCGCTGTTTCAGAGCCTGCGCGAACTGATCGCGTCCGCGCCGCCGGACCTCGCGGGGTATATCAACGCCGCGCTCGGCTCGCTCACCTCCGTAAGCGCGAAGCTGCTATCGCTCCTCGGCTCTCTGGCGCAGAATTCGCCCCGTTTTTTCCTGTTCGTTTTCGCGACGGCCGTCGGGACGTTTTTCATTTCAAGCGGCTACACAGAGCTGTCCGCGTTCCTGCTCCGCCAAATCCCCGAACGCCACCACAAAGCCCTGCGGGACTTCAAGTCTGATATTAAAACGACCGTCGGCAAGTGGGCGCGCTGTCAGCTGCTCCTTACGGGAATTACGTTCCTCGAACTGTTCGTCCTGTTTCTCATTTTGCGAATTGACTTCGCAATCCTGCTCGCGCTCGCCGTCGCGTTCATTGATATGCTCCCCGTCCTCGGCGTCGGGACGGTTCTCGTGCCGTGGGGCGTCGTCTCGCTCCTCGGCGGTAACACGCCGCGCGGACTCACGCTGCTCGTCGCGTTCGGCGTAATTCTGCTCGTCCGCAACATCACCGAGCCGAAGCTAATCGGCGCGCAGCTCGGCCTGCCGCCGATTGCCGCCCTGCTCGCGATGTACGTCGGCTTCTGCGCCGCCGGCGTGTTCGGAATGGTGCTGTTTCCCGTCGGACTTATCCTGATAAAACACTTGAATGACAGAGGATTTATACGAATATGGCAATGAAAACACAAAAGGTAAAGTACGCCGTAACGGGGCTGCTCTCCGGAGCCGCAAACGGCTTTTTCGGGGCGGGCGGCGGA
>JAISJC010000028.1 GCA_031261745.1 Oscillospiraceae bacterium
GCGGCGCGAATGCTGCTCGCGCCGGAGGAGATGCCCGTCGGCATTCTCACGGCAATCATCGGCGGTCCGCTGTTCATATTCCTGCTCAAACGCAGCTCGCGCGAGAAGAAAGGGGCGGCGAAATGACAAGGCTCGTAATCGAAAACCTCAACTTTTCCTACGGCGACACGGACGCGGCGCGTGATGTCTGTCTCAGCGTCGGGAAGGGCGAATTCGTCGGCCTGATCGGTCCGAACGGCAGCGGCAAATCCACGGTGCTGAAAAACCTTTACCGCGCGCTCACACCCGACAGCGGAAAGGTTACGCTCGACGGCGACGACCTGTTTTCGCTGTCGCACAAGGCCGCCGCGCTGAAACTCGGTGTAGTCGGGCAGGAAAACGACGTGCCGTTTGACTTTCTCGTCGAGGAGATTGTCGCGATGGGGCGCAGCCCGCACAAAAAGCTGTTCGACATCGACAACGAACGCGACAGGTACATAGTTCACCACGCGCTCGGTCACCTCGGAATGGCGAATATGGCGAAACGCAACTATCTGCATATATCCGGCGGCGAAAAACAGCGCGTTCTGATTGCGCGCGTAATCGCGCAGGAGTGCGATTTTCTGCTGCTCGACGAACCTACAAACCACTTGGATATCAGCTATCAGCTGCAAATCTTCGACTTTGTGAAGCGGCTCGGCGTGACCGTCCTCTCCGCAATCCACGACCTGAATATGGCGGCGTTGTACTGCGACCGCATTTTTGTCCTGAAAGAGGGCGCAATCGTCCTGCACGGCAAGCCGGAGGAGGTCCTGACGCCGGAGAATATCTTTGACGTGTACGGCGTGCGGTGCGACACGCGCATTCACCCGCTCACCGGCAAGACGGCAATCACGTTTTTACCCGCCGGAACCGGCGAGTGAAGATAAAATTATTACAAGGAGAATTACTATGAAAAAGGTATCACTGTTCCTCGCGATTATCCTCACGTTGTCCCTCGCGCTGACCTCGTGCGCGGAGACGGAAACGCCGCCGGCAAGCCCGCCAGACGCGGCGGAGTCCCCCGCCGAAACTGAATCCTCATATCCCCTGACGTTTGACAATTACGGGCGCGCGGTGACAGTCACCGCGAAGCCGGAGCGCGTTCTCGCGCTCGGACCGAACACGGCGGAGCTGCTCGTCGCGCTCGGTCTCGGCGACCGTATAATCGGCACGTCGCTCCGCAACCACAGCCGCGGGCCGCTGCCCGAATACGCCGCGGAATATGAGAATATCCCCGAACTGAATCACAGCAACGCGACGCGTGAGGCCGTGATTTCGAGCGGCGCGGACTTCATCTACGGGCTTGACTGGGAATTCGGCGGTTCAGGGCTGGACACGGACGAGCTTGCGACATACGGCATCACGACGTACATTAATTCCGCTACGACTGTTGAGCTGCAATATCGGGAAATCCGCGACATCGGCAAAATCTTCGGCATCGAGGACAGGGCCGAGGCGTTTATCGCGGACCAGCAGGCGCGCATCGCCGCCGTAAAGGAGAAAATCGCGGGAAGCACCGCGCCGGACGTGCTGATTTGCGACAGCATCGACGCCGGCATATTCACGGCGAGCGGCATCAATTTCGCGTCGCTGCTGTTGGAGCTTGCGGGCGGCAACAATGTGTTCGGCGATTTGAACGAGAAGGCGTGGGTCACGGTGAGCTACGAGGAGGTTCTCGCGCGGGAGCCGGAGGTCATCGTAATCTTCGACTACGACTCGCCCTCCGTCGAGGAAAAGATAGCGCAGATTAAGGCCAACGACATTCTCTCTCAGCTCGACGCGGTGAAAAACGAGCGGTTTGTCATTCTCGAACTCGAAAGCGTCCTGCCCGGTGACAGGCTCGCGTATTCGGTCGAAAAACTGTCGGCGGGATTCTATCCCGACCTGTTCAAATAGTATGGGCGTATCCGGCGCAGATAATCGGTGATTTGCCCTTGACCGACAGCGATAATTGTGATATAATATATGAGTATCAACACTAAAAAGGAAGTGACAAAAGTAATGGACGGCAAACCTCGAAGTCCGCTAAGCGGCGCAATAATTCAATACGAAAACACAGACGAGGCTGGCCGCCTTCAACGGGTTATTGTCCGTAAATAACACGTTGTTTTTTGCCGCCCGTTTGGGCGGCTTTTTGCTGCGTTGATTGCTTTTCGTTTTGGGTTTCGCGCCAACCGAAAACGAAAGGAATGAGCAAAATGAATCTTTTTCATCGCGGAACCCGAAACAAGCAAATCCAGAAGAACAAATCCGACAGCGAGGCAAAGCTCCGCGCCTGCGCCTTTGACGGCGTTGACGCGCTGTATGAAGCTCTGTCCGTTATGCCGCAGGGACTGACCGGCGAGCAGGCGGAGGAGCGTCAGGACGAATACGGCAGAAACGTCATCACCTCCGGCACCAACAACAGCGTCCTGCACCGTCTGCGTGAGGCGGTAATCAACCCGTTCAACGTCGTGCTGCTGATTATCGCCGTGATATCGCTGTTCACGGACGTCATTTCGTCCTCGCGGCCGGACTGGCTCACGGTCGGGATTATTCTCGCGCTCGTGCTGCTGTCGAGCGGCGTGGCGTTTTTTCAGAGTCAACGCTCCAACGCCGCCGCCGAGAGTCTTTCCAAGATGATTTCCAACAAGGCGGACGTGTGGCGCGACGGCAAGCTCACCGAGATTGCGATGGACGAGGTCGTCCCCGGCGACATCGTAAAGCTGTCGGCGGGCGATATGATTCCCGCGGACGTGCGGTTCCTCACGACAAAGGACACCTTTATCGCGCAGGCCGCGCTGACGGGCGAATCGAACCCCGTCGAGAAGTTCAGCGACATTAAAAATGAGCGCGGCGACGCGCTCACGGACCTGCAAAACATCGGCTTTATGGGTTCAAACGTCGTCAGCGGAAGCGCGACGGCAATCGCGCTCGCGACCGGCAACGACACATATTTCGGCGCGATGGCGAAGT
>JAISJC010000048.1 GCA_031261745.1 Oscillospiraceae bacterium
CACCTGCGTTCGGGTTTTGCGTCGTATTGCTACGCCTTTAACCTATACAGCTAAGGGCGCGTGATAAATTCCGAAATATTTACCGTGTAGAATTGGCACAATATTTTCGGAGGTATCACTATGACAATCACAACCGACCACATCACGGCCTACACCGCGCACCTCGCCGCCGAGGAACGCGCCTCAAACACAATCGCGAAGTAAGTTCGCGACGATACCGCGTTCGCGGACTGGCTCGACGGCGAAGCCGTCACGAAAGAGAGCGCAATCGCGTACAAGGCGCGCATCGCCGCGACGCACGCGCCCGCGAGCGTGAACTCAATGCTCGCCGCGCTCAACGGATTTTTCGCGTATTATAATGTAGGAATCAAACTCAAACCGCTCAAAGTCCAACGGCGGGCGTTCGCCGCCGAGGAGCGCGAACTCACGCGCGGCGAGTACACGCGATTACTTCAAGCCGCGAGGGAAAATGAACGATTGAATTTGCTAATTCAGACGATTTGCGCGACGGGAATCCGCGTTTCCGAGCTGCGGCACATCACCGCCGAGGCCGCGCAGAGCGGCACCGCCGAGGTCACGAATAAGGGCAAAACGCGCAGCGTGTTCCTGCCGCACAAGCTGAAAACCGCGCTCTTGCGCTATTGCAGGCGACGAGGGATTGCGAGCGGCGCAATTTTCATCACCGCGAGCGGCAAGCCGCTCAACCGCTCGAATATTTGGGCTGAAATGAAAAAACTCTGCGCCGCCGCGAACGTCGCGCCCGCGAAGGTCTTTCCGCATAATTTAAGGCACCTGTTCGCCCGCTGTTTTTACGCGCTCGACCGCGACATCGCGAAGCTCGCGGACATTCTCGGACATTCGGACATCAACACGACGCGCATTTATGTAAAAGAAAACAGCGGCGAATTTCGCCGCCGAATCGAAAAATTAAATCTTGTGACATAATATAAATTATGTAGTGGTTTATCCACATCATTCTAAATCCTTTTTCCGCAAAATGCAAGCTTTTTTTCGGTTATAACCGAAACTGTAATCACTTGTAACACATTGGAAACACTTCGTAATCCCACGCACCGCATTTTGTGCGCGGGTTGTAACTTTATGCCCATTTTTGAGTTATTATGTAACTCTTTGTCCGCTCGCCCCGCCCGCGCACTACATAATTTATATTATGTCACTATTAAGGGGGAAACCATTATGAAAACGAGACTAAACCGCGCACTATCGACCCTGCTGGCGGTCGCGCTGATTATTGCCGCAAATCTTTCGGGGGGCAGTGCATATGCCGCCGATGTTCCGCTCAGTGATACGGGGGAATTAGTTTTACAGGGCGGCGGCGGCGGTGGAGGCGGCGGCGGCACTATTACCGATGTTGATAAGTTTACAGGCAGCGGCGGCGGTGGAGGCGGTGCCGGATATGTCGCGTACTATGAAACCGTCACCGGCACCGTGAAAGCGTATGCGTTCGGCACCTACTACAGCGACCCGTCCGACGGAACGGGCGGCGAAAACGGCCGCAACGGCAGTCTCAACGGCGGCGACGCCGGCAAAGACGGCGGCGGCGGCGGTATCGGCGGCGGGTCAGCCGGTTACAAAGCCGGCGGCGTCGCAGGCGGTGCGGGCGGCGCGGGCGGTCCCAGTCTCGGCGGAGCTGCCGTAAGCTCTGACAGCGATGGAAATCCGGGGAAAGGCATCGCCACCGCCGTTCGCGGCTTGACGATTGCCGACGCCATCTTGAACACAGGGAGTGCAGCTGCCTCTGGCGGCACCTTCCCCACTCCGCTATCGGTTGAAGCTCATCAAGGCTCAAAACTGGACCCAGCAAGTGTTGGTGAAACAGCAAATGGAGGCAATGGCGGAGAGGCAAGGGTAATAATAGCTTCCTCCGTTAAATTTGCTAAGCTGACCTTAATCAGCGGCGAGGACGGTGGCGGTACTAACGGTGGCGGCGGAGCCGACGCGGAGTTTTATGCTACTGGCACCAACGCGAAGCTGGACGTGAAAACAATCAATTTGGAGCAGGCGTATTCGGGATATTCGCGTCCGGCGGGAGAGGTCACGCTTTACGCAAATACGCTCGTTGCGGGCAAGGGCTATCAGATTACCGCGAGCGGCACGCCTGACGTTTACGTCATCGACGGCTACGAATTTGACTTGACGAACGCGGTGAACAACGATACGCTGCTTACTGTCAACGGCGGCACGCTTGCGATGCCGCTGGTCGTATTCGGTAATAGTGGAGATGCTGTGACTGTTTCGCTGACAGGAACGCCCGGAACGCTCAACGTGGGCGACAAAATCACGCTAATCAGCAATACGGACGGCACATTTGCAGAGCAGACCGGCGTGATGCTCGGCGGCTATAAGTTTACCGTGTCACAACAAGGAACCGCTTTGTTGGCGACCGTAACGGAAGCTCCGAACGGTAACAGTAATAACGGCGGTAATGGCGGCGGCGGTGGCGGCGGCGAGCAGAGCTACACCGTCAAATTCGACAGCAACGGCGGCAGCACGGTGTATTCGCGGACGGTGGTCGCCTATGGCGTCGTGAAAAAGCCCGCCGACCCGACGAAGGCCGGCGCGTATTTCGCCGGTTGGTTCACCGACAAGGCCCTGACGCAGGAATACGATTTCTCGTCGAAAGTTTTTAAGGGTTTCACGCTGTACGCGAAGTGGTCCGAAAGCCCCGCGACCCCGAACGCGCCCGATAAGGGGGTTTTCCCGTTCGACGATGTGAAAGACGGTAATTGGTTCTATGACGACATTGTTTGGGCGTGGGAAAATGGGCTGCTGACAGGCACGAGCGCGACGAAATTCAGCCCGTCTTTGAACACGACGCGCGCGACGCTCGCGACGCTCGTTTACCGCCTTGAGGGTGAGCCGACTGTGACGGGGACAAACACGTTCACGGACGTTTTGGACGATTATTGGTACACGGACGCCATCACTTGGGCGGAGACTAACGGTGTTGTCAAGGGCTACTCAAGCACGATTTTCGCGCCCGACAAGGACATCACGCGCGAGGAACTTGTGACGCTGTTGTGGCGTTACGCGGGTTCGCCCGTCGTAGGGGGCGGCGTCCTCGACGCCCCGTTCTCCGACGCGGATTCCGTTTCGGACTACGCAAAGGCGGCATTCGCGTGGGCAATCAGTATCGGAATCGTCGAGGGCTACGATGTAGGCAAACTGAATCCGCAGAACCCCGCGGCGCGCGCGGAGGTTGCAGCCTTGTTCCATAGGTTTGCGGAAAAGGTGAAATAGAATCAGACAAGCGAGGGCGCGGGAAACCGCGCCCTCACATTGCGCTTGCGGACGGAAAATTCAAGCGGCGTTATCGGTCCCGCGTTAAAACAAACTCCGCAAAATTCTGCCTGTTCACAACGCTAAACGAGCTGTCGGGATACGCCATTTGAAACGCTTTCGGCTGCTTCGTCTTGGCGGACGGATTCCATTTGAACTCAAACGCGGAGAGGCGTCCGTCCTGTTCCTCGATATAGTCAATCTCCTGCTGCGCCGTCGTGCGCCAAAACCAAGGATTGGCATAGCTTTCGGCGTATGCATTGCGTTTGAAACGCTCGCTGACGAGAAAGTTCTCCCACAGCTTGCCTATGTCGTCGCGAAGCTCTACGGGGCGGAAATCGGCAATCAGCGCGTTGCGTATGCCGTTGTCGGTGAAGTAGATTTTTCGGCTCGATTTCAGCTCGTTCCGCAGATTGCGCGAGTATGAGCCGAGCCGAAAAATCACAAAGGTCTGCTCCAAAATCGTGATGTATTTCTCGACTGTTTTGTTGTCAAGTCCGCAGAGCTGACCGAGCTCCGTGTAGGACACCTGCGAACCTATCTGAAACGCCAACGCCCGAAGCAGCCGCGTCAGCTGCTCCGACTTTTTTATTCTGTCAAGCGCGAGAATGTCCTTATACAAATAGCTGTCGGACAACTCCTGCAACAGCCTCCGCTCCTCTCCCGGCGAGTTCACGATGTCGGGGTAGTAGCCATAGACAAGTCGGTGCTGAAGCAAATTGCTCTCCGCAAGCAAACCTTGGTGTTCCGCCATCTCCGCAAATGACAGCGGAAACAGTGGAAATTGCCGCTTGCGTCCGGTGAGCGGCTCGGCGGTTTTGCCCGCGAGCTCAAGCGACGAGCTTCCGGTCGCTATGACCTTCACCTCCGGAATGTTGTCGATAACGAGCTTGAGTACAATGCCGATATCGGGAATGCGCTGCGCCTCGTCAATGACAAGTATGTTGTGCTTGCCGATTATGACACGCAGCTGCTCCACGCTTTGTGCCGTCAGCAAAATGCGGGCATTCGATGTGTCGCCGTTAAGCCACAGAGCATTGCCGTCCTCGACGAAAAGCGACCGCAGCAGCGTCGTCTTGCCGACCTGACGCGCTCCGAGCAGCACAACGGCTTTCTTGCCGGTCAAAATTTCTTTTCGGATATCCTCCGATATTGTGCGTGTAATCACTGTATTCACCCCTAAAAACGAATGTAAATACAGTGTAATATAAAATTTACGGAATGTCAATCCTGTAAATTAACGATATTTAAGGATTACGCTTCTGCAAATGAGCAATTATGTGTATTCAACCGGATTTTTCGTTCCCGTTTAGGTTCGGAAAAACCCACTCCAACAAATCCAGACAATCCTTTGAGCTATAACCCCACAGCATCGAGCTCAACGCTTTAATAGTCTCCTTT
The DNA here is from genome assembly GCA_031261745.1 of Oscillospiraceae bacterium. Taxonomy (GTDB): domain Bacteria; phylum Bacillota; class Clostridia; order Oscillospirales; family Oscillospiraceae; genus JAIRRO01. Next base: position 4,702 of record JAISJC010000048.1, read on the forward strand.
AGGCGGCGGTACGCCGACAACGCAATGGAGGTAATGCTTGATACCAACGTCCTTTTCTCCGCGATTTTCTTCCCGTCTGCGGGTATGAACGCGCTCTTTGCTAAGTTGCCCAATTATAACACACCAATCCCGAGGTGTCTCCGTATGCAGAAACGGATTTTTCGCGGATTTACCGTATCGTAATAACCGCTGAAAGCACCGCTTTTCGCGGTTTGCCACATACCCCGCAAGGGCGGCGACGATACCTATTGACAAGGGGCTTTGCGGGGGCTATAATGAATTACGGAATGTGGTGACAATGCACCTTATTCCGTAATAGATGGGGGCGAGCAAATGGAAATTAAGCGGGACAGTTATTTGAACAAACTTATAAGCAAGGAGAGAAATGGTCTAATTAAAGTCGTGACCGGTGTTCGACGGTGCGGAAAATCATACTTGCTTTTTAATCTGTTCCACGAATATTTGATTCAAAAGGGAATTGATGAAGCCCATATTATTGAAGTGGCACTTGATGACCGTAGTAATAAGGAACTTCGCAATCCCGACAATATGCTGAAGTATGTCAAAGAGAGAATCTCAGACAATCAGACGTACTATGTCATTCTTGACGAGGTGCAATTTATTGACGAATTCGAGGACGTGCTGAATAGTTTTCTTCATATTAGGAACGCCGATGTTTACGTCACGGGAAGTAATTCCAAGTTCCTATCATCTGATGTTATTACCGAATTCCGCGGTCGCGGAGATGAAGTTAGGGTTTATCCGCTAAGTTTTCGCGAATACACCTCGGTCTGCGAGGGGACTACCGATGAGGCTTGGGACGACTATTTCAATTATGGAGGGCTGCCGCTGATTCTTTCGCGAAAGACTCCGGAGGAAAAAGCCGAATATCTCCGTACCCTGTTTCAGAAAGTCTATCTGTCAGACATCGTTGAGCGTCACAAAATCAGGAACAAAGATGAACTTGACGAACTGGTAAATATTCTGTCGTCCGCTATCGGTTCGCTCACAAATCCCTCAAAACTTGCGCGTACCTTTAAGAGTGTTAAAAACAAGACGATTAGCGATAAAACCCTGAATACCTACATTGGCTATCTGACTGATGCTTTTTTGATTAGTAAGGCAGTCCGCTTTGATATAAAAGGGAAAAAATATATCGGTTCGCCTGCCAAATATTATTTTGAAGATATAGGGCTTCGGAATGTCAGACTGAATTTCAGGCAGACAGAAGAAAACCATATTATGGAGAACATAGTATACAATGAACTTCGGATAAGGGGATATCAGGTCGATGTGGGTGCAGTAGAACACTATACACCGAATACTGACGGAAAACGCAGTAAACTCCAACTTGAAGTCGATTTCATTGCAGCGAAAGGAAACCAGAAATACTATGTGCAATCAGCTTTCTCCATAAGCGATTCTGATAAGGCGAGGCAAGAGGAAAGACCGCTTCTCAGCATTGGCGATTCCTTCAAGAAAGTCATCGTCGTGCGCGAGAATATCAAGGCGAGAAGAAATGAAGCCGGTATAATGACGATAGGTATTTTTAATTTCTTGTTAGATGAGGATAGTTTGAATCTCTGAATAGTCCCGTGCTGCAATGATGCTTTAAGCGTATTTGAGCGGGTGCCTTCAAGCCGCTGGCAACGATTTAACATCAACTATGCAATTCCCGCGATTTTGCATTTCAGTATATTATCATCGCTTACACCGACGTTGAGCGCGGCCCGTCGAAACGCGGCTTAGTGGGCGGTACGACCCGATTTTGTTTACTCGTAAGTATAATTTTGACTATAAGTGCATTATCTGAATTTTTGAGTTACCCAATGTCCACGCGTGCGGCGTTCGTATTATTTTAGTTTGGTTGCTGTTGCCCTGTGTTACGGTTGTAGGTGTATAAAGGGTGTACGACGGGGGATAAAATGCTGAAATTGCAAGGCTTTGTCTTGCTCGGACTATGCTTCACACGCAGGAGGTCGTTGGTTCGAGCCCAATAGTCTCCACCATTACGCACAAATCCGAACCTTTCGCCGATATTCATCGGAGATACGTTCGGATTTGTGGTCTTTACGGGCGATTGGGGCAGGTACTCAAAGCCCAGCCGGAGTGAACGATAGACGAGGACGTGCGCACCCTTTCGTTGAAAGTATGCGACCCACTCTGACACTTTGGCAAGCCAAAGTGCCGTGGGATTTTTGCGATTAAACTGTACCCCAGGAAGTAGACACGGAGGGAAAACGCCGAACCCCGAAAAGTAGACACGATTTAAGCAAGGGTGTATAATAGACCCCAAATCGTGGACACATCAGGGAAGTGGAAAGTGAACCGTGTCGCGAAACGGGGGAAAAACGATGGCAGCACCGGTCAATAAGTTCACAGACGAACAGATAGCGTATTTCAAAAGCAACCGTTACGTTCGGAACGTCGGAAGGAGTTTCGTGTACTTGCTCCCCTTTCCACAAGAACATATCTCCGCACTCAAAATTTTCAGAGTGTTTATAAGTTCTCTCTTGAAATATTCGGCATAAAGAATTATAATATCATTAAGGCGGTGACGGTATGGATATGAGATTTTCCGACTACAAAACGGTGAAAGAAACAGCGGAGGAATGGGGCGTAACCGAGCGTTGGGTGCTTATGTATTGTAACGCCGGGCGCATACCCGGCGCGATACGTCCAGCCCGCGATTGGTTTATTCCCTGCGCAACTGCAAAACCCGCCGACGGACGGCGCAATAATCACCGTTGGCCGAAAAAAGAGGGACAAGCGCATGAGTAAAACTATTTCAGCGGACAAACCTATGATCCCCAAACAAAACCGAACCTTGCTTTTCATCCTGCCCTTAATCGTGCTGCTGTGCCTCGGTATCTGGTTTGTCAAGACCGATGACACCGCCAAAACAATGGCGGTATCAAGCGCGCCCGAATGGGATTTGCGGGATGTGGATATGCAAAAGCATTTCGTCCGATTGAGCGGGGGGGATTCTGAATATATCCCCGGCGCGTTTTTGACACCGGAGGAATTTGACGCTCGCGGCGACATACAGATCGGCCGCCCCAAGACCGTGGCCGAATACTACACCGCCCGTATCCGTCTGCTTGTGCCGGACGGACAAATCTACGCCATTACGTTTGAAAGCGTGGACTACGCCGACCGTATCTTTATCAATGGCAACCTCATGCAAACCGTGGGCGTTCCCGGTGACAGCATGAAAACCGCCGTGCCGCAGACAGCCAGCGTCTACTACACCGTACAGCCCCAAGACGGCGTGATCGAAGTCGTCCATCAGGCGTCCAACTTCGTCCACAAGGAAGGCGGCAACCCGGCGGGGCTGTGCATTGGCTCGGTGGATTCCGTCAGCCGGTATTTTGCCCGGCAGACGCAGGCCACGGCCATCATTATGGGCGGGTGCGCGTTTTTGTTCCTTGTTCATCTTGTGCTGTACTTGCTGTTTCGCGGCTACCGCGCCAACCTGTATTTTGCGCTGTTCTGCCTTGTGTGGTTTTTCCGCACCGGCGTTACGGGCTCAAAAGTCATCACCGCCCTTTTCCCGGGCATCTCATGGTATTTTACGTTCCGCGTGGAGTATATGGCTATTCCGCTTGCCTGCGTTTTGCTTGCGCTGGCGCTGGGCGCGATGTTCGAGGGGCTTCTGCAAAGATGGGCGAGGATTGCGATTATCGCGTTGGACGGCGCCGCCGTGCTGCTGTTTGCGTTCGCGCCCACGGTGTTTATGAGCAGGGCTCTGCCTTTTGTATACGCAATCGTCCTGCTGGCCGCCGCCTATGTACTGGCGCGGTTTTTCCTGTCGCTGCGGAAAGACCGCGGCGCGGAAAAGCGCATTATGCTGTGCGCCGTGGCACTGTTCATTTATACTGCGATACGGGAAATGCTGTACCACAACAACATTCTGATTTTCCCGGCAGTGCATAGCGGTATGCTGGACTTCGCGGCTTTGGTGTTCGTCCTGTTCCAGATGACGGCTTCCTTCCTCGGCACTATGCGGGAGGTCGCGGCGGCGAGAGAGTCCGAGCAAAAGCTGGCACTGGAAATCGCCGTGAAAGAGCGCACGAACCGCCTGAAAACCGACGTAATGAACACCGTTTCACATGAGCTTCGCACCCCGCTTGCCGTGATGATGGGCTACGCTCAGATTGTGGCGAAGGAAATGCGGCTTGCGGGTGCGACGGAGCAGTCCACCCGCGACCTTGACGCCATCGTGAGCGAGGCGCAGCGCATGACCCGCATCGTGGAGGAAATGCAGAGCGTAGCCATAGGCCGCGCCTTTGGCGGACGGGAGGAAACGGTGTCGGTGGCCGCCGTTGCGGAGCAAATCGCCCGATTGTACGCGCCGATTTTGGAGCGCAAAGGAACGCGGCTGATATTGGATATTCCCGATAGCCTGCCGCCTGTTTCCGGCAGCGCTGACGAACTGACACAGGTGCTTTTTAACTTATTTTCCAATGCGGGTAAGCACACACAGAACGGCGAAGTAACTCTCCGCGCCGAACGGACAAGCGGTGAAATCCTCTTGTTGGTGTCCGACACCGGGGCGGGTATACCGCAGGAACTGCTGCCGCGTGTATTTGAACGGGGCGTATCGGGCGAGGAAAACGGCACGGGTTTGGGACTGTCTATCTGCAAAGAGATAATCGAAGCCCACGGCGGGCATATCCATATACAGAGCCAAGAGGGACAAGGCGCGACAGTGACGTTCGTCCTGCCAATAAAAGAGGGAGGCGGGTCTGATGAGTAACCAAAAATCGGTGCTTGTGGTGGAGGACAACAAGCAGCTCAACGACATCAACAGCCGCGCCCTGCGGTTAGAGGGCTACGAAGTTTTCTCGGCGCTGACGCTTGCCGCCGCCCGCGCGTATCTTGAAACGCATACGCCCGACGCCATCGTGCTGGACATTCTTTTGCCGGACGGGAACGGCGTGGACTTCTGCCGCGAGATACGGGAACGCACCGCCGCGCCTATTTTGTTTTTAACTTCGGTGAAAGGCTATGAGCAGACGCTTGAGGGGCTTGCGGCGGGCGGCGATGATTATCTGAACAAGCCTTTTGACATAAACATCTTGATTGCGAAAATCGCTGCCTTCCTGCGCCGGGACAACATTGCCGAACGGGTGAAGCAACCGGGCAAAACGCTCACGCGCGGCTCGCTGACATTGGATATTATGGTGAACGTCGCCGCCTTGAACGGCGCGGATATGCTGCTGTCCCCAAAGGAATTTTCGTTGTTGCTCCTGTTCGCGCAGAACGATGGCAAGTCTATGAGCGCGGAATATCTGTATGAAAAAGTATGGAAAGCTCCTATGAACGACAACGACAGCGCGGTGAAAAATATGGTTTACCGTCTGCGGAAAAAGCTGGAGGGCAGCGGATACACCATTTCAGCATCTCGGAACGAGGGCTATTCCTTTGAAAAATCTGACCGCTAAACTCGTTCCGCAAAAATATTCGGCGTGAAGGTCACATTTTTGCGACTTTCGCGCTTTTCGCGTTTTGATATGTTATAATGAAAGCGCGCCAACAAGTAGAAGTCTGTCAAAAGACTTCTGTTTTTTTATTTATGCGCTGCTATTTTGCGTTGCGAAATGCGGAATACGAATATTTTGAGGAGGAATAATGAAGATGAACGGAGCAAAAAGAAAGGCAAACAAAATCCTGTCCCTGTTGCTGGCGGTAACGCTCGCGGTCGGAATCATACCAATCACGGCAACGCCCGCGCGGGCGGCGCAGAGCGGTGACGACCTCTTCACGGAATTAGGCATCGACACCGTGGACCCGTCCCCCGGCGAAACATCCAATCCCTACGGTGTGAACAGGGTCACGGTTCAGGAAGTGTCAGAGTTGTACATAGGCACCCAAAACCTGAGCGCGCCGCTAAATCGCGGCTATACCCTATACGGCAGTGGAAGCCGTACGGACTTAGGCTCTGTATTCTCCAACAAAACAACCGGAACCAACGCAAACGACCAAAACAAATACGACGCCTATCTCACCGCCGTAGGTGATTTCACCGGTTCCGGCAAGCGGGATAAAATCGTCGCCCTCGGCGCGAACACAAAGGTGACGCGGGTACTTATGGAGACCACTACGCGCGCCACGGGTCAATACGGCTTGTTTATGTTCTTCATTGACCCGACGACAGGTGGCACAAGCGAAGACGGCAATATATTTTCGCTCTATCAGGGCGAGCTCGGCAACCCGTGGGAGCTAAACACCAAAAACGACGGAAAGGGCGGCTTCCTGAGCTATAACGCCGCCCGCGACCAAGACGGGGGCGGCGGCGCGTTCTATAACCCCATTATGCTGCACAATTATATGCAGGTTGTAACGGGCGATTTCACGGGAGACGGCATTGACGAGATCGCCGTGTATATTCCCGAACCGGCGAATCCGCGCGTGGAAATCTATCAGTTCTACTCCGGCGGCAGCGACTGGCTGACAAAGGCGGCGTGGAAAACTGTATTTATATACAATCTTCCCCAGACCTACGGCAACAGCGCCGCGCCCAACCGGGTATCCCTCGCGGTGGGCGACCTGAACTATGACGGTATTGACGACCTTGCCTTCGGCTATGGCAGCGCCGATTACACCAACCCCGCAAGAAAAGACACCGCGGAGCTGATAGCGGCTCAAAGCAAGGACAGCACAGTATGCGTAATGTTCGGCAGCGGCACGGGCAGCTTGGTTCAGACGCCGGCATTGGTCTCGGCGGGCCTCCCCGCCGAGTTCGGACTGACAATCGGCGACCCGGAGGGCACGGGGCGCGACAGGCTCATTCTCGCGGGCCTGACCGATATCACAACGGCGGGCGTCGATGGTTGGCATTATGACGCGAATACCATAATGTATATCTGGCAGTACGACGCGGCGTCCGGTTTTTCCGGAACAGAGCTCTACGCCGGCCCCGTTCAGGGCGCGGACAGGGATCCGCAGGTCATACAGCAGGTGCGCGCCGACGTGGTCGCCTTGAGCAGGGGCGTCGGGCAGGGCGATAACCTCTATTACCGCGGTCATCTGTATGACGCGGGGAGCTCGAGCCCGAAAAGGGCGGAGGAGTCTGTCTATAAGGACTATGCTCAAAGTACCGCTGTCCTCGGCTATGATTTAGATGAGTTGACAGATTGGGCGTACGCCGCCGCGTTTGAATACGGTCTGTCGGCGGCGGACCTGGACGGGGACGGCAAGGAGGAGCTCGTGATGTCCTACAGTCCCGTGGAGTCGGACAATGACGGGCCCATCGCTTACCCCACGCGCGTGGCGATTCTGGAGCAGTCGTCCGTCAACAAGAGCGGGATGCGCCGGGCAAACGCCGTGATAAGCGACGGCCAAAGTCTGAATCTTCTCGCAGTGCGCGAAAACCTCTACCGCTCCTATCTGCTCGTGGCGACGCCGGACACGGACAACGATAGCCGCCGCCTCACCTTCAAGTCGCGCGCCTACGGCTATTCCGACCCGAAGCTGCTTGCCGTCATGGCGGGCGCGCCGCTCTGGAAGGAATTGGAGTATCTGGACGACGGCGACGGCTACATCGGCGAAAGCGGAACCACCTGGTCTGAATCAAAGGGAAGCGGCCATGGATCGTCGAACTCCAATACGTTTTCGCTGGGCGCGTATATCAGCTTTGAACATGAGGTGCCGAATGTTTATTCCTTTGAAATGGAGTTTGAATACAAGCACAGCTGGACATGGGAATTTGAGAAGATGACCACCGTCACGGAAACGGTGTCCTACGGCGCGGCGGGCTACACGGACGTCGTCGCGCTCTATTCAATTCCGATGGACATCTATACCTACGAGGAGGAGGTGGAAGGGGAAGACCCTCAGGAGGTCTATCTCAACTTCCCCCACGTGCCCTCCGTCACGGTCATGTCCGTGGACGAATACGAGGGCATTGCCGCCCAATACCCGGATATTCTGCCGTCTGTCCGGGGCGCGATGCTGACCCACACCCAGGGGCGGCCGGACAGCTACCCCGCGGGCGAGGGGACGCTTAGGGCAGACGGGAAAATTACCGATCTCCGCACCTATGGCGGAAACTTTTCCAACGTCGGCTACGGTTCCGGAACACAGACCCAGACGATAAGCGTTGAGGCCGAAGAATCAGAGGGGACAAAAAACACAGATGAGCTGTCCTTTAAGTGCGGCGGCGGTGCCGGCGGCGTAAAAGCGGGCATCACGCTGGGCGGCGCGTTCGAGTACGGCAAGACAACGGTAAAAATCTCCGGCACGGAGTTCTCCGGCACCGTCTATAATATGCCGGAGGCCGCGCGTAATTTCGGCTATGCCTATGCCTGGAAAATCGCGCAATACTACTACAAAAACGGAAGCGGGAAGATTCCGGTGGTGAGCTATATCGTCACAGGAATCAATTCCACGAGCATCATAAGACCGCCCAGGGAGCTCGATGTGGACGCGTCAAAATCAACCATAAACTCGCTGACACTGATATGGGACTACGACCTGAACACAGGCATTGACGGCTTCAGAGTCGCGCGCCGCGAGGTCGGCGGCGGCTGGACGCAGGTCACAAACGGCACGGTCGCCTATGATCCCGCGCGGGGCGAGTATAGCTTCACGGACCAGCTTCTCGCCTCTGGCACGGAGTATACCTATAGGGTGGTCGCGCTGCGGGACGCGAGGGAGAGTATCCCGTCCGATACGGCCTCCGGCTGGACGCTTGTTACGGATCAGCTGAAGGTCTCGCTGTCCGCCTATGAGCTGACCATCCACCCCGACCGGGGCTATACGGTGACATCGAGCGTGCAAAGCGTGGCGGACGGCGGCGCGGTGTCCTATTCATGGGAAAAATACACGGACGGCAAATGGGCGGCCATCGGCGTTACAACGGCGGGCTTGGCGATCTCCGCGCCCAAGTCCCAGACGGCGGGGGAATACCGTCTGAAGGTCACGCAGACGGTAAATAACGCGCCCGCTATGGCCTATTCGCCGACGCTCACGCTCATTTTTTCAAAATATGAGGCACTGATTTCCGTGACGGCGAAGATCAGCGGCAGCGACCTGATTTTGAAAGCCGAGCTGACAAACGCCGCGTCCGGCAGCGGCGCCGTGCCCGAGGGCGCGGTCACCTTCCTGGTGCTGCGCAACGGCGTTGAGCAGGCGTCTCCTCAAAGTTCGATCGTCACGGCTATGACGCCCGCCAGATGCGGGACGGCGGCGGCGACGGTGAAGGATGTCCCCGACGGGGCCTATTCTGTGATTGCGATATACTCAGGCGACGGCAATTTCTACTACCAAGAGGCCGCGCCGGTCAATCTGGTCAAGGGAAGCGGCAATTTATATTACGCTGTCGGCCCGGAGAACATTTACTACAGCCTTCCCTTTACCCCGACGCTCTGGATGGCGACGCCCTCCGGCGAGGTGACCCAAATCACGGACGCGTCCAATGCGGGCGGCTACAGCGCGAGCTTTGCGGGCTTGGAATACATCAGCGGACTGACATGGAACACCGTGACCGAAAGATTGGATGTGCAGTGGTCCGCCGTAGATGTGGATGCATATGCCGCGCAAGTGCTGGAGATCACCCCCAAGAGCCTCTTGACCAACCTGAGCAGTACAGTCCGGGCGATATACACCATTCACGGGCCGGGGAGCTTTACACAAGACGTCTACCTCAACTACAAGGTCAAGCCCCTGCCTGTCACGGTAACGGCGCGGAGCTTTGAGGTCGAACAGCAAAACATCGTCGGCATCGGCGTGGACACCGATTACTTCAGCGTTGCGAACACCGTGAACGGCAGTGCCGAACTGCCGTTTAGCGACAAGCTGAGCAACTATTTCTTCCCTTGGGTCTACAACAACGCCGGCCAGCGGGTGACCTACAGGGCTGACGCCACCATGCCGGGCATATACACGCTGAAGGCCGAAAAGCAGAACAACGATCCGGGCTACGAAAATTACAGCTTCACGCTCATCAGCGGTACCATCACCGTCGTCGGGGCAAAGTATCAAGTCACGACGCTGGTCAATAACGCGGGCATGGGCTCCGTCAGCGTGTCCCCCTATGCCTCAGACCTAAAGTATGGTTATGGCGCGAACCTGACCTTCACGGCGGCGGCGGTTACCGGCTATGAGGTCCAAAAATGGGAGGCGTTTGTCGGCGCGAGCTCCACCGCGGCAAAAACGCAGACCGGCGGCAATACGTTCCAGTACATTCTGCCAACCAATGACATCACGGTCAAAACCTATTTCAAAGAAAAAAATACGACCTTGACTTACGGGGCGCAGCCGACGGGCAGCGGCGTTGTGTATGTAGACCCGCGCACAGCGCAGGGCGGTTTTGTGCTTGAGGGTACGCCGCTCGAGTTTTCGGCCTACCCGGCCGACGGCTATACCTTCGCGGAGTGGTGGGTCTACGCGAACGGTAAAACAAGCTATTTAAGCGGCGATGGTTCGGAAGTCGTCGGCCATATCAACATGACCATGCCCGGCTATCCGATGGACGTTACGGCGAAGTTTGAACGCGCCGCCTATCGTGTCACGCTGGCGGAGGGCTTGACCGCGACCTATCTGAACGGACTCGGTCAGACGGTCACTGTCAGATCCGGCGACTATGTGACCGGAGACACAGTGATCACCATAGCTCCCGAGGCGGGCCAGACTGTAACGGCGTGGAAGGCTTATCCGACGGCCGGCGTGTTTTCTGAGCCGGGCTTTAACGGCATTGATCAAAAATGCGTATACACCGTCGCCGCGGCCGCGGATTTTGACGCCGAGGTGACGACCTTTTATACTCTGACGCTGGTGGATCCGGCAAACGGGACGATCAGCGGTGCCGTAAGCGGCAGAATTGAGGCGGGCGAAAGCGTGACGCTCACGGCGGAAGCGAACGGCGGTTACGCTGTGGGTTACTGGACACAGGACAGCCTTATGCGCGATCCCGGACAGACCTCGGTCACTTTTGAAATGACCGGCGATATGACCGTGTCGCACGTATTTGCGGCTAAAACGCCGGATCCGAGCGTCACCGTCACCTATGACGGTACGGCAATGTCGTGCGCCGACGCGGACGGCAATGACGTCGATTCAGGCGACCCTGTTACTTCAGACACGGTGCTGACGTTCACGGCGAAGGCACCCGCCGGTCACAAAATCATAAAGTGGACGGTGACCATAGACGGCGTCCCGGTCATCGCGCAGACCGGCGGAGAAACGTATACGCTGGCTATGCCAGACTATGACGTTGCGGTTGCGGTTGAGACGGCTTTGGAGGTTTTCACCGTCAGTCTGGAAACGAACGGCATACACGGCGTCTATTCCCTGAGTGCCGTGGGCGTCAGCCTCGACAGCGTACCGGCCGGTACGTATGTGCTGCTTTCTGTGAAACCGCACGCGGGCTGGAGAGTGGAATCCGTTACCCGATCGAGCGGCGTCTCCTTCGCGGAGTATGCTAACGATGTTGGCGGCGGCGTCCTCAGATACGCGTTTAACTCCCCGAACGCCGATACGGTCATTACCCTCACCTACGCCGACGACACCGACTATGTAATCACGGTAACGCCCTCATCAAACGGCGCGGTGACGGCTCCGGCGGCGGCAAAGGCGGGCGATACCGTGCAGCTCGGCATAGAGCCCGAAGACAGTTACACACTGGGCGCGCTGACGGTCAAAAAAGCAAACGGCGACAGCGTCGTCGTGGGCTCGAATCACGCGTTCACAATGCCGGATGCCAACGTAACGGTGACAGCCGCGTTTGTTCTTGAGGATACCCCAAAAACAAGTTATATCATCACTTACGGAACCACGGCGAACGGGACGGTTTTGGGCGCGGCGAGCGCGTTTAACGACGACGTTGTACAGCTTACCGTGACGCCCGTGAACGGATACAGGCTTAGTGCTCTGACGGTCACAAAGGCAGGCGGCGGAAGCGTCGTCGTGGGCCTGAATTACGCGTTTGTAATGCCGGAGGCTGATGTGACGGTTACGGCGCTCTTCGAAGCCGTAGTCAACACCGGCGGTGGCGGTGGCGGTGGAAGTCCGAGCCCAGGCGCCGCGACCCCAGGCGCCGCGACCCCAGATTTTATTTTAGATATTTCGGCAGGCGGCGGGCGTTACCGTGTGCCGGTGGATCTGGCGACGCTTGTCCCGAAGCTGAACGCGCTGCTTAAGGAGAACGGGCTCAGCGCGGAGGATATCATCTTTAAGGCGGAGCTGAGCAATGTATCGACGGACCCGACCATCAGCGCGGCGTTCAAATCCAGCGTTCCAAAGGCGCTGCTCATGGGAACGATCGTGGATTTCAAAATTTACGTCGTCAACAGCAAAACCAACGAGGTGATTTCCAACGCGGAGGCCTTAACGGACACCATCACGCGTATGATACCCGTAAGCGCCAAGCCGCAGATCCGTTACGGCGCGTTCGCCTATGACAAAACGAACAATTCTTTCGTCTTCGTTCCCCACACGGCGGTGCTGATTGACGGGCAGTGGTACGTTGCCATTCAACCGCGAAACAGTAGCGGCAACAGCGTTTATGCCGTGGCGCAAAACGAGGTGGGCTTCACCGACGCGCCGAAGAACCATTGGGCAATTTCATACCTTGAGCGGGCGTCTGCAAAACGGCTGGTCGTGGGCATCGGTGACGGCAAATACGCGCCGGAGGACAGCGTGACTCGGGCGGAATTCGTTCAGATGATAGCGAATGCCCTATGGCTCCCGGCGGCAAGCGCCGAAACAAAGGCATACGGCGACATTCAAGCCGGCGACTGGTACTATGCCGCCGTTATTCAGGCCCGAAGCGCGGGCCTACTGGATAAGTTCACGGAGAGCGGCTTCATGCCAAATCAGGCGATTACGCGCGAGGAGATGGCGGCGATACTCTCGGTGGTGATCAAGTATGAAAAATACACCGTCACGGGCGGTGCGGTAAATCTGCAAGCCCGCTTCACCGACTACGGCGGCATGACCGCAAAATATCTCGAAGATATCGAGCTTGTCTGCCGGACGGAGCTTATGCAGGGCGTTGCGGAAAGCACCTTCTCGCCGGATGGCGTAACCACCCGCGCGCAGGCCGCGACGGTGCTTATTCGGCTGCTGGAAACACTCGGCATGATTGATAAGTAAAGTGCGCTTAATAATTTCGAGGGGATGGCGTGAACGAGCCGCCCCTCTTTTATTTCCGTCAAACCCGGCACATTGAAAAACTTGTGTTTGTATCAGCATAATATGTATTTCGAGGTAGAAGAAAACCGCGTCTTTGCTCCGTTTGATTATGTCCCAAAAGGCATAATGGACTATAATAAGGCATACAACGCAATTAAGCACGACCGAGTTAAGAACCTTAGCAAAGCCAATGTCCGTGTCGTTATTCGCGCACTTGCGGCGTTGTACTTGTTAAATGTTTATTACAGAAACGAAGCTTATGAAAATGTTGGTAATCAGATTGTAAACTCACAACAATCGCCAACGGGGTATACGGGCTGTGAATTTGATGAGCGATTAGGTTCAGAAATTTTCGCGATACAGTATATTGTTAATTGGAACTTTATTGACGATATTGCACATAACTCTGGTGATATATCACAGAGAGATAAATTTACTTATATTATCAAATACGCCGATAAATATCTTACAACCTATTTAGAAAAACAGGCCGCAGATTCGGAAAAGCAAAAGCAGATATTGACTACATCGAACGAGTTCATTGAATTTGCGAAAAGTGGCAGGCACTTAACCTCTAACGATATTATTGGCGTGTCAAACGAAATAGGTGCTTGGAGTCTATCGCAAAAGTTGTCGGTTTTCACATCATTTCAAGAAAAATGTAGTCAGCTGATTAACTCGCGGGAATATGAGTATTACTACTCCAAAAACAAGCATCAAACCGCGCAACCCATAACGGAACACAATATAGATAGTATGGTTTCGTCAGTGGGCGGATATTTCCTTTTAAGGAGAGTCATAGAGCCTCGTGAATCAACGGCATATATGTTAAAATGCAATAGAGAAGCCGTTTTGAACAAGAACCAATTACTTTTCACGCAACTTGCGGATTAACTTGTTTTGTCTTAATAATCCAGTTTGTTCGCGAGCGCACAGTAGCCAACTTGTTGGCTTAACATTGACCCCTAAGTTGGGGTCAATGAGAGGGCTTGGGGTCTCCCCAACAAGCGGCAAGTGAGGTCTGTGTGGCAGCATAGCCCCTGCTTGCCACGGAGTTTTCGGCGAGCCGAAGTCATTGCTTGCCGGTATCGAAATCAGCGAAAATCGCACGCCAAAATGCCGTTCGCGTTTGTGGCGAGCAATGCAGACCGGTACACACCCGCCTGCTGCTCGGTGGTGGCATCGCCCCCACGCCCCCAAAAGAACGTCGCCGATGGCGACGGCTGCGCGGGCGTAGCCCGCTAATTTTTAACCGACAATTCGAGAACGGTGGACAATAAAAAGCGAGAACGGCGAAGATTGCTCCCCGCCGTTCGCTTGCGGCTCACGCCGCTGTGCCGTCCTCCCCAGCCGGAGGTCGGTCTGTTTTTTGCGCGGCTTGCCATTCGGCAAACTCGCGCTTACCATCCTCGCTCTCGAAAAAAGAACGCATCGCAGGGTAAAGCTGTCGAGCCAACGACTCGATTGCGCCGTCCGGCGGTTGGTACTTCTCGTACTCGGTCAAGTCGCTGACCCCCTATAAAATTATTCACGGACACCCGTCAAGCGACAGTTATCCGCGTAAGTATGATAGCACAAATCTCGATGTTTGTCAATGCGAAACAAATGCAGAAAATAATTTTGGAAACTATTGATTTTCATTTGGTTTCGGAGTATAATGATAACAGATAAATCTTACTTTCAATGCAAAACCGAAAGGAGTATCAGACAATGGAACTTGCAAAAATTACAACGCGCGGACAGCTCACGCTGCCGATTGAAATCCGCAAAAGGCTCGGTGTCCGCGAGGGCAGCAAGGTTGTGTTCTTCGAGGAAAACGGGCGAATCGTAATCGAGAACGCGGGTATGCTCGCGCTGCGCGAGGCGCAGACCGCTATGCGCGGCGAAGCGGAGCGGCTCGGTGTGTACGACGAGGACGATGTCGTCGCTATGATTAAAGAGGCGCGAAAAGAAAAACGCGAGGAGCAACTTAATGCGGATAATGGTTGACGCAAATATCCTTGTGTCCGCAATATTCTTTGAGAGCAAGCGGCTTGACGAGGTTTTTCAAATCATTTTTCGCGAGCATACGCTCGTCATTTCGTCGTATACAGTCGAGGAACTTTTCGACACGGCGCGGCGCAAATTCCCGAACCGTATTTCGGTGATTGACGACGTTCTCGCGCGTATGCCGTATGAACTCGTCTACACGCCGCGCGACATCAAGCCGGGACTGTTTGAGATACGCGACCCCGACGATTATCCCGTGCTTTACACGGCAATTATTGAAGATGTGGATGTACTTGTAACGGGCGACAAGGACTTCGCAGATGTCGTTGTTGAGAAACCGGAAATTCTCACGCCCGCGAAGTTTATTGAGAAGTATTCGTAATCAAGAGGTGATGAAAATTGAACACGGTAGTCTACGCTCGCTACTCGTCAGATAATCAGCGCGAAGAGTCAATCGAAGGGCAGCTCCGCGAGTGCGGCGAGTATGCCGAAAAGCACGGCTTAGTCATCATCGGGAATTATATTGACCGCGCGTTTTCAGCCAAAACCGACGCGCGACCGGAATTTCAAAGAATGCTCCGCGACAGCGCGAAGAAACAATTTGAAATTGTCCTCGTCTGGAAGCTCGACAGGTTCTCGCGGAGCCGTGAGGATTCAGCAATCAATAAGCACAAGCTGAAAAAGAATGGCGTGAAAGTTCTATCGGCAACCGAAAACATTTCTGACGACGCGAGCGGGATTCTTATGGAGGCAGTCCTCGAAGGAATGGCGGAATATTATTCAGCGGAGTTGTCAGAGAAGATAACGCGCGGACTGACCGAGAACGCGTTGAAGATGAAGCACAACGGCGGCAACATAGCGTTCGGCTATCTTGTTGACAGCGAGCGGCATTACCAACCCGACCCGATTACCGCTCCGATAGTGCGAGAGATATTCGAGCGATACGCCGACGGCGATTCGCTCGTGGACATCTCGAAATCATTGAATGCGCGCGGGATTCGCACGGCTCACGGCAAGGAGTTCAACCGCAACAGCAGTCTGCATCTGCTGCTCAAAAATCGCAAATACTGCGGCGAGTACAAATACCGTGACATTGTGTTCCCGAACGGTATCCCCGCGATAGTACCACAAGAGCTTTTTGACAAGGTGCAAATTAAACTCGCGAAGAACAAGCTTGCGCCGTCCGCGAACAAAGCCGCCGTTGACTATATACTCACGACGAAATTGTTCTGTGGCGAATGCGGCGCGTTTATGACGGGAGAAAGCGGCAAAAGCCGCACGGGAGAAGTCCATTATTACTACAAGTGCGGCAACGCGAAACGAAATAACGGTTGTCACAAAAAGGCAATTCGCAAGGACGCAATCGAGAAATTCATTGTCGCGAAAACGAGAGAAATTGTGCTGACGGATGAGATAATAGCGGAGCTTGCGGACAGGCTTACAGAGGTGCAGAAACGCGAAAGTACCGCGCTCCCTATACTGCAAAAGCAGCTTGCGGAGACGCAGAAAAGTATAGACAACCTGCTCAACGCATTGGAGCAGGGGATAATAACAAGCTCAACGAAAAAACGGCTTGAAGATTTAGAGGGGCGAAAAGCGGAGCTTGAAATCGGTATCGCGCAGGAGAAGATTGCGCGACCGCTGTTCACGCGGGAGCAAATCATCTTTTGGGTCAGCCGATTCAAGCACGGTGACATCAACGACCCCGATTATCGTCAACGCGTCGCGGAGATTTTCGTGAATGCGATTTATGTTTACGATGACCGCACGCTTTTGCTGTACAACTACAAGGACGGTACGCGGACGGTTACGTTCGGCGAGGTGAACGCCGAGCTGCGCCGTTGGAGTGCTGGTGCGGTGAGTAGTTCGGATTTTGCGGAGGGTGCTCCACCATTACGCATACAACGTAGTCGAACCCTCGCTGACGTGAAACTCGTCGGCGGGGGTTTTGGCTATGCCGTTTGGTTTGATTTATGGCGATTGCAATCGCTGTCGGAATGTGTTACAATTATTGCGGATCACGGCTGATTAAGGGCGCGAGAACATTGGGAGGGGAAATGAAAGCTGAATTTGATGCATTTGACACAATCACAACAAACAGCCTGATACTGCGGCAGTTCGACGCAAACGACATCGCCGCGCTGTTTGCGATCCACCGTGACGAGGACGTGAATACGTTTTTGCCGTGGTTTCCGCTGAAATCGCTCGCGGAAGCGGCGGAATTTTACCGAAAGAACTACGCAGAAATACCTCCGGACGCATACAAATACGCCATTTGCCTGAAATCCGATAACATTCCGATTGGTTATGTCCACGTCGGCGGCGGCGACAATTATGATTTCGGCTACGGCTTGCGGAGGGACTTCTGGCACCGCGGAATCGTCACGGAAGCCTGCAAGGCAGTGGTTGAGCGGCTGCGAAAAACCGACATTCCGTACATCACCGCGACGCACGACGTGAACAATCCGCGAAGCGGCGGCGTGATGAAAAACATCGGAATGACGTACCGCTACTCGTATGAGGAGCAATGGCAGCCGAAGAATATCACGGTGCTGTTCCGAATGTATCAGCTGAATTTTGACGGGCAAAACGACCGCGTTTTCAAGGGATATTGGGATAATTCAAGCGTGCGTTTTGTGGAGGAAATATGATAACAATACAAAGTGAGACATCGGTTGTGTGTGAAAAAATGTGTCGATTTGTGAGGGTTATTTATGAAATTTGTTGAGCTTGAAACCGAGCGGCTCCGTCTGCGCGCCTGTCGTGCCGACGATTTTGACGACGTTTTCGCGCTGTACTCCGACAAAGAAAATATGAAGTACACGCGCAACATCATTACGAACGCGGACAAAATGCGCGAAGCCCTCGCGCGTTGGGTCAGCGGCACCGGTGCCGACCCGTGCTACGATTTTGAGTGGATAATCGAGCTGAAAGCTACCGGCGAATTTATCGGTCACGCGCTCGTGATGGATTTCAGCTGGCAAAAAGACATTTCACCCGATTTGTCGTTCACCGAGGGACATTGCGAAACCGGGATTTTCATTCTGCCGCAGCACCAGCGGCGCGGATACGGGCGCGAGTTTAAGCGCACGGTTCTTGATTTTATGTTTGAAAGTCTCGGTTGCCGCGAACACGTGTCGCAGTGCGATGAGCGCAACATTGTGTCGCAGCGGGTTATTGAGGGCGTCGGTATGAAGTTCGAGTATACGTGGGATATTCCGAAGGCGGTGGACGGCGTGGCGACGGGTGAAACGGAACACCGCCGCGTGTACAGTATGTCGCGCGCGGACTGGGAGGCGGCGCGCTCGCCGATGCAATCCACTAACAAGCTGTCGCGCGTGCCGTTCAGCCGCCGCGGGTCGTGGCTGTCGCTCGCACTCGGCGCGGACGGCGGCTTGGAGCTGCGGCGTTCGCTGAAAAGCTACGGAGAAAAGCGCGAAAAAGTCCTGCGAATCACGCTGCCGGAGCCGTTTGAGGACGCGGAATTTTCCGCGGGCGCACTCGCAGTCGGCGGCGCGAAATTCTGCTTTGACGGCGCGGACGCCGTGCGCTTTCGCGGCGGCGTTACGTTTGAGCCGAGCGCGGACTTTCTCGTCGCCGACGGCTATATCTGCGAATCGGATTACCCCGCCGAGCCGAGCGTACGCACTTTTGACGAATGCGCCGCCGAAAATGAGCGCGATTTTGAGGACTGGTACGCGAAGTATCCGCCCGTCGCCGCGAGGTTCGAGCCGACAAAACGCCTGTGCGCGTATATGATTTGGGCGTGTCAGGTGTTCCCGCGCGGACGCGTGACGGAGCCTATGTTCCTGTACTCGAAGCCGGACGACACCGCGTGCTTCTCGTGGCACCAGGCGTACCACGCGATGGCATTGCGGGACGCGGAAACTGCGGTGCAGACGCTCTGCTCGATGTTCTCTGTTCAGGACGAATTCGGAGAACTGCCGGACCTTTTAGACGACCGCTACATAAATATAAACGCGACGAAGCCGCCCGTCCACGGGCTTGCCGCGCTGAAAATTCTCGCGCGCTTCGGCGACAGGCTCACGCGCGCGCATTGTGAGAAAATGTACGGCGGACTCGCGAAGCTCTACGAGTTCTGGACGACGCGCGACGGCGGCGACATTCCGAGCTATCACCACGGCTGCGAGAGCGGATTCGACTTCACGCGGATGCTTGCGAAGGGCGTTCCGGCGCAATGCCCCGATATTTTGGCGTTCTGTATTCTCCTCGCCGACGCCCTCGCGGAGATTGCGGAAAGGCTCGGAATCCAGAATGACTGGCGCGAAAAATCCGCCCGTCTGCTCGAATTTCTCGTAACGGAGCTTTGGAACGGCGAGCAGTTCGTCGCGCGGAACCTCCACACCGGTGAAACCGCCGAAACCGACGAATTGGAGCCGTTCACGCCGCTCATTCTCGGTAGACGATTGCCGCCGGAAATCAGGGAGACGCTCGTGAGTCGGCTTGAACGCGACTACGCGTCGCCCTACGGGTTGCAAACCGCGCCCGACAGCGGTATTATTATCGGATTTTCACAGGCGTTCCTGCTGCCCGCGCTGTTCGACTGCGGTTACGCGGAGCTTGGCACCGCGCTGCTGCGCGGCTACGTCGAGTACGAGGCGGAGCATACGCCCGCGTTCCTGTTCGCGTTCAGGGGTGAGCTGGGATTCGACGGATTTTCGTCGCTCAGCGCGCTCTCGGCGGCGGAGTGGCTCAATTGCGCCGCGCTTTTGCGGGAGGTAGCAGATGAAACTTGAATTTAACGGCGAATATCTTAACATACGCCGCCCCGAATATCCCGAAATCGAGCGTCCGCGCCTTATCCGCGTTGTCGGAGATGTGCGTTTTGAGCAGCCCGCGCCCGAAATAATACGCTTTTACGGCGATTCCGCGCGGTTTGAAATCGCGGGTCTAAAACAGTTTGACAACGGCTTCCTCCGCGCGGACGGCTGCGTCGAGGTCGCGTACACCGTCCTCGGCAAGCTGCTGTTCGTGCCGGTTCGCGGGCAAATGCGGCAGAATTCGCACTGGAACTGCGAAAAAGCGCAGTGCGACGACTTCGCGATTGACTTTGACGGCGGCTTTGAGTGCGAGGTGCGCCTGTTCGAGTCGAATATTCAAAAGTAAGGAGCGAGAAAAATGTCAACAAACATCGTAGTTCTGAGCGGTTCGCCGCGAAAAAACGGCAGCACGGAACGGCTCGTGCAGGAATTCATCGCGGGCGCGCGCGAGGCGGGAAAAGCCGTCACGGAGTTCCGAGTCGCGGACCTGAAAATCGCGCCGTGTCTCGGCTGCGGCTCGTGTCATCAGAGTGGAATTTGCGTCCACGAGGACGATATGCCGCAAATTCTCGACGCGCTTAGGAGCGCGGACGCGCTGCTTTTCGCGTCGCCGATTTACTACTGGAACGTTACGGCGCAGCTCAAAACGGCGATTGACCGGTTTTACTCGTCCCTGCGCGTGAACCCGATGACGGTCAAGCGCGCCGCGCTGATTCTGACGAGTGGGAACGCCGCGCCGGATACTTGCGAGGGCGCGATTATCACCTACAAACGCATCTGCAAGCACCAAAACTGGGAGGACGCGGGGATTGTCGCGGCGCAGTCGCTCCACGCGGCGGCAATGCTCGACGGTCGTGCGGAACTCGAACAGGCGCGGGAGCTTGGACGGAAATTGTAATAGCGGCACATACGAACGCATACCACGACAGGTTGCACAAAAATAATGTGATATATTACCGACATTATATTGACTTTCCCTATAAGCTGTGGTATGCTTTAACCGCGCAGGAAAATCTTCTGTCGGCTTATGTGGGGGTGGATCCGGCCTGGTGGCCGGCACGGACTTCAAACCCGGTTGTGAGGTGGTTAACGCTGCCTTTGGTGTGTTCGATTCGCACACATCCCCGCCAGTATCAGCGTCGAAAGTGAGAGGGCGAACGTACGATGAAGCGAATAATACTCGGCACCGCGGGTCACATTGACCACGGCAAAACTTCGCTTGTCCGTTACATAACCGGCGTGAATACAGACCGGCTGAAAGAAGAAATCTCACGCGGTATCACTATTGAACTGGGTTTTGCGCCTTTTGTTCTGCCTGACGGGCAGCGCATCGGCATTGTTGACGTTCCGGGGCACGAGCGGTTCATCAAGAATATGCTCGCAGGCGCAACCGGTATCGACGTCGTGCTGTTCGTCATCGCCGCGGACGAGGGCGTTATGCCGCAGACGCGCGAGCATATGGATATTCTGCGCATACTGGGCGTTAACCGCGGCGTCGTCGCGCTGACAAAGATTGACGCGGTGGACGCCGACTGGCTCGAACTCGTACGCGAGGATGTGGCGGAATACCTCAAAGACAGCCCGCTCCGCGACGCGAAGATTGTCGAGGTATCTTCGGTTACCGGGCAGGGTATTCCCGCGCTGCTGGACGTTATCGCCGAGCTTTGCGCCGAAACGCCGGAGCGCGTGTCCGCGGGCGTTTGCCGTCTTGCGGTAGACCGTGTGTTCACGATGTCGGGTTTCGGCACCGTCGTCACGGGAACGCTGTGGAGCGGCGCCATCCGCCAAGGCGACACGCTCGAACTGTTGCCGTCTCGTAAACAGGCGCGCGTGCGCTCGCTTCAAGTCCACGGGGAAAAGCGGGACGAAGTGTACGCGGGAGAGCGCGTCGCCGCGAATCTCGCCGGAGTTGAAAAAGCCTTTGCCGAGCGCGGGAGTTGGCTTGCCGCTCCGGACTCGTTGAAAGACAGCACACGCATAAGCCTTCGATTGGAGCTTTTACCCGACGCGCCGGAGATTGCGCATCGTACGCGCGTCCACGTACACCACGGAACGACCGAAGTGTTGGCGCGCATCGTTTTATTGGACAGAAGCGCGCTCGCTCCGGGTGAAAGCTGCTTCGCGCAGCTGGAACTGGAAACACCGCTCGCCGCGTTACCGGGGGACAGAGTGGTTCTGCGTTTCTATTCGCCGATGTTCACAATCGGTGGCGGAACCGTCGTGGACGCTTCGGCCGCAAAGTTCAAACGGCGGAACCTCGAAAGCGAGCTTACCAGACTCGCCGCGCTGTACGGAGGCGAACCGACGCAGGTGTTGCGGGTATCAATGGCAAAGGACGGCCGCCCTTGGTCAATGGCGGAAATATCCGAGTGTCTGTCGCGGACTGACGAAAAAGAACCGGAGAGAATAGTGAGGGAGATGGTCGATAGCGGGGTGCTGATCGAGTTGCAGGACGGGCTGCTTTTCCTTGCGGAAACCGCAAACGGTCTGAAAGAAAAGCTGACCGTATGGTTAAACGATTATTTCGCACGCTTCCCGATGCGTTTCGCTGTGCCGAAGAAAGAGGTCGCGCAGGAGCATTTGTCCAAAATGGATCCGAAGCAGCAGCGCGCCGTGTTCCGGTATTTGGACGGCGCGGGCGGATTTGAGCAGGATGAAACAGCGATATGGCCCGACGGGTGGAAGCCCGTGATAACCGCGCAACAGTCTGCGGTTATTGCCGATATTCGCGAACTTTTCGCGCAAACGCCATATTCTCCGCCGCCTTGGAGCGATGCCGTAGCCGCGCTGAACATTGCGGATAGAGAACAGGGTGAGTATTTGCAGTGGTTTTTGCGGAGCGGAGAGATGGTACGGCTGTCCGACAACGTCGTATATACGCGAGACGCAATGCAAAATGCGGAAAAAACGCTGTGCGCACAGGCTCCGGACGGTTTTACTCTCGCGGAAGCGCGGGATATATTGGAAACGCCGCGAAAATACGCGCAGCAGATTGCAGAATACTTTGATTTGATGAAAATCACCCGCTGGGACGGGGAACGACGTTTTTGGTTGAGAAGGGGGTAATTATATGAATAAGAAAAAGCTGATAGCGGCGTTAAGCTGCGTAATTGTGGTCGCAATACTGGCGGCGATCATAATTCCGAGTGTCAGCACGGCAGCGTCGTCCATAAGGGTCTATAACCCGTTGGGAGAGCTTGTGCCGCAGGTTAACCAACCGCTCGCGGAGCGCGTATTTGACAGCTTTGCGGACAAACGCGTCGCGTTTGTGTATTACGCCAAGGCGTTGAGCCCGCAGTCAATGCGCGCCTTAGAGAACCTGCTCGCGAACGAATATTCCGGCACCGTATTTGACGAGTATAACCTCGGAAGCTCAATCGGCGCGAAGCCCTTATCTTATTACGAAACGCTGGCGGAATACGACGCGGTAGTTATCGGCGTCGCGGATTGTACGCAAAGTGCGTGGTGGGGAGCATATCACGCGAAAATGATTGAGGCTCTCGGTACGCCGGCCGTCTTGCTGGCGCACGAAGCGTTTGCGGACGCGTTCGCCGTCGGCGCGCTCGACAACGGCTTTGGCGGAGCGCGCGGCGTAGTTGTTGACAGTGCGATTTACAGCCGCGCCGCAACCGTTTTGCGCAACAACGGCGTTGAATATTTGGAGGAAGCCTTCGGCGACGGCGTATATGCGCAGATAAAATCCGCGCTGACCGACAAACTGACGGAGGACGAAAAGTCTCCGCCCGCGATAACGCCTCAGCAATTAGCGGGGTGGACCGACGGCGACCCGACGGCCAAGATGCTCGAAATCGAGGAAGCGGACGAGGTTCGGGCGGCGGCAAAATTCAACAGTATGTCTATGGAATTAGGGTTCGGCGACGGATTGCCCCTGATAATGCCGCTGCCGGAGCTTGTGGACGATATGCTCGCCGCGACAACGCGGAACCGCGACGACGTTCTGGGCAGAATTATGCCGCGGGGCGGTATAATGACTGTTGAAAAAATCGCCGTAAACTCGGTTATGGCGGGCGCGAGACCCGAATATTTTCCGGCGATTCTCGCCGCGATGGAGGCGTACGCAAGCTCGTGGGAGGACGGCGGCCTGTTATACCATACGCTGACTTCAAGCGATAATTACAGCTTAATGCTGCTGTTTTCCGGTCCGATAGTGGAGGAACTCGGCATATCCGGTCAATGGGGTTATATCGGCAGCGGAAACGAAGCGAACAATGGCATAGGGCGCGCCGTTCGATTGAGCGCGCGCAACATCGGGGTCAACAGGACAAACGTCACCGACGGCACGGCGCGTCAGGGGAGGCAGAACGACCACGCGCTGACGGTTTTCGGCGAAGAGGAGAAGCTCCTTCCCGCGGGTTGGGAGCGTCATAACGAAATGCTCGGCTTTAAGCGGGAGCAAAGCACCGTCACCCTGCTCGGCTACTACGCGCAGGATATGTACTTCGGTCTGGGCGGCGTCAACGCGGAATTTGTGCCGCTCAGCGTCGTCAGAAGCGGCGCGACAAAGGCGGGAATCGCCAACGTCAGTATAATGACGATACCGAGGAATGTCGCAGCATTGCTGCAATCCGGTCTCGGACCCGGCGGCACGGTTATCGAAAACAAAACCGCGTTGCTGACTACCCTGGGTTACGCGGGCGGCAATCAAAGTCTGCTGTACCCGGTAGTCGTCGGCGACCCGGACAGCGCGCGCGTTTACACGGGCGGCCCCAGCCAGTACGGTATGGCGGCGACGAAGTTTTACGGTATGCAGGCGTTTCAGTCGCGCCTGATTACCGGAGCCGCGGCGGGAAATTACGGTAAAGACACGCCACCGCCGGCGCAACCGACAAAAGCGGAGGTGTACTTCAAGGACGGCTACGCGTATTTGTCGTGGAGCGCGCCGTCCGGCGGCGGAACGGGGCTTAGATATCAGGTTTCATACACCGGCGGAGCCGCCGGGGGGACGTTCAACCCCGCGGGTATTCTTCCCGATACGGGTGCGCCGCAGCCGCCCGCTCCGCCCGTTGCGGCGAGCAGTTTCACTGCGCCGGCAGAACTCAGGACAGCTTTTAACGTCGGCATATGGCCGATGGCGGCGGGTTCCTACGACCCTGGGCTTGACGGTCACGGTATACAGGCGGGGACGCTGGTGTACGGGCTGTTTAACGCCAGCTACGCGACGATTGCGCCGCCGGCAAAGGTTACGGGATATAACGAAGTAAACAGCGTCACCGCGTTGACGGCGGGGAGCTGGTACCTGCTTCGCGGGAGCAGCGGCTTCGATTATGTGCTTATCAAGCCTGAGAATCCTGTTGCCGCGCCTTTGATATATACGCCAAAACCGTTTAACGCGGGCGCGTACGATTATTTCCCCGCGTGGATTGACGTACCCGCGGGCGTGACGAACATCGTTATTCCGGGGGTAACGGAGGGCGGACGATATTACAGCGACTTCTGGGTGCGCGCAGTCGACGACGGCGTCGTCAACGCGGTCGGCGTTGCCGTTCCCGTTGCGCTTGACTACGGCGCGAGCGGACGCGGCGCGTGGACCGAGGCGGCTGTCGTCAAACCGGGCAGGTCTCCTTCGGATTTTGCGTCCGTACCGGCACCGCCCGACATCACCGCAAAATTCGGCAAAGGAGGTTAGACTTATGAAAAAATCACTCGCAAGGGTAATGGGATTCCTGTTGGCGTTCGTCGCGCTTTTAAGCATCGGCTCAGGCTGCGCAAAAAAAGTGGCACCGCTGACGACGTATGAATTCCTCAATCCGATCGGGACCGTCGAACCGCGCCGCGACGTGCCGCTTGCGGAGCGCAGCAAAGTCACCGACATCCTGTACGGGACGGGCGCGCGAACGCTCCGCCTCGGAGTGTCGTGGTACTATAAACCGCTCGACGGCGAACCGGCGGTCGCGCTGGGTCAAATGCTTAAAGAGAAATGGGAAAAGGAGAGCAAGGACCCGAACAACACCCAAATTCCGGAGGGACTGACCGTGCGGCTGACCGTGGGGGGCGTTATCTCAAACGGGCTGCACCCGTGGAACAATAAGACCGACGGCACATACGACAACTGGGCATTGAACGCGGACGCAATGATAGTCGGGGTAGGAGATTGAAACTGCTGCTCGTGGTGGAGTTCCACCCACATAAAAGCTCTTGAAGCTCGCGGAATCCCGATTACGTATCTCACAACCTCACTGTTCAGTTTTCATCAGAACAACGGCTTAATAGTCAACGGCTTGTCCGCCGCGAGAAAAACCGTTATGGACCATTCGTTAATGGCGACGGCGGAGCAATACACCGGAAATATGGCAACCCCGCAGAATAACGCGGTAGCAATACAATTCCTGAAAGACCACGTTTTGAATACGACGGAATATCCCGACAAGTCGCGTATGGAATTCTGGGGAGTCGCGGATATGACCGCTCTCGAAATGGCCGAGTACGCACTCACTGCGCCCTTGACCGACACGGAGCGCAACCCCGCACCGCTGACCTATTATGACACTATGATGGGCATCGGCAACGACGCAATAGAGATTCAGGCGCACAGCTACGCCGAAGCGCAGCAGATTTTTAACGAAATCGCAATGATGAACAACCCGCCGGAGGGTTCAATCGCCGCCGAGGCTCTGGCGCGGCGCGGCACGAACAAGGACATCGGGTTCTACGGCAATTTCGGCGACGGGCTGCCCCTCGTGGGACCGACACGCGAACTTGTTGACGAGATGCTGAAAGGCTCCTCGCGCAGCGGCTACAATCCGGATACGGGCGAATTCGAGGGCAAGGACGACGTCATCGCGTGGCTGAAATTCCAGGGCGGTGCGATAACCCCCGAAAAAGTCGCGATAAACTCGGTAATGGCCGGCGCGAAGCCGGAGCATTTCCCCGTCATACTGGCGGCGATGGAGCTTATGGCAAGCGGCTCGGACTTCGACAAGATGTGGTACCACGGTATGGTCACGGGCAGCGACAGTACGCTGCACATTATGCTCAACGGTCCGCTGGCCGAAGAACTGGGCGTTACGGGCGACATCGGCGCGTTCGGCGGCGCGGGCAATGAAATCAACAACATCATCGGCCGCGCGATAAGAATGTGCTTCCGCAACATCGGACAGATTTCGCGCGAAATGGACGACCACCAGTACAAGGGTCGCGAACAGGACTTCGCGATGATAACCTTCCGCGAGCAGGAGGAGCTTCTGCCCGGATGGGACCCGAACAACTGGGACGGACTTGCGCGCCCGACCGACAAGTGGGTTCCGTACCACGTTTATATGGGATTCCGGCCGGAGGAGAGTACAATAACAATCTGGGCGGGCAACGCGACGGGAGCCGCGACATACGGCGGTGAACCGAACTACTGGACGAACGCCGCGCTTCAAGCTCCGGGAACCGCCGCGGGTGATACGAGCTACTTCTTCCCGGTTTACGACATCGGAGGGTCTGTATACAACACACTGGGAACCGAGGCGATAAACGTCGTCGCGCTCTCTCCGGGTATGGCGCAGGAGATGTATGATACGCACGGGATTACATCCAAAACCGCTCTGATAAACACGGCGCGTCCGCGAATGGCGGGAGCTTACCTGCCGTACTACAACGGCATACGGGATAATTCAAGAGCGAACACGCTGATTCCGGTTGTCGCGGGCGGAGAATTAAACTCGGTGCGGCTGTTCGGCAATTATGACACATACGGCCGGCAGAATCACCAGATTCAGCTCATCAGCGGAGCCACGCTGACGCAAAACGGCAGATCCGCTTCAAAAATCGACCCCGCGGATCCCAACTACCTGAACAACGCGAGCCTGAAATACAGAGGGATGAACCCGACCACGGCGTTCCTGAATCCCGCCACGGTCAGCGCGGGCGACGCGTATATGCCGTCCTCCCCGCAGAACGTGAAAGTGACGTACGCGGCGGCCTCCGGCGGCGACCCGACCAAGACGGACGCAACGGTGACGTGGGACGCGCCGCGCGACGACGGTAATTCGGAAATCGTCGCGTACCAGATTGCGTACCTGCACAGCGGCAATGTACAGTTCTTCATCACTACAGACGTTTCCGCGAGCGGCGAAGCGGATCTGACCCTGTCTCCAAACAGCGTTCCGTACTGGTACAGCGGGTACTCGTATATTAACCAACCCGCTAACGGCAGCGTGAACGGCGCGACGCGCATATACACGGTCAACAAGGACAGCGCGGCATTTGCCGAAAGGTCGTTCAAGATCAGAAATATGCCCGTGGGGTTTGAAGCGTTTTTCCGTGTGCGCGCAATCAGCGATGTGCGCAACTCGATTGACCTCGACGGCACCGAGGAAGCGGGCAGCGGTTCCTTCGGCAACACCCACAGCTCGTTTAACGAAAACCTCACTATCCGCACAAGCGGACGCGGCGCGTGGGGTCTGTACAACGGCGGTAAAAGTGAGATAGTTCCTCCGTTCGGGCAAGGCTAACAGAATAGGCAGACAGAGCAGATAGACTTTATGCAGCCCCCTGTTGCAGAACTTTTACTGCGACAGGGGGCATTTCTTCTCGCGTCGGAAAACATAAGGAGGCATATATGGACAACGGGATTTTACGGGAATTACCCAATATGAACGCGCTGTTAGCCCACAGCTCTTTTGCGGGGCTGGCGCGCCCGCACGTCAAACGCGCGGCGCAACGCGTTCTTGCCGAGCTGCGCTCCGGAATTCTGTCCGGCTCCGTGCCCGAAATCCCGTCTCTCGACGAGTGCGCGGCTCGGATTCTCGCGGAGATTGAAAAAACGGAGACCGCAAACCTGCGCGGAGTTATAAACGCCACGGGGATTGTCCTGCACACGAATTTGGGGCGCGCGCCGCTCGGAGACGCGCTGTATTCCGCCGCCGCGCAGGTGTATCGCGGGTACAGCAATCTCGAATATGACCTGGAAACGGGACAGCGCGGCAGCCGGTACAGCCATATTGAGAACCTTGTCTGCGAGCTGACGGGCGCGGAAGCCGCAATGGTCGTCAACAACAACGCCGCCGCGGTGTTCATAATGCTTACAACGCTCGCAAAGGGTAAGCGCGTGGCAATCTCGCGGGGCGAATTGGTGGAAATCGGCGGCTCGTTCCGCATACCCGAAATTATGGAGCAGAGCGGCGCGGAGCTTATGGAGGTGGGCGCGACCAATAAAACAAGGCTCAGCGATTACAGCCGCGCGGTCGCGAACGGTGCGGAAATACTGCTCAAAGTTCACGCGAGCAACTATGAGATTGTCGGGTTTACCGAATCGGTATCGGTGGCGGAGCTTTCGGCGTTCGGCCGTGAGAACGGGCTTCCCGTGCTGTACGATATGGGTTCCTGCTTTATGACAGACCCGGAACCGTTCGGTTTTCACTTCGGCGAAACGGCGCGCGGCGGAATCGAAGCCGGTGCGGACATAATCTGTTTTTCCGGCGATAAGCTGTTGGGTTCAATGCAGGCGGGAATTATGGCGGGGCGGCGCGAGTATATTGTCGCGATAAAAAAGCACCCGCTTGCCCGCGCTCTGCGAGCGGACAAGCTGACGCTGGCCGCGCTTGAAGCGACGCTTCGGATATGCCTCTATCCGGAGGAGGCGAAATCCCGTATTCCCGTTCTCGCGATGCTGTTCGCGGAGCCGGAGGAGCTTGAACGGCGCGCATTATCGCTCGCCGGGCGGCTTCGCGCCGTATGTCCGGTGTGGACCGTCGGCGTATGCTCGACTGCGGACGAAACGGGCGGCGGTTCCTTGCCGAACGTGCAGTTGTCGGGGTGGGCCGTCACGATTGAACCGGCGGGATTGTCGGTTCAGGAATTGGAGCGGAGGCTGCGTCGTGGCCGCATTCCCGTTATAATCCGCATAAACGGCGGCGTCGCGCTCATCTCCCTGCGAACATTGCTGCCCGGCGAGGAGGAGGCGGTCACGGAAGCCGTACGCTCCGTTTACGAGGGGGACGGCGCGTGATTTATTTTGACAACGGCAGCACCTCGCACCCGAAGGCCCCAGGGGTGGCGGATGCGGTAAGGGATATTATTGAGCGCGGCTGTTTCAACATCAATCGCGGCGGATACGCCGGCGCGTATGAGGTGGCTGACCTCGTGTTCAGCACGCGGGAAAAAATTGCAAAACTGTTTGATTGTCCCACGGGCAGGCAGGTGGTTTTTACGGGCGGCGTCACTTTGGCGTTGAACATCGCGCTCAAAGGCTTGCTGCGCCCCGGCGACCGCGTTGTCATCACGCAGATGGAACACAACGCGGTTCTCCGCCCGCTTGCGCAGCTCCGCGCGCAGGGTGTGGTCGTCGATACGGCGCGCTGCTTTACGGACGGCAGGCTTGACCTCTCCGATATGGAGGCGAAAATTACGGAACGGACGCGGCTCGTGGTTATGACTCACGCCTCCAACGTCTGCGGCGCGATATTGCCTGTGCGCGAAGTGGGCGCAATCTGTCGGGCGCGCGGCGCGCGGTTATTGGTTGACTGCGCCCAAACCGCCGGAGTGCTGCCGATATCAATGCGGCGCGACAACATTGATATTTTGGCGTTTTCCGGACATAAGAGTCTGCTCGCGACGCAGGGTATAGGCGGTCTTGTGCTGTCGCAGGAGCTTGCGGGGGAAATGGTTCCGCTCGTCGCGGGCGGCACGGGAAGCTATTCCGAAACGGCCGATATGCCGGCGGAGCTTCCCGACCGGCTGGAAGCCGGTACCTTAAACATTCCGGGTATTGCCGCGCTCTCCGCCGCGCTCGACTACATCGAGGAAACAGGCGTCGAAAATGTCTACGCGAGGGAAACGGCGTTGCTGAAACATCTGACCGACAGTGTAAACGCCGTTTCGGGCGTGCGTATCGCGGGACCGTCAAATCTTGCCGACAAAATCGCCGTTGCCGCGCTGGATTTTCCGGATATGGACAACGCCGTCGTCGCGGCAAGGCTCGATGAGGAATACGGCATTATGACGCGGTGCGGACTGCACTGCGCGCCGGACGCGCATAAGGCGTTGGGAACCTTTCCGCGCGGGGCGGTGCGCTGCTCGTTGGGGTATTTTAATACGGAAACGGAAATTGACCTGTTCGCAGATGCGCTGAAACAAATAGTCAAAGGACGGTAAGCGTATGGAAATAAAGCAACTCGAAGCGTTTGTAAGCGTAGCCAAAAGCCTCAGCTTTTCCAAGGCTGCGGAGGAGATGTACGCTTCTCAGCCGTCGGTCAGCGCGTATATAAGCTCGCTGGAAAAATCCTTGGGCGTTCAGCTGCTTATCCGAAATACAAGGGAGGTTTCCCTCACAAAAGCCGGTCTTGATTTATTGGTCTATGCGAAAAATATCCTGTCATTGCGAGAGCAGGCTATTCAGAGCGTAACAGGAATAGACAGGAATTCGGGCGGCGCGATTGATATCATCTCGTCCACCATACCCGCGCAGCACCTGTTGCCGGAGATTATTGCGTCTTTCCAAAGGTCATTTCCCAACATCAGATTTTCCGTGGACCAGGCGGACAGCCGACAGGTCGAGCGGGAAATGGGCGGCTTTCGCTACGATTTCGGAATGGTAGGCACCGCTCCCGACGGCGACCGTTTCAACTCTTACCCCGTATATGACGACGAGCTGGTTTTAGTCACCTCCCGTGACGAGCAGCAGAGCGCGGCCTTTATACGGGAGAATTTTAAGGAATACATCACAAGCGTACCGTTTATAATGCGCAAGTCCGGTTCCGGCACCCGCGTGGAGGTTGAGGCTCTGCTGTCAAAGTCTGACGTTGACGCGCGAGAGCTGCGCGTCGCCGCGCACTTTTCCGACGCTCACAGCATACTTTTGGCGGTTTCGCACGGGATGGGCGTTTCGCTCATTTCAAAGGTCGCCGCCGCAATGTACGTTGAGGCGGGTTTGGTAAACGCGGTAGAGATGAATCATCCGCTGTTCCGCAGACAAATATATCTGATGCACAACAAGGAGTTGCGGCTTTCTCCCGTTCAGGAGAAGTTCACGAATCACGTTTTGAGGTTTTACCGGTAAATATAATCGGCGGAGAGAAATATTTTCTCTCCGCCGATTGAATTATTATTGCGTTACGATTATATTGACGTCCTCACGCGGGATTACTTCGCCCACTATACAGCACGGAGGGTCCTGACCGCTCAGCGCGGCGAGCAGATCAGCGGCGTCGTCCGGATGAACGCTTATCAGTAAACCGCCGGAGGTTTGCGGGTCAAATAAAATTTCCTCCATCGGCGTCGAAAGTCCGCGCAAGCTCACCTTGTCTTGCAGATATTTGCGGTTTTTAATGCCGCCGCCGGTTATCAGGTCTTCGGCGGCAAGCCTTTCCGCCTCCTTGATGTACAGCACGTCCGCGGCTCCGACGCTTATGGAATATTCGGGCGTCACCATTTCGTTGAGATGCCCCAGAAAACCGAAGCCCGTAACGTCGGTAACGCTGTGGATGCGGTAATTCTTGGCGATTTCAACAGCGTATTTGTTCAGCCGCTGCATACCGCGAATCGCTTGCGCGTAGCTCTCTTCAGACGCTTCGCCCGCTTTATAGGAGGTCGTGATAATCCCCACTCCGAGCGGCTTTGTCAGAATGATTTTGTCGCCGACTTCGCAGTTATTGTTACGCATAATCTTATCGGGGTGTACGACGCCGGTCACGGACAGTCCGTATTTGGGTTCCTCGTCGTTAATGGAATGACCGCCGCACAGCACGCCGCCGGCTTCAAGCACCTTTTCCGCGCCGCCGCGCAGGATTTAACCCAAAATCGCGGGGTCCTCCTCCTCCGGGAAACAGACGATGTTCAGCGCGGAAACCACCGAGCCGCCCATAGCGTAAACGTCGCTTAGGGCATTGGTCGCCGCAATCAGACCGAAAAGGTACGGGTCGTTCACCATAGACGGGAAAAAGTCCAGCGTGTTGATAATCGCAATGTCGTCGGTGAGTTTATACACCGCGCCGTCGTCCGACGTGTCGAACCCGACAAGCAGGTTCGGGTCGTCAAACTTGGGAATGTTAGAAAGCACGTCCTTTAACATCCCCTGCGGTAATTTGGCGACGCAACCGCCGCAGGCCGTGAACTTTTTGAGATTTCGCATATCCATACTCGTTAATCCTCCTTTTTTGTGTACCCGCCGCGTTCATCGACGGCGTAGCAATGTTCCATATCCTCGTGTTCCGACGGTTTCAGCGCGGCGGGAGCTTCAAATCGCACGCAAAGCCCGCAATTCGCGCTCAGCTCACGCGGAACAGGCATCAGTTTTGCCGGCACCCGCTCCGCGTCGCAATGCTTATTAAACTTCACCGCGCCGTAATGCGTATAAAAAGTCGCAAGGTATTCCATATGCTTATGCTTTCTTCAACGTCATAACGTACTGTCCGCGCCCGCCCTCTACCGAAACGGCAAAGCCTTTCGATTCCGCGAAACGGGTGCAGTTTTCAACGCACACCTGACTGTCAACGAGCAGCTCGATTTCCTCCGCGCCGTTTATCACTTTTTTCAGTTTCAATACCGGTTCCGGGCAGGACAGCCCGTTAGCGTCAACTGTTATTTTCATTCCGCTACCCCCTGCGCCGCAGATGATTTTTTCGTGTTGCATATCGCGATGATAAAGACGACCGCCACGCAAATGACAAACGCGATACGTCCGTTAGGCGTAGTTCCGGCCGCCGACGACGCCAGACCGAAATTATGGCTGACCGCCGCACCGGCGACGAAGCCCAGCACGGTTACGGCGGAATCGCTGTTGCCGCTTCCCGCGAGAATCATTTGCCGCATCGGGCAGCCGCCCAAAAGCGTGGAACCGAAGCCCACCAAATACAGCCCCAAAATATTCCACAGCCATTCGGTGTGCGCAATCGGTTGGTCGGCAAAGCCGAGCTTGAATTTACCTGTTATCAGATTGGCAACGAGTACTACCACGA
Organism: Oscillospiraceae bacterium; assembly: GCA_031261745.1. Classification (GTDB taxonomy): domain Bacteria; phylum Bacillota; class Clostridia; order Oscillospirales; family Oscillospiraceae; genus JAIRRO01. The sequence goes on from JAISJC010000048.1 coordinate 38,510, forward strand.
GAATCGCGGCATAGCATAACAGCATCCAAAAATTCTTGAACATAACTGCGTCGCGGGTGCCGCTGACGAAGCAGAGGCGCGAACGCTGCGCCACCGCGCCGACGACGAGTCCGGCGGCGAGCGATATCCAAATCGCGGGATGCATCGAACCGGGACCCTTTTCGCTGAAAAATATAAATACGGGCGCGGCAATCAGCAGAATCAGCAATAACACATTTACCACGGGAAACGCGACCCCTTCAAGCGAGGGCTGGTCGTAGCTGCGCTTCAAGGAGAAGCCCTTGTTCAGGAAAATAACTCCGGTCAGAATCCCGCCGACAAAGCCGATAAGCCCGACCGCGGCGTTCAGGTCGCCGCCGGCGATGCGCAATATCATACGAATCGGACAGCCCAGGAAGATGAGCGCACCGACCATCACGCACATTCCGAGAATAAACCGCGTGAACGGAGAGGAACCGCCCTTAGGCGCGTGTTCTTTCTTAATCAGCGAAATTATAAACGCGCCGAGTACAATACCGATGAGTTCGGGACGTATGTATTGCGGTCCGGTAGTTTGTAAGCCAAGCCCTCCGGTTGTGTCGCGAATAAAACAGGCGATACAAAGCTGCATATTTCCTGGGTTCCCGAAATGTCCCAGTACGACTGCAACCAAGCCGACAATTATGCCCGCGACGATGACGCTCCATTTGCTCCGTGTTTTTTTCATTTTCCGCTCCTTCTCTTTGCATAATGCATATAAAATAGTGTCTAATGCACGGCTGTGTTTGTGCATTATTGACGCAATTATACCATAAGTGGGTAGACATAAATATTCGTATTTCATATAAGTGACAAAAGACTTATTTGGAAAGATGATAGAAAACGCATTCGCCAAGGCGAAAGATTTCATATCGCCGAACATTTTGTAAAAAAACACTCGCTTTTTGTTATTTAATGTGTTATAATACCCAAAATGTTTTCTATTACCGCAATAAAATTCCGCAATTTTGCCCAGTCGAGTAAGGGATTTTAACATTGCAAGGATGAGGAGGTGAACCGCGTCGGCGTCATCACGTCGGAGGAAATGGTCTCACAGCAGTTTCGCAATTACTTATAATACTACATAACAAAGGAGTAAATCAAATGCCAAACCAAAACGAAAACGAAAACCAAGCGGGTCCCGGTCAATTCAATTTCCAGAAGTTTATCCTGGAGCGCACGCAGGAGGACAAAAAGGCGGAAATGGAGGCGTTCCTGAGTGAACCCCAAAATCCGCCGGGCGAGGGCGGTTTCGACCCTGAGGCTTTTCAGAAACGCAACGAGCGTATGATGTCTATGCTGACGCCGGAGGGTGCCGCAGAGCTTCAAAAAATGATGAATCCTTTCGGCGGCGATGAGGACTACGACGCGACAGCGGAGGACAAAGACTGGCTGGCGCAGCCCGATAAACTCAAATGGAAGGACAGTTCTCCCGAAGTTTCTGTCGATGATATGCGCGCCGCGCACGCGTGTTCAAAAAGGGCGGACGGAATGGAATGCGAATGCTGGAATACCGGCTGCCAGTTCCACGGAAATTGCCGGAAGTGTCTCGTATTCCATTTGGCACTGAAACAATTCCCTACCTGCCAAAGATGTTCTGTTTTAGGGGATTACGAGGAACATTACATCGTATTCAGCCGCGATGCCGATAAATAGTCCGAATTTATATTGAAAGGAAACATTAAAATGCAAGAAGATGTAAACATACTGGCACAGCCGAATAAAAACAAGTGGCTGGAGAATCCGCCCAGCGTTAAAGGCGGGGATATGCGCGCGGCAATAGCTTGCGCCAACAAAGCGGACAAGCTCGAATGCGATTGCTGGAACACCAAGTGTCCGTATCACGGCGACTGCCGGAAATGCATCGTGTACGAAACGTGCCTGAAACAGTTACCGACCTGCGAAAGAGGCCTGTTTGAGCAATTGAAAGAACACCACGCCGCGCATAGCGGCAAATAGTGACATAAAGCGGCGGGACGTGTTATGCGTCCCGCCGCAAGTTTTATAAGACCGCCGTTCTTGCAAAATCCGTAAAACTGTGCTATATTTTATCTAAAATAATGAACAGGTAGGTACGGAAATGCTACGGCTGATTAAGGAACATCTCAAAGGAGGGGCGGTTCTCGGCGCGATTCTGGCTCCGCTCTGTATGATTATCGAGGTCTTTATGGACTTGCAGCAACCGACGCTTATGTCAAACATCATCGACATCGGCGTTTCGAGCGGCGACCTCAATTACGTCCTGAAAACCGGCTTGCGTATGCTCATTTACGCCGTAATCGGAATCGGCGGCGGGGCGGGCAGCGCGATTGCCGCGAATTTTGCCGCGTTCCGAATGGCGGAGCGGCTGCGTTCGAGGCTTTTCGCTCACGTCTTTACGCTCTCGGCGGCGGAGGTTGACAAGCTCGAACCGTCGGGACTGATTACGCGCCTGACGAGCGACGTCACGCAGATGCAGGAAATGCTTGTTCAGCTCCTGCGCTTTATGACGCGCGGACCGTTTATGTTCATCGGCGGCGTGATTATGGCGTTTACGCTGAGTCCGAAGCTCGCGCTGATACTTGTCGTCGCGCTGCCGATAGTTCTCGTTTTCGTCATCGTGCTGATTAACCGCGCGATTCCGCTGTACACAAGGGTTCAGGAGCGGCTGGACACCGTGAACACCGCGATTCGCGAAAACCTTCTCGGCATCAGGGTCGTGAAGTCGTTCGCGCTTGAAGAGCGACAGGCGGAGCGGTTCGACGGCGCGAACACAAACTTCGCGGAAACGAGCATAAAAGCGCAAAAGACCACGTTTCTGATGACGCCGATTAACACGCTCGTTATGAACCTCTGCGTCGTCGCCGTCCTGTGGTTCGGCGGGAATATGCAGATAAACGGCACGCTGCGAATGGGACTGATAATCGCGTTCGTCAACTATATGGTGCAGATTAC